>CANMFY010000017.1 GCA_947497305.1 Candidatus Pelagibacterales bacterium | reverse complement strand
TTGGCTGGGGCTCCAGGATTCGAACCTGGGATGGCGGGATCAAAACCCGCTGCCTTACCGCTTGGCTAAGCCCCAATATTTATTTTTGAAATAAGGTTATATTATTTTTGCTTTCCTTATCCAATAACTTTTATAATGTTTTTTTAAAACAACAATAGCTTCAGCTAACTGTGACTTATTTTCAAAGATAGCAAAGCAAGCTGAACCAGTGCCGGTCATTCTTGCTAATTTACAGCCTTTTAATTTCTTAAGAGAAGTTAATACTTTTAATATTATTTTATTCGCTTTAAAAGCGGTTTGTTCTAGATCATTCCCTTTGTAATTTAAAAATTTAAATAAAAAACTTAAATTCAAAATATTCTTCTTTAAAATTGATATTTCAGAATTAGTCCTTTTTGAATATATTTTATTTGAAAGATAAATACTTTTTGTTGAATTTAAACAATTTGGATAAATTAATAACAAATTTAATTTTGGTCTTTTATTTAATTCTATAATTTTATTACTTGAACCGTAAAGCATCTTAAAATTAGTATTTAAAGAAGGCTTAACATCACTTCCAATTTTATTGCAAATTAAAGAAATTGTTTTTCTTTTTAGATCCAATTTTAAGTTCTTATTAAAAAAATTAAGTAAAACAGAAGCATCCGCAGATCCACCTCCCAATCCTGAACCTTGTGGTAAATTTTTTATAATTTTTATTTTGAATTTATGTCTATTAAATTTTGGATATTTCTTTAAAATATTCAATAATTTCAATATTGTATTATTAGTATTACTTATTCCTTTTGAAAATTTTCCAATAAAAGTAATCTGATTACTTGTCTTGCTAGAAGATACTAAAATTTGATCATAAATATCAAAATAACAGAATAATGTTTCTATTTGATGATATTTATTCTTTAATTTTTTAATTACTTTTAAATATAAATTAATTTTACCATAAGCCTTAAGACTTTTTTTTATTAACATCTTCTAACCCAAAAATTATTTTTTTAATTATAGTTTCTTTTAAATCATTCTCTATATTTTTTAGCTTAACAGCATTTTGCCAAACGTATCTAGCTTGTATCTCTTTTCCATTAGTCCAAAGAACATCTCCGTAGTGATCATATATCACTGCTTCTGAGGGTTCTTTCTCATAAGCTATTTGTAAAAGCTCTTCTGCTTTATCAAAATCTTTTAATAAAAAATATGCCCAACCTAATGAGTCTAAAATATATCCTTGTCCTTTACTAATGCTGACAGCTTCAACGAGCATTTCTTTTGCTTTATCTAAATTAATTTTTTTTTCTAACCAACTGTATGCCAAATAATTTAAAACCTCAGCCTCCTTAGGTGAAATTTTTAGAGCTTTATAAAAATTTTTTTCTGCATTATCCCAATCCCCAGCACGTTCTTGGCTTATGGCTAAATTATAGTAATAATTCCAATCACTATTTTTTTTATCATTTTTTAATTCTATTGATTTTTCATATAATGCTACGGATTTTATATAGTTTTTGTTATTCTTTAAAAAATTTGCAAGTTCAAAATATTTTTCAGATGCAAAAGAGTCATTTTTAGTTAAAAAATTTTCAAGTAAATTAATTTGCTTATCTGAGTTACTATTTGTTAAAAATCTTAATCTTGTAAAATTAGCATACCAATAAAACTCATTGCCCAATTGTTCAATAACTTGAATTTCTTTTTCTAACTCTTCAAAATTTTTTAACAAAACAAGATTTTCTATTTTAAGGATTTTGTTTGATAAAAAGTTAGGATTTAAATATTCACTTAAATTTAAATAAAAATTTGAAATCTGTACTTGTTGATAATTTTGATAAAAATTTGCAAATAAATAAAATAGTTCCGCTAAGCCATGATTAATATTTTTTCTTTTATAAAATCTATCTATTTTATGAAATTTATTTTCAACAACATCTAAAAAAAGCTGCTTAAATAGCAAATTTTCAGACCTAATATCAAGGTTTTGATTTATTATCTCACTAATTTTATCTTTATTATTTTTTTCTAAATAATAAGATAAATGAAAATAATTATATCTACCTAATTCTTTTTTATTCGCAATTTCTTCAAAGTCTAATTCAATATTTTTTTGATTATCTAGATATAAATTTATTAAAATTTTTTGTGTTAAAGAAATATTTTTAAAACTAGAATTTAATAAATTGATCTTTTCATTTATGTCACGTATATTTTTACTAGGTATATCTGCCCATAGATCAAGAAACTGATATAAATCTATTAATAACGGATCGTTTAGATTTTGCTTTTGCGAAGATATATAATTCTTTAATTTCGAATATCTCCCTTTTTTAAAATCATGAACAAATAATACGAAATTAAACGGGTATAATGATTGATAAGATTTATCTAACTTTTTTATAAATATATAGGCCTCATCAATCTTCCCGTTGTTAACAAGCGTTTCAACATACTTCAGATTAAATTCTGAATGATAATGGCCTAAATTTTCAATATTACCAAAAAAACTACTTGCCTTAAGAGAGTCATTTTTTTGTAATGATATATTTCCAGATAAATAGTTAGAAAAATAATTTGAATTTTTAATTAATGCCTTTTTATTATCTAAAATATTTGCATTCAAATCAGAATTATTTACTATAAATAATAATAAAATAATCAATAAGTAAGTCTTTTTATTCATACAATGTACAAAAAAAATTTGAATAGCAAAATTATAAACCTCTTAGAATACTATTCAACTTTAAATATTACCAACTTATTTTCCGACACAATCGTAAAATCTAAGCAGAGTTTGTTGATTAATAAAGAACAGTTAATTACTGAACTATTTAAAGAAATTAGTAATCAACTTAAAAAAAATTATAACAATAATTTTTTTTATAAAGGCAATCCAAATTCTAAAATTATGATTCTCGGTGATTATCCAAATGATGAAGATATTAGAAATCAAGAAATTTTTTCAGGAACAAGAGGTCAACTATTAAGTAAAATGTTATCTTCAATATCGCTTGATAAAGAAAAATATTATTTATCTAATATTTATTTCGATAAAGATAATGATAAAAAAAATAAATATAATTTTTACAAGGATATTTTGATCAAGCATGTAAAAATTATTCAGCCAAAATATATTTTGTTTCTTGGAGAAATTTCAGCTAATTTTTTAAATAATTCTACTAAAAAATTGTTAGATATTCGCGGTAAATGGAATTCAATTCTTATTAATAAAGATAAATTCATTACATTTGCTACTTTTGATCCAGAGTTATTATTAAAAGAACCTGAAAATAAAAAATTATCATGGGAAGATCTTAAAAAATTCAAAAATGAAATATTCAATAATTAATGAATATTTTAAATGATTTCAAATTCGGTAAAAATATAATTGGTGTAGACGAGGTGGGCAGAGGATGCCTAGCTGGGCCTGTTTTTGCTGCTGCTATTAAATTAGATCAAAATATTTTTCCGAAGGGGATTAATGACTCTAAAAAACTTAACAAACATCAAAGAATGAAAATATTTAAAGAACTTACTAGTAAATGTGAATACAGCATTGGAATTGCTTCTGTTAAAGAAATTGAAAAATTTAACATTTTACAATCATCTTTGCTTGCAATGAACAGAGCTTTAGAAAAAATTAATATTAAAGATTATGTTATTCTCGTTGATGGAAATTTTTCTCCAGATAAAAATAAGAATATTAAGACAATTATTAAGGGTGATCAAAAGTGTATTTCAATAGCCGCTGCATCTATAATAGCAAAAGTTTCTAGAGATTTATTAATGGAAAAATTATCTATAAAATTTCCAAACTATAACTGGGAAAAAAACTACGGTTATGGGACCAAAAAACATCTAGAGGCGATTAAAAAATTTGGCATTTCAGAACATCATAGAAAGACTTTTTCTCCAATACACAACCTATTGATAAATTAAAAATTAAGGCACAATTAATATGCAGACAAAAGTTGACTGAGGAAGTCTTCTAAGATTATTTTCTCTCTTTAGTTGTATGACAATAAATAGAGACACGATTGTTCTTGGGGATTCACTAAAAGAATTAAAAAAAATACCTAAGGAAACTTTTGACTGCATTTTTGCAGATCCACCTTACAATCTTCAATTACAAAGTAATTTGGAAAGGCCTGATCATTCCAAGGTTAAAGCCGTAAACGACGAGTGGGATAAATTTGAAAATTATAAAAAATATGACGAATTTTCTACCGCTTGGATAAATGAATGTAGAAGAGTTTTAAAACCTAATGGAACAATATGGGTAATCGGAACTTATCATAATATTTTCAGATTAGGTAAAGTAATACAAGATAAAGATTTTTGGATTCTTAATGACATTATATGGAATAAAAAAAATCCTATGCCTAACTTTAAAGGAACAAGATTTACTAACGCTCACGAAACATTAATCTGGGCTGCTAAAAGTAAAAATTCAAAATATACTTTTAACTATAAATCGTTGAAATGTTTTAATGATGACAAGCAAATGAGATCTGATTGGGAATTAGCTCTTTGTACTGGAAACGAAAGAATAAAAAATGAAGAAGGAAATAAAGTCCATTCAACTCAAAAACCAGAAAGTTTATTGTACAGAATTATTCTATCCTCGACTAAAAAAGATGATTTTATATTAGACCCTTTTTTTGGTACCGGAACAACTGGAGCTGTTGCTAAGAAACTAGGGCGAAACTTTTATGGAATAGAGAATAATAAACAATATTTTCAAACTGCTGAAATAAGAATAAAAAAAATAAAAAAAATTGATAATAATTTTTTAAAAACTATAGAAAATAAAAGAAACGAAAAAAGAATACCTTTTGGATATTTAATCGAAAGTGGAATTATAGAACCGGGATTAAAATTATTTGATGCTAAAAATAAAATTCAAGCAAATGTAATGGCTGATGGAAGTATTTTGTATAAAGATATCACAGGATCTATTCATAGCGTTGGTGCCAAAGCTCAAGGAACCGAAAGTTGTAATGGCTGGTCTTTTTGGCATGTAAAAATGGAAAATAAACTATATCCCCTTGATCACTTAAGAGAAAAAATTAGAAAAAATAACTAGTACTTCTTGGATTGTAATTAAAGATCCACCCAAACATAATTTTTTTTGCTAAAAAAGACTTTTCTATTACTTTGAAAATAATGCTTCTTAAAAGAAGGAAAAATGGGTTTTTTAAATGAAATAAAAAGACATTTAGATGGGATCTAAGAATAATCCTTCTAACTCTTTTATTTCGTTTATTAAAATAAAATACACCCAAATTATTAGTAATATTCTTAATAATTTGTTCATATAAAACATAAGAATCTTCTATTGCTAATGCAGCCCCCTGAGCCTGAAATGGTACTGTGCCATGAGAAGAGTCTCCTATGAAGATTTGATTATCTCTATAAAAAACTCTCTTTTTTAATGAAAATATTGGCCATCGGTATACTTCATGAATCGTATCTAGCATTTCTCTTAAAATTTTATTTTCTGAAGAAAATAAACTTCTAAATTCATCTGCTGGAAATGGGATTGAATAATTTATATGATCATTTGTTAATTTTGTCTTTTGAGTAGATTTACTAATTCCAGTAAAACTTAGGTCGTTCTGATTGCTAATATAATAAGTTACTAAATGTTTATTGCCGCTTAACCATAGGCGAATAACATCATTCTCCAGAGAATATTTGGAATAAAAGTTCTTTAGTACTCCTCTGTAAGCATAAAAATTTGTATTTGTAATAATATTATTATCTAACCTAGAGTTTGAAAACATTCCATCTGCGGAGACTAACAGATCACAATAATCCTCTGAGCCATCATTAAATTTTACTCTAATAATATTATGATCCTTGATAGTTTGAACAACTTGCCTGTTATAAAAAATTTCTTTTGAAGATAAATTTTTTTCTAAAAATTTCATTAAGATGTTTCTATCGCAAGTTAGATAAGGCATTTTATCGCTAACAATATTTTGAAGATTAATCCTTAGGTCTGATTTGTCGTTAAAATTTTTTGAATTTACTGCATTAATATTTAAATAATTAATTCTATTAAAATTATTATTTAAAAAAAATCTTGAGTCTAAGAAATCTAAAATTCTTACTGCGTTTGGAGTTAGTTGTATTCCTGTAGGTCTTGATAACTTCTTTTCAAACCTTTCATATACCCGAAAATTATTAAAATTATTTTTTTTAAGAAAATTAGCTAAAGTTAATCCAGCAATACCTGCGCCGACAATAATAATTTTTTTAAACATACTTAATATTTTTTGTTCTTAATAATTTAATAAACTTTTTTGAAAAACTTGATAACAATGAATTATCTATTTTATTATAATTTATCCAGTAAAATTGATTGTCATTTATTTTTATAATTCTTTTAAAAAGAACGATTTGAATTAACATTTTAATATTAGAAATATTATGAACAAAATTTCTTTTAATTATTTTTGGTTTACCTGAAAAAACAAAGCTATTTTTTTTGAAGTTCATATCAAATAAATTTTTTTTATACTCTATTAGTGGAAGGTTAACAAAACCCTGCAATAGTTTTTTTTTACTATTAAAAAATAAAATTTTATTTTTTTTTAAAGCATATAATAAATAATATTTTTTAATATTAACTTTTTTTTTATTCAAAATTTTGTAATTAAAATCTTTCCTTTTAAAAGAAATACAATTTTTTATTACAGGACAAATATTACATTTTGGATTTTGTGGAGTACATATTAGTGCTCCCATCTCCATTAAAGCCTGCGCAAAAAGAGAAAAGTTTTTTTCTGATTTAATTTCTTTTAATTTTAATAAAATACTATTTTTAAATTTTTTTTTATTATTTTTATAACCAAATAATCTAGCTATAAATCTTTCAACATTTCCATCTATACCTATAAAATCTTTATCAAATGCTATGGCCATTATAGCTGAGGCTGTATAATCACCTATACCAGGAAAACTTTTTAAAGTTTCAAAATCAGCAGGTAGTCTTCCATTAAATTTAGACTGAACTGTTTTGGCGGTACTTAATAAATTTTTTGCTCTAGAATAATACCCTAGACCCTGCCAAAGCTTATATACCTTATCTAATTTTGCCTTTGATAATTTTTTTAAGTTTGGAAAGACTTTTATAAATTTTTTAAAAAAAGGAATCACTGTTTTGACTTGCGTTTGTTGAAGCATAAACTCACTTACTAAAACTTTGTAAATTCTATCTTGAAAACCTTGATAACTTCGCCATGGCAAATCTCTTTTATGATTATCGTACCAAGCAAGAATTTTATTTGATAAAACATTTTTCATGGTGATTGATAAATTATTAAATAAAAAATTTACTCAAGGCTTAAGACCTTTGCAAAGTTTATTACCAGAAAATGCAAAAAAAATACTTAAAAAAGACGGCTTTGTATATTTTGAAATAATTAAGAATTGGAAAAATATTGTTGGTGAAAAAATGTTTAAATGTGTTGCACCTTTTAAAATTAAAAAAATTAATAATGAAAATATTCTCTCAATAAACGTTAATAAAAATGTAATGATAGAGATTGAATATTCCAGAGATCAAATTATTGAAAAAATTAATAGCTACCTAGGATTTAAGGCTATTCACAAGATACAAATTATATCAAAAGATTCATCTTTGGAAATAAAAAAAAAAATTACGCTAAGTGAGAATATTTTAAAAAAAATTAATGAAATCGAAAATGAAAATTTAAAAAAAATATTTCTTAGGCTAAATAAATAAAATTAATATGATTAAAATAAAAAATTATATAATAAAACTTTTGTTTTTTTTTAATTTTGCTTTTTTTAGCTTTTCATCCTACGGACAAAATATGGATGAAATATTCGTTGGGAACAAAAACGCAAAAGTCGAAATTAAAATTTACAGTTCATTCACATGCCCTCATTGTGCTAATCTTCATAAAAACACGTATCCAAAATTAGTAAATGAATATGTTAATAAAAATTTGTTAAAAATTACCTTAGTTGATTTTCCTCTTGATATTGCTGCATTAAATGCATCAAAAATTGTTAGATGCTCAACAAAAGAATCAAGTATCTTGCTAATTGATGAAATTTATAAAAATCAAAATAATTGGTCTGTCGGAAATAAGATAGAGGAGGTTAATAAAAAATTATTTTTAATTGCTAATAAATTTAATTTATCTAATGAAAAACTTACAAACTGTTTACAAGATCAAAAATTGGAAGACAAGATATTAAATGATAGAATTAATGGCCAAAAAAAATATTCTATTAATTCTACCCCTACAATTATCATTAATGAAAAAAAATTTGAAGGGAACCTTACTTTTGAAAATTTATCCAAAGAAATTACAAAAAAATTAAAATGAAATTTAAAAAACTAGAAATAGTTGGTTTTAAATCTTTTGCTGACAAATCTCATTTATTAATTGAAAATGGCCTTACAGGCATCGTTGGGCCGAACGGTTGTGGAAAATCAAATATTGTAGAGGCGCTGCGATGGTGTATGGGTGAGACCTCCGCAAAAAGTCTAAGGGGCAGCGGGATGGAAGATGTTATATTCTCAGGTACTTCAAATCGTCCCTCTAAAAATATTGCTGAGGTCAATATCCTTTTAGAAAACAATGAAAATATTTCTCAATTCAGAGATACTCCCGAAATAGAAGTTAGAAGGAGAATAGAAAAAGATAAAGGATCAAGTTACTATATTAACGGAAAAGAAGTTCGAGCAAGAGACGTGCAAATATTATTTGCAGACCTCTCTACTGGAGCTCATTCACCATCAATGGTAAGTCAGGGAAAAGTTGGTTCGTTAATTACTGCTAAGCCTACTGATAGAAGAGCCATACTAGAGGAGGCCGCTGGTATTGGAGGGCTTCATGCTAGAAGACACGAGGCTGAATTAAGATTAACTGCAGCTGAAAATAATCTTAAAAAAGCAGACGATATAATGAAGCAAATCGAACTTCAGCTAAAAAATTTATTAAAACAAGCAGAAGAAGCTTCCAGATATAAAACAATATCTAACGATATTAAGAAAAATGAAGCGTTGCTGAATTTTCTAAAAATTCAGGAAATTAATAAAGAATTAAAAGAAAGTCAGGAAGGATTAAATGAAATTGATGATGATATTAGTGCAGTTACAATTGAAAAAAATTATAGCACTGAGCTATTAGAAAATGAAAACAAAAGAATTAAACCGCTCAGAAACGATTTTGCAGAAATAACAAGTAAGTTGCAAAGACTAAATTTAGAATATGAGGATTTGTTCAAACAGGAGCAAAGAACTAGGGAAGAAGCAGAAAAACTTAGAGTTGATCTAAAAAATACTAATGATGATCTACAAAGTGAAAATATTAATATTAACAATGCAAATTCTAATATCAAACGACTTATAGAAGAAAAGACAGGAATACTAGAATTTGAAAAAACATATAACGAGATTGAGGATAAAACTAATAATGATTTTAAAAAGATTTCAGATCAATTAAATAATGAACAAAAAGCGCTTGAGGTTCTATCAGAAAAAATATTTGCAAATATTGGAAATTTAGAAACTAAAGAAGCAATTAATAATTACTTAAAATATTTTCAAGATTTTAACGAAAGTCAGTCTAAAATATTAAATGAAACAATAAATAATTTTGAAAATATTAAACCTGATAGTATTAAAGAAAATTTAAGAAATGTACTAATTGCTTTTGATGGAAATTCAAAAAAAATTGAAAACTTATATAATCTTATAAAAAAAGATAATGAACAGGAGTTATCTTTTAATAAAGAAGAAGCGAGAAAAGAATTCACTGAAAAAACCTTTTTGCTTAAATCTTTACAAGAAAAATATGCAATATTTTTAAGTAAATACGAAACAATAAAAAACGACTCTATTAAGAGAAAAGAAAGAATTAAAAGTGTTGATACTGAAATAGATAACTGGCGTAATTTAGAACAAAATTCAAAAACAAAGTCAGAAAATCTTATGCTCAGACTAAAAATTTTAGAAAAAGAAATAGCAAAAATTCAAATAAAACCAAGCGAAATTGGAGAACAAAAAGGATTTTATCAAGAAAATATAAAAAATACTGAAGAGGCCAGATCAAAAATTGACACAGAAATTGAAATTGCAGAAAATAAAATTACTGAAATTAATAAGGTATTAACAAGTATCAACGAAAAAGTTCTTGAGGGACGTGAGAAAAAAGTTCGATTTGAAACACTTATAGATAATCATAAATTAAAAATTAGTGAACTAGAAAATAAAGTTAAGGAAGATTTTAAATGTTCAATCGATGATCTTCTAAATGAAGAAGATAAATTGTCTATTGAAAAAACAAATATTGAAGAAATTGAAACGTCTCTTAAAAAGCTTAAAGATGAAAGAGATAATATGGGCGCAGTAAATTTGAGAGCAGACGATGAAACCAAAAATCTTGAAAATCAAATAAGCAAAATGATGGATGATAGAAAAGATCTTATGGCCGGAATATTAAAATTAAAATCTAGCATTAACCAATTAAATCAAAAAGGAAGAGAAAAACTTATTGATGCCTATGATAAAGTTGGCCGAAAATTTAATGATGTATATACAAAATTATTCGGAGGAGGAAATGCTAGACTTGAACTAATAGAATCTGATGATCCTTTAGAAGCTGGTCTGGAACTTTTAGTAAGTCCTCCAGGAAAGAAATTGCAATCGATCACTTTGTTATCTGGCGGTGAGCAAGCCTTAACCGCAATGGCTTTAATATTTGCAGTATTCTTGATTAATCCTGCTCCCATTTGTATTCTAGATGAGGTGGATGCTCCCTTGGATGACGCTAACGTCACAAGATTTTGTTCGCTGATTGAAGAGTTAACCAAAATTACTGAAACAAAATTTATCGTCATCACTCACCATGCTTTGACGATGTCTAGAATGAACAGATTATACGGAGTTACAATGGCAGAGAGAGGTGTAAGCCAATTAGTTGCGGTTGATCTTGAAAAAGCCGAAGAGATGGTGGCTTAAAAATAGATGTCAGAATTTGACAATCTTAAAAAAAAAATCGAATTAACTAAAAACAAAAACAAAGTCAATTTATCTAAAAATAATAACAATATAATAGGACTTGCTCTCAGGATAAGCACTGAACTTGTAGCAGCAGTTTTTGTCGCAATTTTTATTGGTTATTACTTAGATAAATGGTTAGGAACTAAGCCAATTTTCATAATAATTCTATTTATAGTTGGTGTTGCAGCGGGAATATTTAATGTTGTGCGATCTGCAAAAATGATTAATAAAGGCTAATTTTATGGCAACTAATCCAATGCAACAGTTTGAAGTTCATAGGATAGGTCCGCACCTATCTCTAAACGGAACAGATCTTTCATTCACAAACTCAAGTCTTTTTATGCTAATTAGTTCAATATTAATTATTATTTTTTTTATAGCGGGAACTAGAAAAGTAAATATAGTTCCTAGTAAGATCCAATTACTTAATGAGTTGGTATTCAATTTTATCTCTAAAATGATTAATGAGACGGCCGGTCCAAATGCTAGACCTTATTTTCCATTTATCTTAACTATTTTCTTATTTATTCTAACTTTAAATATGGTTGGCCTCTTGCCATACGCCTTCACAGTTACAAGTCAAATAATTATCACATTTTTTCTTGCAACTGCAATATTTATTGGCGTTACAATTATTGGCTTTGCAAAAAATGGTATCGGATTTTTGAAAATATTTGCCCCATCAGGTGTACCTATTTTTTTATTTCCTATTATAGTTGCAATTGAAATCATATCTTTTTTAAGTAGACCGATAAGTCTATCAGTTCGTTTATTTGCTAATATGCTTGCTGGACACACAATGCTTAAAGTTTTTGGAGGATTTGTTGTAAGTCTAGGTATTGTTGGGGGCTGGTTACCTTTAAGTTTTTCTGTTGCTTTGACGGCTTTAGAAATATTAGTCGCTTTTTTACAAGCTTATGTTTTTGCAGTTTTATCGTGTATTTACTTAAATGATGCTTTAAATATGCATCATTAAACAACTAACAACAAAAAAAGGAGAAAAAATGGAACTAGCAGCAGCAAAAATGATAGGAGCTGGATTAGCAGCAATAGCTTTGGCTGGAGTAGGTATTGGGATGGGTACAATATTTGGTAATTACTTATCTGCAGCAATCAGGAATCCGTCAGCGGCGCAAAAGCAATTTCCTACTTTATTATTAGGATTTGCTCTTACAGAAGCTATAGGTTTATTTGCTTTAGTTATTGCACTTTTAATACTTTTTGCATTTTAATAATCAAGATTAAATTATTAATTTTTTAAGAAATGTTAAAAAAAAATTTAGGGACTTTAGTCTTTTTGTTATTTTTCCAGGAAATAGCATATGCTAACGAAGGTATGCCACAACTTAATCCAGAGTTTTGGTTATCCCAAATTGTATGGCTTACTATAATTTTTGTATTACTATATTTTTTAATTCAAAAATTTTTTAGCCCTAAATTATTTGCATTAATTGACGCCAGAACAAATTTTATTAAGTCATTACTAGAAGAAGCAGAGATTTGCAAAAATCAAATCCAAAAATTAGAAGATGAATATAATCT
>CANMFY010000016.1 GCA_947497305.1 Candidatus Pelagibacterales bacterium | reverse complement strand
TTCGTTCTTCCGCCATCTCGGATGCTTTTAATGTTCCAGAGTCTCTTAATAGTTTATCTAAGAGTGTAGTCTTTCCGTGATCGACGTGTGCAATAATTGCAATGTTACGAATTTTTTTAATATCTGTGGCCATGAAGAGTGACTATCTAAACTAGAATTGTATTTATTCAACTAAAATGTCGAGATTTTAGTCCTCATCAGAAAAGTAAATTCTTTGATTTAGTTGTTTTCTAGAGTTCTCAAATTTTTTTCTATGTTTAATACTTTGATTATGGGTTCTCTTTCTCCATAATCTAAATGAACTTGCGGTTAAGTTTTTTCTCATTATTTTTATAACATCAGATTCAGATCGTCCGGTTTTTTCTTTAATATCCTCAAAAGTAATTCGGTCTGCCCAAGCGGCCCAAATTATCCAAGAAATAGAATTTTTTTCCTGAGGTTCTGGATTTGAAGTTCGTGTTATAGGTCGAAGACCTTTTTTCATTTATTTATGTGACTTTAAAAAGCTAATCATAGTATTTGAATCACTCACATCAAATTTACCATCTTCATCAACAAACATTTTTTCAATTATTTTATTTTTAACATAAATTGAATATCTTTTTGAACGCTGACCCATACCAGATGCTGATCGATCTGAAAGCATTCCCATAGCTTTAGTAAATTCTAAATTTGCATCGGGTAACATCTTAACTTTTTTAAGATCTAGATTTTTTGCCCAAGCTTTCAATACGAAGGGGTCATTAGCACTTAAACAATAAACTTCATCAATGCCGAATTTTTTAATTTCATCATAATTTAGTTCATACCCTGGCAAATGATAATCATTACAGGTTGGGGTGAAAGCTCCAGGAACAGCAAATAAAACTATAACTTTATCTTTAAAAATGTCATCTGATGTTACTTTAATAAACTCTTTTTCGGGACGGATTACAAATTTAACATCTGGAATTTGTTTGCTCATATTGAAGCTGTTTGTAATGAATTTGATTTTAATCTACCATTCAACTTTTGTGAAGCTCTCATTCTAAATCTATTTTTTTGTTCATCGGTTAATTTATCAAAACAATTTGGGCAACTTACACCTTTTTCATATTTTGGTGAGTGAATATCTTTTTTTTTAATTGGTATTCTGCAGCCTGAACAGACTAAATAATTTCCTTTTTTTGAATTATGTAGAACAGTTATCCTTTCATCAAATACAAAACATTCACCCTTCCATAGAGAATTTTTTTCAGGAACTTTATTTAGATAATTTAAAATACCGCCTTTTAATTGATAAACATTCTTAAATCCTCTTTTGAATAAATAGCTTGCAGCTTTTTCACAACGGATTCCACCTGTGCAAAACATTGCAATTTTTTTATTCTTATCACTTGAAAGTTTCTGAAAATATTCTGGAAATTTTCTAAAGTTACTAATTTTTGGATTTATTGCATTTGCAAAAGTACCAACCTCACTTTCAAAGGATTTTCTTACATCAACAACAGTCACGTCATTTGATAATATTAATTTATTCCAATCCTTAGGTTCAATTCTGTTCTGAAATTTATATTTACTATCATTAAATAATTCATTTAATGGAACAACTTCATTTTTAATTTTAATCTTTACTTTTTTAAAAGGAATAAAATCAACTTCACACTCATTAATATTATCAAACTCTGTAAATAAAAATTTTTCTTTTAAAAATTTAATTAACAAATCAATATTAGATTGTTTTCCCGAAATGCTGCCGTTAATTCCCTCTAATGAAAAAATAATGCTACCTTTTAGCTTGTTATCAATGAGAAATTTTTTAAAAGTAAATTTATTATCAATGGGACTTTTAATTCTTACAAATTTATAAAAACTTATTAACTTCAACATTTTATAATTTTCTACAAATTGTCATACCATCTGCAATTGGCAATATCATACTCTCGGTTCCTTTAAAATCCTTAACAAATCTATTAAATTCTCTAATAGAAATTGTCTGATCATCACTAATATTTGGATCAATAATCTTCCCTTTCCAAAGGGTATTATCAATAATGATAATTCCGTCTTTTTCTAAAAGCTCAATTGATTTTAAAAAATAATTTTTATAATTTTTTTTATCAGCATCAATAAAAATTAAATCAAAGATTTTATCCTGATTAATAAATTCTTCCATTGTCTCTAATGCTGGACCTAAAATAAAATCAATTTTTTTGCCAGCACTATGTTTGTTCCAATATTTTTTAGCAACATCAGTATTTATTTTATCAATATCTAGGCTAACAATTGATCCATTCTCGGGAAGTGCTAAGGCCATAGTCAAAGCGCTGTAACCTGTAAAAGTTCCAATCTCTAAACAATTTTGAATATTTGAACTTTTGATAATAAATTGGAGTAAAGCTCCTTGGTCTGGACTAATTTGCATTATTGCAGAATTACCAAGATTTTTTTCTGTATATTCTCTAATTTCTTTTTGCAGAGGATGTTCATTAACACCGAAAGAAAAAAGATACTTTTCTAGTTCAGGAGAATTTTCGGCGAACTTAAACACTTTATGAAAGTTTTTTCTTTAAAATATCATTAACTAAGGCAGGATTTGCTTTACCCTTAGACTCTTTAATTACGGATCCAACAAAAAATCCAAATAGTTTATCTTTGCCAGATTTATATTCTGCCACTTTATCGGAGTTATCTTTTAATACTTTTTCAATAATTTTTTCTAATTCGCCAACATTGCTTTCTTGAACAAGTCCCTTCTCTTCAACAATAACTTTTGGATCTCTATGATCATTAACCATTAATTCGAAAATATCTTTAGCAATTCTTCCTGAAATCGTATTGTTTTTTATTAATTGGATCAATTTTGATAAATTTTTAGATGAAATTGGAGTTTCTTTTATGGATTTTCCAATTTTATTTAAAGCAGCAAACAAATCACCAATTACCCAATTAATTGCAAGTTTGACATCAGAATTTTTTGCAACATCTTCAAAATAATCAGAAGTATCTTTATCCGATATTAAAACACCAGCCTCATAGTTTGAAAGCTTATAATCCTTAATTAATCGTTCTTTTTTATCATCTGGCAACTCTGGTAATTTTTTCTTAATTTCATCAACAAAAGATTGATCAAATTTTAGTGGCGGAAGATCTGGATCTGGAAAATATCTATAATCATGCGCATCTTCTTTACTGCGCATCTGTCGTGTTTCATTTTTTTTTGTATCAAACAATCTTGTTTCTTGATCAATTTTTTTACCCTCTTCCAGTAATTCTACCTGTCTTTTGGCTTCATATTGTATCGCTTGTTGCATAAACTTTATTGAATTCACATTTTTAATTTCACAACGTGTGCCAAAATCTTTGCTGCCTATTTTTCTAACAGATACATTCACATCTGCTCTAAGTGAACCCTCTTCCATATTTCCATCACAAGTACCTAAATAACGCATAATAGATCTTAATTTTTTAATATATTCAGCAACCTCTTCTGGTGATCTTAAATCTGGCTTACTTACAATTTCCATTAACGCAACGCCTGATCTATTTAAATCAATAAAAGTCTTTATTGGATCTTGATCATGCAAACTTTTTCCAGCATCTTGCTCTAAATGAAGTCTTTCAATTCCAATTTTTTTAGTCCCATAAGACATATCAAGAACTACTTCTCCTTCGCCAACAATTGGATGTTTGAACTGAGAAATTTGATAACCCTGAGGTAAGTCTGCATAAAAATAATTTTTTCTATCAAATACTGAAAGTAAATTGATTTTAGCTTTTAATCCAAGTCCTGTTCTTACTGCTTGTTCAACACAAAATTTATTTATTACAGGTAACATTCCTGGCATAGCTGCATCAATTAAGCTTACTTGTGAATTTGGTTCTGAGCCAAATTGAGTTGAAGAAGATGAGAATAATTTCGCATTAGAACTTACTTGTGCATGAACCTCAAGTCCAATTACAACTTCCCATTTTCCCGTTTCTCCAGAAATATAATAATTAAATTCTTTATCGCTCATTACATCCACCAATCTTTTACTTGTGATTTAAAATTAACTTGCTGTTCTATAGAATAAGCGGTGTTCAATAATGTTTGTTCATCAAAAGATTTTCCAAATAATTGTAATGCCAAAGGTAGTCCGTCCTTATTATATTTTATTGGCAACGATATTGCAGGAAGACCTGCTAAGTTTGCAGTTACCGTAAATATATCATTTAAATACATTGCAATTGGATCGTCTGTATTTTTTCCAAATTTAAAAGCTGGGGTTGGTGTTGTTGGAGTTAAAATTACATCAACATCTTTATAAGCATTATCAAAATCCATTTTGATTAAATTTCTAACCTTTTGCGCTTTTAAATAGTAAGCATCATAATAACCTGATGATAAAACATAAGTGCCAATCATAATTCTTCTTTTAACTTCTGTTCCAAAACCTTTCGATCTAGTATTTTCATACATCTCAGTTAAATCTTTTCCCTCTGCTCTAAATCCATATCTCACACCATCATATCTTGCTAAATTTGATGAAGCTTCAGCTGGTGCAATAATATAATAGGTAGGTAGAGCATATTTTGTATGTGGTAATGAAATATCTTTAATAATTGCACCATTATCTTTTAAAATTTTAATTCCCTCTTGCCATAAATCATCCACTTCCTTTGGCATATTATCAACACGGTATTCTTTAGGAACACCAACCTTTAACCCTTTAACATTATTTTTAATTGAATTTAGAAATGCACTCTTGGGTTTTTTTGCTGATGTTGAATCTTTTTCATCATAACCTGAAATAACATCAAGCATTAAGGCAGCATCTTTTACATCTTTTGTCATCGGCCCTGCTTGATCTAGGGAAGATGCAAAGGCAACTATTCCCCACCTAGAACAACGACCATAAGTAGGCTTTAAACCGACAATGCCTGTGAATGCGGCTGGTTGACGAATACTTCCACCAGTATCTGTTCCAACGGTGGCACTTGTCAAATCAGCAGCAGTTGCACTGGCACAACCTCCTGAAGACCCTCCTGGAACAAGATTTTCATTATTTAAACGATATGGATTTAAAACATTTCCAAAATTACTAGTCTCATTCGATGAGCCCATTGCAAATTCATCCGAGTTTAATTTTCCAATTAAAATTGCATCTTCATTCCAAAGTTTTTCTGTAACAGTCGATTCATAAGTTGGAATAAAGTTTGATAAAATTTTACTTGAAGCGGTTGTTTTTAAATTTTTTGTACAAAATAAGTCTTTAACAGCAATAGGGGCTCCAACTAAAGCTTTGTCAAATTTTTTATTAGTATCTATTTTTTTTGCTTTACTAAGAGCGTTTTCTAAATCCTTAGTATTAAAACAGTTTAATTTATCTGATTTTTCTATTCTTTTAACATAAGCGCCAACTAACTCTGTCGCGCTACATTTTTTTTCTTTAACGTGCTTTATACATTCAACTAAAGTTAATTTTGTAAGATCGGTCATATCTATTCGATAACCTTTGGAACAATATAATAATTAGAATTTTTTTCAGGCGCATTTGTTAAAATTTCATCTTTTTCATTAATTTTTTTAATCTCATCCTTACTCATTGTAAGCGGTTGATCAGAGACTGAAGCTATAGGAAGAATTTTATCAGTATTAAGTTCTTTTAACTGTTCAACAAATTTTAAAATAGAATTTAAATCTTTTTCAAGTCTATCAGTTTCCTCTTTGGTCACTGATATCCTTGCTAGCTTTGATATTTTCTTAATAGTATCTTTGTTAATTGACATTAGACTTAATGGTAAATCCAGCTAAATTAACATTTTAATGAAAACTTACAACCTATTAGAGAACGATAAATTTGCAGAAACTATAAATAAACAATCTAGATTAATTGGAATTGATCATGGGAAAAAAAATATAGGTATCTCTATTTGTGATGAAAATCATAATATAGCAACTCCTTTAACTACAATTGAATTTACACAACTAAAATTTTTTATAATTGAAATAAGAAATATAATAAAAGAAAATAATGTTCAGGGTATTGTAGTTGGCAACCCTATAAATATGGACGGCTCACTTGGTCCAAGGGCTCAGTCAGCTAAAGATTTTTCTAAAAGTTTAACTGAACAACTTTCTATTCCAGTAACACTCTGGGATGAAAGA
Organism: Candidatus Pelagibacterales bacterium; assembly: GCA_947497305.1. Lineage (GTDB taxonomy): Bacteria > Pseudomonadota > Alphaproteobacteria > Pelagibacterales > Pelagibacteraceae > Fontibacterium > Fontibacterium oligotrophicum. The sequence goes on along the minus strand of CANMFY010000016.1, from coordinate 6,549 downwards.
CTCTCAAGCGAAGGAGCTTATAAAGGTATGTCAGAATTATCTATTAATGTAACAAAGAAGCAGAAAAAACTAGATGAAAATTCTGCTGCTTTTATTTTGCAAGGTTTTATTGATTATTATAGATATCAAACAAAATAAGTGTTTTAGATTTAATGCTTGCAAGCTTTATGGTTTGCAAGTATAGAGTTGCTTTTAATGGCTATACAAAAAGAAGCTGTTAAATTCAGACACAAACACCTCTTAGGCATACAATCCCTATCCATTCCTGAAGTTAATTTTATTCTTGATGAGTCAATGCAATTTGTTGACTTTAACAAAAGAGAACAAAAAAAATTAAATATTTTAACTGGCAAAACTCAAATTAATTTATTTTTTGAATCCTCTACTAGAACTTTAAGCTCATTCGAACTTGCTGGAAAAAGATTAGGAGCTGATGTGATGAATATGAATGTTTCAAATTCAGCAATCAAAAAAGGTGAAACTTTAATTGATACAGCGATGACCCTGAATGCCATGCATCCTGATGTTTTAATTATAAGACATCAAGATTCTGGAGCTGCAAATCTTTTAGCGCAAAAAGTAAATTGTTCAGTCATTAATGCGGGTGATGGCTGGAGAGAACATCCAACTCAGGCATTACTTGATGCACTTACGATCAGAATTAAAAAAGGGAGAATTGATGGTTTAAGGATTTCAATTTGTGGCGACATAATGCACTCAAGAGTTGCACGATCAAATATTTACTTACTTAATATGTTAGGAGCTGAAGTTAGGGTGATAGCTCCTCCAACTTTAATGCCAAAAAATATTGAAAGCCTTGGGGTAAAAGCATTCACTGATATGAATAAAGGCCTTGAGGGATCTGACATCGTTATGATGCTACGACTTCAAACCGAACGTATGCAAGGATCCTATGTTCCATCAACTAGAGAATATTATGAATTTTACGGTTTAGATTATAAAAAAATTACTAAAGCTCATCCAAATGCACTGATTATGCATCCAGGTCCCATGAATAGAGGCGTTGAAATTGACACGACTTTAGCAGATGACATCAACCGCAGCATTATCAAAGAGCAGGTTGAAATGGGAGTTGCAGTTAGAATGGCTTGTTTAAAAATTATCTGTGGAAATAAAAAATGAAACTTTTAATTAATACAAGAATAATAGATCCCCAAAATAATATTGATGAAGTGGGTGGTATTTTAATTGATGAAAATGGAAAAATAAAAGCGGTAGGAAAAAAAGTTACCAAGGAAAATGCTCCAAAAGATTGTAAGATTATAGATTGTAAAGGTAATATTTCGATACCAGGTATCGTCGATATGAGAGTATTTGTGGGAGAGCCTGGCTTTGAATATAAAGAAAATTTTAGAACTTTAAGCGAAGCTGCTTTATCAGGCGGGGTAACTTCTGTTGTAACAATGCCAAATACTATGCCTGTTATTGACAATGGCTCTATATTAGATTTCACCAAAAGAAGAGCAAAAGACAAGTCACAAATTAAAATCTATCCCCTTGCAACTCTTACAAAAAATCTTGAAGGTAATGAAATGTCAGAGTTTGGTTTGCTTGGAATTATTGGAGCTATTGGTTTTACAGATGGAATTAAGTGCGTTCAGAACAATAGGGTGATGGATAAAATATTTAATTATTCAAAAAACTTAAACAGCTTAATTATTCAATTTCCTCAAGACAACGAACTATCAGCTGATGGTGCAATTAATGAAGGCGATATATCTACAAGATTAGGATTAAAAGGAATCCCGGATATTGCCGAAAAAATTATCATAGAAAGAGATTTAAGTTTATTAGAACTTTATAAAAACAGATACCATATATCAACTATATCCTCAAAAACATCGCTTCCAGTAATTGAAACTTATAAAAAAAAGGGATTAGAATTTACAACTGGCGTTTCAATAAATAATTTATCATTAAATGAAAACGATATTGGAGATTTTAGAACTTTCTTAAAATTATCCCCTCCCCTTAGAACTGAAAATGATCGTCTAGCTTTAATTGATGCTATTAAAAATGGGTTAATAGATGTTATTGTTTCAGATCATAAACCAGAAGATGAAGAGTCAAAACGTTTGCCATTTCAACAAGCAGCAACTGGAGCTTCGGGAATTGAAACTTTATTGTCTCTAACATTAGAACTTTATCACAATCAATCTTGTGAACTCAAAACACTTATAAAGACGCTAACTTGTAATCCTGCAAAAATATTAAATATCAATGCTGGAAATTTATCAATTGGAGCCGACGCTGATATAGCAGTTGTTAATCTTGATAAGCCTTGGGTTATTGAAAAAGAAAAAATTAAATCAAAATCAAAAAATACAGCAATAGAGAAAAGAAAAATGCAAGGAAAGGTTGAAAAAACTTTTATTAACGGAAATTTAGTTTTTGAGGCTTAATGGACTTACTTATAGTCACTCTCTACTCTTATATATTAGGCTCTATACCTTTTGGGTTAATTCTTACAAAATTTGCAGGTTTAGGCGATATAAGAAAAGTTGGATCTGGGAACATTGGCGCAACTAATGTCTTAAGAACTGGAAATAAAGTTATTGCAGCACTAACTCTTCTCCTCGACGGACTTAAAGGAACTTTAACTGTTTTGTTAACAATTCAATATTTTAACGAACTTACTTACTACGCAGCTGTAATTGTTTTTCTTGCTCATATTTTTCCTATATGGCTAAAATTTAAAGGAGGCAAAGGAGTTGCGACATTTATTGGAAGTTTATTGGTAATTAATTTTTATTTGTCTGCCGTTTTTATTGCAGCCTGGTTAATTATGCTTTCAATTTTTAGAATATCAGCAGTATCAGCATTGTTAGGATATTTAGTTATAACTGTTACTGCTTTTATTTTCTTTGATCAAAAAATGTTTTTATTAATTTTCTTTTACTTTATAACTTCAATTTTCACACACAGACAAAATATTGCTTCCTTAATAAAAGATAATTTCTAAGCAATTATAGACTTTTTCGTATATTTTTTTTTCGAAATTTGACAAAGGTCAAAAATTTTGACAGTTCTTCCTTCTTTACTGAAAACTTATGAATTTAGTTATCGTTGAAAGTCCAGCAAAAGCAAAAACAATTAATAAATATTTAGGCTCTGATTATAAGGTCTTAGCAAGCTATGGCCACGTTAGGGATCTTCCTTCAAAAAATGGTTCTGTAGATACAGAGCATGATTTTAAAATGATCTGGGAAATTGATCCTGGTTCTAAAAAACATTTAAAAGAAATCACTGATTATGCAATCGATGCTGATAGAATTATTTTAGCAACAGACCCAGATCGCGAAGGCGAAGCTATTGCTTGGCATTTAAAATGTATTTTAGAAGAAAACAAAAAAATTAAAGATAAAAAATTTGAAAGAGTTGTGTTTAATGAAATTACTAAAAAAGCAGTTGAGAATGGTATTAGTAATCCAAGGGACATTAATCCTGAATTAGTTAATGCATATATGGCAAGACGAGCGTTAGATTATTTAGTTGGATTTAATATTTCCCCTATTCTTTGGACTAAGCTTCCAGGCTCTAAATCCGCTGGCAGAGTTCAGTCTGTTGCTCTTAGACTTATTGTGGATAGAGAGCATGATATTGAATTATTTAAACCACAAGAATATTGGACTTTTGCATGTACTTTTTTAACTCAACAAAAAAAAGAATTAAATGCAAGACTTTATGCCTTTAAAGGAAATAAAATTGAGAAATTTTCATTTAAAAATGAACAGGAAATTAAAAATGTTTTAGAGCAAATAAAAAAAGAAAGCTTTAGTATTGCAAGTATTGATAAGAAACCATACCGAAGAAGTCCCTACGCACCTTTTACAACCTCTACTATGCAACAAGAAGCTTCAAAAAAATTAGGCTTTTCAGCTTCAAGAACAATGCAAATTGCACAAAGACTTTATCAAGGGATAGATTTTGAAGGAGATACTGTTGGCTTAATTACTTACATGAGAACTGACGGAACTAACATTTCTCAAGATGCCATTAAAGAATGCAGAAATTATATAGATAAGGAGATTGGTAAAAAATACTTACCAAGTGAAGCTAGAAATTATTCAGGAAAAAAAGCAAAGAACGCCCAAGAGGCACATGAAGCAATTAGACCCACTGATATTTTAAGAACACCTGAAAAAATGAGATCTATTTTAGATAAAGATCAGGCAAGATTATATGAGCTTATTTGGAATAGAACGCTTGCCTCCCAAATGGAAAATGCTGAGTATGAAAGATGTACTTTGGAGATATTAAATGTTTCAAAATCTATCACTTTTAGAGCAACAGGATCTGTTCAAGTATTTGATGGTTTTTTAAAATTATACCAAGACGTAAAAGAAGAAGATGAGGTTGATAAAGATGAAGAAAATGACCAAAAAATATTACCAGAAGTGAAAATAAATGAAAAATTAGAAAATCCAAAATTCAATACTGAGCAACATTTTACTGAGCCGCCCCCAAGGTTTTCTGAGGCAAGTTTAGTTAAAAAATTAGAGGAACTAGGAATAGGAAGACCCTCCACTTACGCTAGTATTATTTCAGTATTATCAGCCAGAAACTACGTAGAACTTATAACAAAACGATTTATCCCAACAGATAGAGGTAAGTTAATAACAGCTTTCTTAGATAAATTATTTACCAAATATGTTGATTACAATTTTACTGCAACACTTGAGGATAGCTTAGATGAAATTACAACAGGGAAAATTGAATACCTTAAAGTTTTAGAGAATTTTTGGAAAGAATTTTACAAAAATATTAATGAGGTAAAAGAATTAAGAACAAGAGCTGTGCTTGATTTATTAAATGAAAGCTTAGGAGATATTATTTTTGATAAAGACGTAGATGGAAAAATCTCTAAAAAATGTAAAAACTGTAGTAATGGTGAACTTAGTTTAAAGAATGGAAGATTTGGAGCATTTATTGGTTGCTCGAACTATCCAGAAAGTAAATTTACAAGAACCTTATCAAGAGCAAAAGCGGCTGAACAGGATATTCTTGCTGAACCAAAAATGTTTGGAGAAACTGATAATAAAGAAAAGATTGTTTTAAAAAAAGGAAGATTCGGCCCTTATTTGCAAATTGGAAATGATGAAAAAAATCTTAGAAATGTATCTATACCTAAAGGTATCTCTTTAGATTCATTAGACTTAGATAAATGTAAATTTTTAGCATCGCTTCCAAAAGTGCTTGGTCAATATCCAGAAAACTCACAGGATATTACTTTAAATGTTGGAAGATTTGGACCTTATGTAAAATGTGAAAATAAATCTGCTTCTTTGGAAAATCCTGAAGACATATTTTCTTTAGGACTAAATAGAGCAATAACTTTAATTGCTGAAGCAAAACCAGGTAGAAGAACTTCAAATGAAATTAAAAATCTTGGGGAGCATCCTGAAGATAAAAAACCTGTTAAGATTATGAAAGGTCAATATGGTCCTTATATTAAATACAAAACAATCAATGCTACAATTCCTGATGACAAAGACCCTGAAAATATCTCTATGGAAGAAGCCTTAGTACTAATTGCAGCAAGAATTGCCTATGATGAAACTAAGGGTGGTAAAAAAAATAAAAAGAAAAGTAAAAAAAAAGAAAGTAAAGATGAATAAAATTGAAGAAATTTTAAAAAAATTAAATATTAATATACCAACTCCTCCTAAGCCAATTGGTAATTATGCTGCTTTTAGTAAATATGAAAAACTTATTTTTATATCAGGACAGTTACCTATTACAGCTGATGGAAAAATAATAACTGGTAAAGTTATAAAAGAGGTATCTTTAGAACAGGCGCAAAAAGCTGCTGAAATTTCAGTTTTAAATGCTCTTGGTCAGTTAAAAAATGCATGCAATGGTGACCTTAATAAGGTGAAAAGTTGCATTCGAATAAGTGGATATGTAAATTGTTTAGACAATTTTTTAGATCACCCAAAAGTAATTAATGGAGCATCAGACTTAATAGCAAAAATATTTTCAATAAATCTTCACTCTAGAATTGCAATTGGTTGCAATTCTTTGCCTTTAAATGCCTGCGTTGAAATTGAAAGTATCTTCGAGATTAATTAAGCTTTTATTTTAACTTTAACTTTATATTCAATTAAAATTTTATCTAAAATTTTTTGTTCTGTTTTCGACAATGCATGTTCAGATTTTTTATATTTATTTGACAATTTTCGAATAAATTCATTTAGATAATCTTTTCCTTTTGCTGTTTCCAATTCATTATAAAGAGAATTTAATTCTTTAGTTTTACTTATATGTAGGTTTTTATAATTACTTTCACTGGGATAAATAATAATATTTTTTTGAATACTTGCTATTTCAATTGCAAGTTTTGACAATTTTTCTTCTATTTTTTTTGTCTTGTTTAAAAATAAACCAAACATAATTATTGTACTGTTTTACCGACTGTTTTTTTCGTTGCTTTCTCAATCTTATTAATTTCAAAAACAATAATAGCGTTTTTAACATCAACTAAAACATGACCACCTTTTACTAATTTTCCATTAATAAGTTCATTTT
>CANMFY010000015.1 GCA_947497305.1 Candidatus Pelagibacterales bacterium | reverse complement strand
TTTTGTAAAATTAGCATCCTTTGCTTTTATTGAATGAGCAAATGTTAAACCGTCATTGCCAATTGGTAACTCTATAATTTCAGTTACACCATTTTTAATGCAAAGTTCCACTTCATCTTTTTTGATTGCTCTAGATGCCCCTGTCATATCAGGATGTTGAACGCCTACGCCTCCACAAAAAGATTTAAATCCGCCACCTGTTCCTGTGCTTTCAACAACCGGTGTTTTGAATTTCCCCTGTTTTCCAAATCTTTCCGCGACTACTGTCGTGTATGGATAAACAGTTGAAGATCCAACTATTTTTATTTGATCACGTGCTATTGCTTGAGATGAAATCATAACAGCAACTGCAGTGATAAATATTGTCTTTAATTTAATCATAATTATCCTTAGTTATTTAATTATTTTTGACTATATTTTCGTAAGGTGATTAAATTATTACAAATTAATGACAATTTTGTTACAAAATTAACCTTTTAGTTGAAATTTTTTTTATAATTTAATCATTATTAAATTTTAAAACTATGCTTTGGGCAATCTAACAATAAATTCGCTTCCTAATTCAGATTTACTTGAAATTTTTAATTCACCCCGGTGTTGGTTTAAAATATGCTTTACAATGGATAGACCTAATCCTGTTCCTTCAATTTTTAGTTTTCTTGTATTTTCAGCTCTAAAAAATCTCTCTGTGACCCTGTGAATATCTTCCTCATTAATTCCTATTCCCTGATCAATTATTGAAATTGAAATATATTCCTCAAACAATTCATCAGGATTTGAATTTCTAATTTCAATAGTCTTTTCTGGATGACTAAATTTTATTGCATTATCAATTAAATTTAAAAAAAGAGTTGATAATTTTTCAGCATCGCCTTTCACATATTTTTTATTATCATCTAAGTTTAATTTTAATAAAATTTTTTTTTCTTTTATTCTATTAGAAATTAAAACAATTACATCGTCGATTACTTTGTTTACATTAACTTTATTATCAATGAAGATATGCTCTTGTTGCTCAATTCGACTTAAAGTCATTAAATCTTCTATTAAAATCTCCATTTTATTTGCCTCAGTTTTCATAATTTCAATAAATTTTTTTTGAGAACGTGGATCATCTTTTGCAGAATCTCCTATGGTATCTAAAAAACCTTTAATAGAAACTAATGGTGTTTTTAAATTATGACTTGCATTAGCTATAAAGTCAGAACGAATTACTTGTGATTTTTGTATTTCAGTAAAATCTTTAAAAACTAATAATATTTGCTCTGATTGAATAGAACTAATGTTAATTTTATAAAATTTAAAAATTGGAGTTTTTATCTCCACATTAAATATTTTTATTTTATTATCTAATCTATGTTGATCTATTTGATCTAATAGTTCTGAAATTCTAATTCCAACAGTTATATGTTTGCCCTCTAAATTTGAACCAAAATTATTAATAGCCGCTTTATTAGCATAAATTATAATATTAAATTTACTTAAAACGATAATTATATCCTCTATTTTATCTAAAAATAATTCCTCTAAATCCTTCTTGTCTAATTCTGTGCTGTAATTAATATCTAAATTTTTTTTTTCGAAAAATTCTTTTTTCTTTTTTTTATAAAAGAAAGTTACAATTATTAAAAAAAATAAAACATTTAAGATTAATATTGTTAAATTGAATTTAAAAATATTATAAAAGACTATATTAATTCCAATCGCGATTGCACATATGAAATAAAGCATATATCGAAGTATAATCTAATAATATCAAAGTTATTTAATAAAACTTTGTAATAAAAAAGACACATATATTTCATTTTATTTTAATACAAATCACCTAATTGGTGAATACATGGCAATTATAGATAATTTAAAATTTAAAAATTTCAGTAATAATTTCTTTATTTCAACTGCTAGTTTCTTCCAACCAAAATTTGATTGTTATTTAGCAAATAGTAAAAGTGAAATTAAAAAAGCACAAAGACTTCGATATAAAATTTTTTTTAATGAAAGAAATGGACAAAAAATTTTTAATTTAAGTTCATTTAAAAGAGATGCTGATAAATTTGATAAATATAGTGATCATATCATTGTTACATTTAAAGCTTCAAAATTTAGCAAAACCAAAATTGTAGGAACTTATAGACTGCTTCAGCAAAAAGTAGCTTTACAACAAAGTGGTTTTTATTCCTCTGAGGAATTTAATTTAAATACTTTATACAAATCTGCCGACAAACCTCTTAACGCATTAGAATTAAGCAGATCTTGTGTGTCTTTAAAATTTAGAAAAAAAAATGTGCTTCATTTAATGTGGTCTAAAATTAACGAGTACGTTCAACATAATAAAAATGATGTCCTTTTTGGAATGGCAAGTTTTTTAGAGGAAAATCCTAATTTAATTAAAGAGGAGTTATCCTATCTTTACCAAAAATTTCTAATGCCAGAAAACATTAGAGTCGATGCAATTTTTTCAAAAAAAACTGAAATGAATTTAGTGCCAACTGAAGGTATCTCTGATCTTTCAATTATTAAAAAATTACCTCCACTTATTAAAGCTTATTTAAGATTAGGTGCTAAAATTGGTGATGGTGCAGTTGTAGATAAATTATTTAAAACAACTGATGTTTTTATATATCTTCCCTTTAATTCAATTAAACCTGAATATTTAAAAAAATTTAGTTTATAATTTTTTGATTAGTAATGATCAAAATATTATTAAAAAAGATAGTTGAAAAAATATTTGGTTTTTCATTTTTAAAATATCTTTATAAAAAAAACTACCTTGATCCAGAATTAAATAATAATTTTTGGAAAAGAACCTTAGAAATTTTAAATATTCAATACTTTTTAAGAAATTATAATCATATTCCAAAGGAAGGGTCTTGTGTAATTGTTTCAAATCACCCCTTTGGAATACTGGATGGATTAATTATATGTTCTGAGGTTGCAAAACTAAGAAAAGATTACCGTATATTAATTAATGAAGAACTTACAATAATTGATCATATAAAAAGTTATCTTCTTCCTTTGAGACTGGACGTAAGTAAAGATGCAGCGCGTATTAATATTAAATCGAAAAATGAGGCAATAGACTTTATAAATAAAGGGGGTTTAGTTATTATTTTTCCCTCTGGAGAAGTTGCGACCTCTGAAATCTTTCTTAAAACTGCTGTAGAAAAAGATTGGAAGCCAATGATCGGATCAATACTAAGAAAAGCAAAATGTAAAATTTTACCAATTTATTGTTTTGGGCAAAATAGTTTTTTATTTCAACTTACAGGTATAATAAATTATAAATTCAGACGAATATTATTTGCAAGAGAGTTGATAAACAAATCTAATAAAAAATTTATTGCTGAATGCGGAAATTTATTAGACAGTGAAACTTTTAAGGATTTAGAAAACGAAAAAATTGCTAAACTTTTAAGATCCGAAACTCTTAAAATTGCAAATTTACACTAGCAGTTTGCATAAATATTTTTGCACAATTTTCCCAAGTGTACTGTTTTGCAACCTCTTTACAGTCCTCTTTTTTAATTTTTAAAGCTTTCAACATAGATGTTTTTAAATCTAAATCTAAACAATCTACTTTTGTATTTTGCAAAATATCTAATGGTCCAGTAACTGGATAAGCTGCAACTGGTATTCCTGCAGCTAATGCTTCTATAATGACGATGCCAAAAGTATCTGTTTTGCTTGGAAATACAAAAACATCACTCGCTGCAAGATAAGCAGCTACATCTTTTTCATCTAACATACCGGTAAATAACACATCTTTATATTTTTTTTTTAACACGTCTAATTGTGGTCCCGCGCCCACCACAACCTTGGAACCCTGAATATCTATATCTAAGAAAGCTTTTATATTTTTTTCAATTGCAACTCTTCCAACATAAATAAATATAGGCGCTGGTTTTGAGATTTCTATTTTTTTAATTTTTCCGAAAATATCAGTATTTGCACCTCTGGTCCAAACGACTAAGTTTTTAAAATTTCTATTTATTAATTCTTTTTCCATGTTTTTAGTGGTTACTAAAACTTTATTAGAGGGCTTGTGAAAATATCTCAAAAAAGAATATCCAATACTTACAGGAATATGAGTTCTTTCATTAATATACTCTGCAAATTTTGTATGAAGGGACGTTGTAAATCTAATGTTGTTTTTAATACAATACCTTCTTGCAAAGAAACCTAATGGTCCCTCAGTTGCAATATGAACAATATGAGCATTTATTTCTTTTATTCTATTATATATTTTTGGATAAGCGTTTATAGATAACCGAATCTCAGGATATGTAGGACAGGGTAATGTTATAAATTCTTGTGGTGTTATTAAATAAACTTCGTGCTTTTGTTTTTTTAATTCTTTTACTAAATAACTTAAAGTTCTTACAACACCGTTAACCTGAGGATGCCAAGCATCAGTTACAATTAAAATTTTGTAACTTTTCATTTAATTATGATGCTATTTTAAAATTTTCCAAATTTTGATCTATTGTTTCATTGAATAATTCTTTTCTTTTTTCAGTCCAATTAATTAATTCTAATTTGCCATCAAAATGCTCAACTAAAGCAGTGCAGCTTTCAACCCAATCTCCATCGTTAATGTAATGAATCCCATTCATACTTTGCATATTCGCATGGTGAATGTGACCACAAATTATCCCTTCAACTTTAAATTGTTTCGCATAATTACAAACTAATTTTTCATATTCACTTACAAATTTTACTGCATTTTTTACTGTAAATTTTAGATAATTTGACAAGGACCAATATTCATAGCCTAATTTTTTTCTAAAAAAATTTATATACCTATTAAAATATATTAAAAAATCATAAGTAATTGAGCCAAGCATAGCCAACCATTTTGCGCACTGAATTATTCCATCAAACTGATCTCCATGAACGACCAAATACTTTTTTTTATCAACTGTTTCATGAATGATTTGATTTAAAATACTAACGCCACCAAAGTTTACTGGTACAAATCCTCTCATTACTTCGTCATGATTACCGGATATATAGAATACCTCAGTACCATGTCTTGCCTTACGTAAAATTTTTTGAACAACGTCATTGTGTGATTGTGGCCAATACCAAGTATTTTTTAAGGCCCACCCATCAATAATATCTCCAACTAAATACAATTTTTCTGATTGGGTATGCTTTATAAATTCTAATAGTAATTCTGATTGGCAACCTCTTGTTCCTAAATGAAAATCAGATATCCAGATACTTCTGTAATTAAAAATTTTATCGAATTTATTTTGATTAACTTTTTTTAGCATTTAATTTTCGAATCAATACAACCATAGATAAGCATTTTAATGTTACAAATTTATTAAAAAATAAATTAAATTAAGTAAATTGATGGCAATTAAAATCTAAATTCTGATAAAGAATTTAATATGACTAAGATAACGAAAATAGTTGAAATAATAATTTTCTTTATAATAATTCCAGCCATTCTTATACCGATTAATTCAAATATTATTATGTTTGCAACACTTTCACTTGTTGCATTTTTTTGCTTTATTTATTTGAGATATAAAAAAATTACCTTATTTGATAAAAATGAATTTAAGTTTGATCAACCTCTTAAGAAAATTTTTTATAAAGCTTTTGTTATTGCCATTTTAATCTTACTATTCTCCTACATTTTTGATAAGGAAAAATTTTTAAATCTTCCAACATCACATTTTTTCTTGTGGCTTTTAATACTGATTCTTTATCCAATTTTTTCTGCATTCCCCCAAGAAATTATATATAGAAAATTTTTTTTCCAACGATATGACAAATTATTTAAAAATAAAAAAATATTAATAATTACAAATGCGTTATTATTTAGTTTTGCGCATATTATTTATCTTAACCCTATTGTTATTATCTTTACTTTCATTGGAGGTTTATTGATGGCAATTTCATATTCACAACATCAGTCGCTATTTAAAGTTTCTGTAGAGCATGGACTTTATGGAAATATAGTTTTTTCCTCTGGTCTTGGAAATTATTTCTATCACACGCAAGGTTTAAGTTTTGGCTAACCTACTTTTTATAGGAGACGCTTAAATACTTAAAACTCTAATTTAAGATTTAAAAATTCATAATTTCTTAATTAATTTGTAATATCCATAAGATAATAAAATTAACTGAGTGCTTATATGCTTCGTGCCCTTGTTAAGTTAATTTAGTCTAGTGAAGAAAAATCTAGATTTTTCAATCAAGTATCTAAGCACTCACCATTTCTCTACGACTAAAATAATTATTTTCTTGCAAAAATAGAATTAGATAAAAAAACTAATCAATAATATTACCACAGCAATAAAAATTAAAAATACAATGACTGCTTTGTCTAATGGAAGATTATTTAAATATCTAAACACAAATTAAAATTCTTTTGGTAGAGAATTATCTATTGAAACTCTATCACCGCCTTTAAAAAATATTGCAATCATAATCACTAACCAAAATAATGGATACTCATATCCACCTTTAATCCAAAGAAAGCCATTTTTTAAATGAATATAAAAAGTTGCAACTGCTAAAAGGCCAATAAGTTGAATTGCAACAAATCGTGTTAAAAAACCTAATGCTAAAAATATTCCGCCAAAAAATTCTAAAATACCAACATAGATTGCTAATGGGTAAGCAGGCTCTAATTGAACACTTTTAAAAAAATCAGCTGTGCCATTTAAATTTACAAATAGTTTGCTATATCCGTGTGGCACCATCATAGCCCCAGCGACAAATCGAATGAGTGAATAAGAATAATATGAAGTCACTTCATAAAATTTTTCTAAATAAGGAATTATATATTTTGAATTTCTACTTACTCTCATAGTTAGTAATTTGTATCAAATTAACAAGTTTTTATCAAAGTTAAATAAACTATTAATTGGTGCGCCCGGAAAGAGTCGAACTTCCAACCTCCAGATTCGTAGTCTGGCATTCTATCCAATTGAACTACGGGCGCTTATTAATTTAAGATAAATTTAATATCTTATTTTATTTTTTTTATTAAATAATAATTAAGTTTTATCATGCAAATAACTAACTGAAACTGGTTTAAATTTATTGCCGTTAACAGAGAACCCTAAACCATAACTTTCTTTGTATACATGCGTTAATTTAATGAACTTATTAATCTCTAACAATTATCCCCAACAAAAACTGGCTTAACTCAAATCTCATTTGTCATGGGGATGGCAGGATTAATTATAGTTTTTGGTTCTTAAAAATTTAAATCTTAACAAAGACAAATTTAAATAATCCGCTGAATTTTTTATACAAATAAAGAATTAGAAAAACGATTATTAAACAAAATACAATTCTAAAAAATAAAACTCCAGAAATATGTCCGCCAATAATCATCATTAAAATTGTATCTTCGATAATTGCATGAATTAAATTTAATAAAGACAAGGAAAGTAAAATACTCTGTTTATCAACAGTGCCGGATTTTGCCTCCTTAATTAATAGTCCCCCTCCAAATTGAAGACCAATGGTCAAGCCGACAATAATTATATTAACAGCACTAGATCCTATCCCCATAAGCTTTAATGGGCTTTCAAGGAGTTTTTTTATAAATTGCTCAACTCCAATTTTTTTTAAAATATTTAATGAGAAAACTAAAATACAAATTATAAAAAAAATATAGATAAGATTTTCAATTTGCCCTAAAAACCAAGAATAATAATCTGTTGCAACTATTCTCTGATCCAAAACCAAACTAAACTTTTCCTGTAAATATCCTATATGGAAATAAATTTTGTTAAGAATAAATCCGGCTAAAAAAGCAATTCCAATTCGCAAAAAAGACGCATAAAGAAAAGATATTCCAGCAGCTCTAGAAATTGCGCTTTCAATTAAAATATTGTGAGCAATTAAAATAATTAAAGTTAAAACCGTAACTTGCGCCACTGTTAAATCTAAAGTGGGCACAATATTGATAAATAAAATAATGGCAGCGTAAACATTTACAATAATAGCTGTTACCCAAATGATGCCAAACTCAGCAGGCAGACCCATTAATTGAACAATAGGTTCAAAAAAATTTGAAAAAACTTTTACAATTCCAATCTCTTCTAAAATTTTGATGATAAAAATAAAGGGAATTAATATTTTATATAATGGTACACAAATATCTTTAATATCTAAAAAACTATTTTTAAAAAATGTATTCAAATTTTACTCTTAAAAAATTTCTGCTTTATAAAATTAACTACCAAAACCATTACACCGAGAGCTGTTAAGGGTACTGAGATCTTTGGATCTGAGAGTAAATCTAAATTAAACTGGGCGCCTTCCTCAATTTTAGAACTAATACCTGAAACTAAACTAACAGAAATAAAAATACCAGGTGCCACTCCAAAAATATTTGAAAGAAATATTTTTTTAAGTTTCATATTAAATAATATTGGAATCAATGTCCCTGCTTGTGATGGGATGCCCGGAACTAGTCTTAAAAATAATAAATATGCAAAATCATTATTTTTAAAATGACTATCTAAACTTTTATATTTACTTGAAAAATATTTAAAAACTAAATCTTTAAAATAATGATTTGCAAAAACATATAGCGCTGTTGATCCAATAGCAAAACCCATCAGTAATAGGACTGATCCTAAAAAAGAACCAAAAATAAAACCTGCAGCAATCACAAGTGGAAAACCAAAAACAAGTAAAAAAAACCAAATGGAAGAAAATAAAAAAAACAAAAAAGAGTAAATAAAACTATTTTTTTCGATAAAAGTAATAATTACTTTACGATCATTTTTTATAAAATCAGAACTTACATAATTGTAAATTTCATAATAAAAAAATAAATATGTAACCAACGCTACAATTAAAAGATAAATTAATCCTAAAATAATTTTAAGCTTTGATAATTGCGTCATTTTTAAAACTTATTAAATAAAAAGTTTTACTGTACATGATTTAACAATTTACTTATAAATAGCCAAATTCTAATTATCACAATGAAAAGAACCTATCAGCCAAGCAAATTAGTAAGAAAGCGAAGACACGGTTTTAGATCACGTATGGCAACCAAAGGTGGTCGAAAAGTTATTGCGCGAAGAAGATTTAAGGGAAGAAAATCTGTATCTGCTTAAGTCATGCCCAAGACTCTAAAATTTGAAAGTCTTAAAGGCAATTCTGAATTTAAAAAAATTTTGTCAGCAAAAAAGGTAAGCTCTGATTTATTTACTATTTATTACACTGATAAAGAAACTGCTCCTGAAATAAATAAAATTCATATGAGTTTTGTCTCGGCTAAAAAGCTAGGAAATGCAGTAAAAAGAAATAAAATAAGAAGAAGATTAAAAATGGCTGCACGCAAAGCGATTACTGAGATTGATTCATTTAACAATAAATATAAGTATGCTGTTTTTGCAAAATCAAAAATATATGATGTTGATTTTAATAAAATTGTTCAAGAACTCGGATATAAATTTAGCTCGTTAAAATAATGATAAAAAAAATTGATAATCTTTTTTCTTTAATTCTTACAGGCATTATAAAATTTTATAAATTTTTAATATCACCCTTTTTTCATAATGCATGTCATTACGATCCAACGTGCTCTGAGTATTTTATTCAATGTTTAAAAGAATTTGGTTTTATTAAAGGAAGTTTTAAAGGAATACTTAGAATTTTAAGATGTCATCCTATTAAATTTTTAGGCGGCGGATTTGGTTATGATCCAGTAATAAATAAAAAAATTAAAAATGGAAAATAAAAACGTTCTTCTAGCTGTAATATTGTCTACTGCAATCTTAATTGGTTGGTCATTTTATTTTGAAAATCCTGAGGAAGCTCAGAGAAAAAGAGCTGAAATGCAGGGGAAAACAGAAACTCAAACAAGTATTCAAAAACCAGAAGCGCCTCAACCTTCAAAAGCAAATCCATCTAAATCTATTTCTAGAAATGAAGCTTTAAAAGAAAGCGATAGAGTATTAATTGAGAACAAAAATTTATCTGGCTCTATATCCTTGAGAGGAGCATTAATTGACGACATTATTCTAAAAAATTTCCGAGAAACATTGGACGCTAATAGCAAACCTATTGTTTTACTTAGTCCAAAAAAATATGAGCAGGGTTATTTTGTAGAATCAGGTTGGGCAACTACAAAGTCTGATGTCAAAGTACCAGATAATAATACTCTTTGGCAAATTAGAGATGGTAAGAAATTAACGCCAAATTATCCAATTACTTTGGAGTGGAATAATAAAGAAGGATTAGTTTTTTTAAAAAAAATTGAAATTGATGATAAATATTTATTTAAAATTACTGAAATAGTAAGAAACGATAAAAATAAAGCTGTTGATTTATTCCATTATGGACAGATCACTAAAAATGCTAAACCCACAACAGAAAATTTTTATATTCTTCATGAGGGACTAGTTGGCGTTGTAGATAAAAATCTTAAAGAAGAAACCTATTCAGCGGTAGAAAAAGAAAAAAAAACTTATAATGGCAAAAGTGGTTGGTTTGGTATTACTGATAAATATTGGATGTCTGCTATTATTCCTGAAAGTGGAAAATCATTTAAAGGTGAGTACTCCTTTACTAGTAATTATAAAGCAAATTTTATAATATCAGAGCCAAATACAATAGGTCCACAAAAGAGCACTACGAGTAATATTAAAATCTTTATTGGCGCAAAGGAAGTCTATCCCATCGATGACTATGCTGAAAAAGAAAAAATTGACAGATTTGATTTAGCTATAGATTGGGGTTGGTTTTACTTTATTACCAAACCCTTATTTTTCGTAATAGATTATATTTTTAAAATTGTTGGAAACTTTGGAGTGGCTATTATTATATTAACGGCACTTGTAAGAATAGTTTTCTTTCCACTTTCAAACTACTCATTTAAATCCATGGCAAAAATGAAAGTTCTCCAGCCAGAAATGCTTAGATTAAAAGAACTTTATAAAGATGATGCAAAAAGGACTCAACAAGAGATGATGGCTCTTTATAAAAGAGAAAAAGTTAATCCGTTATCTGGATGTTTGCCGATCTTGGTGCAAATCCCAATATTTTTTGCAGTATACAAAATGCTTTTTGTAACTCTTGAGATGCGCCATGCGCCTTTTTTCGGATGGATTAAAGACTTATCAGCCGCCGATCCAACAACTATTTTTAATTTATTTGGTCTAATTCCTTGGGAACCACCTACATTTTTAATGATTGGAATTTGGCCAATTTTAATGGGCGTCACCATGTACTTTCAACAAAAATTAAATCCAGCGCCTCCAGATCCAATTCAAGCTAAGATATTTGCATGGTTTCCTTTTATTATAACAATTATGCTGGCAAGTTTTCCATCAGGACTTGTTATTTATTGGACTGCTAGCAACATCTTAACAATGGCACAACAATATTACATAATGGGAAAAACCACTGTGAAGACTGTTTGATGGACATAAAGTCTTTTTGGCCAGAACTTGGTCCATCACTTGAAGAAGCTTCAGTTTATCTAAATAAATATAAAAATAAAAAAATAGTTCTAAAATACGGTGGGCAAGTAATGTCTGACCAAAGTTTATCAAAAGCATTTGCTCAAGATGCGGCTATTTTAAGAAAATTAGATATTGATGTAACAGTTATTCATGGTGGAGGTCCACAAATCAAAACTAAGTTAGATGCTCAAAATCTAGAAAGCAAATTTATTTCAGGACTAAGGGTCACTGATAAAAATGTTATAAAAGTTGTTGAGGATGTATTATTAAATGAAATAAATCCTGATCTTAGAGATGCTATAATTCATTATGGTGGTAAAGCAGAATCTGTAACAGTTAGAAAAAATAATGTAATTCATATTGATAAATCTATCGATGAACAATTAGGATTTGTTGGAGAGCCTAAAAAAATTGATATTAAAATTTTAAATAAATTATTTAAGGAAAAAATCATTCCTGTAATCGCTCCAATGGGCATGGATGCAAATGGACAGGTTTATAATATTAATGCAGATACAGCTGCTGGAACGATTGCTAATCAAATTAAAGCAGAACGACTTTTGCTAATGACTGATGTGCCAGGAGTCAATGATAAGCAAGGAAATTTAATATCGCAACTATCAACTCAACAAGCACTAGATTTAATTAATGATGGAACAATTACTGGGGGAATGATCCCAAAAATAAAAACATGTATTAGTGCAATTGAATCCGGGGTAAATGGTGTTGTTATTATTGATGGAAGAAAATCTCATGCAGTTCTTTTTGAATTATTCTCCAATCTTGGAGCTGGAACACTTATAGTAAAATGATGAACGAAATAAAAAATATAAAATTTTGGATCTTTGATTTAGATAATACGCTTTATCCTTCATCTACAAATTTATTTTCAAAAATTGATAAACTGATGGCAAGTTATATAACTAAAAATTTAAATGTAAGTAATGAAGAGGCTATTGAAATAAAAAATGATTATTTTAAAAAACATGGAACAACTTTAAATGGTCTAATGAAAAATCATAACATTGATCCGCATCAATTTTTAGAATTTGTGCATAATATCGATTACAGTTTTTTAAAAAAGAATGAAAAACTTAACAAAGAAATAAAAAATTTACCTGGAAAAAAAATTATATTTACCAATGGTTCAAAAAAACATGCAAAAAATGTAGTGAGTAATTTACAACTTGATGAAAATCTTTTTTCAATATTTGATATTGTCGACTGCGATTTTATTCCAAAACCAGAAAAGCTTCCCTATGAGAGACTTATTAAAAAATATGATATCATACCTGAAGAAAGTATTTTTTTTGAGGATATAGCAAGAAACCTTAAGCCCGCACATGATCTTGGAATGAAAACAGGCTGGGTAATAAATGACGATAATTGGGCAAAAGAAGGTCATGATGAAGACCACGTTCATTTTAAAATAAATCAATTAGATCATTTTCTTGAGCAATGTAATTTGTTAATTAAATAAGCATGAGTGTAGAAAATATTATTTTACAAGCCTGGGAAGACAGAAATTCAATAAATAAAAATTCTGATCAAAAAATTATTTTAGCAATTAATGAAACTTTAGAAAATTTAGACTCGGGTACTATTCGAGTTTGTGAAAAAAAAAATAATGAATGGAATACTCATCAATGGATAAAAAAGTCAATTCATTTAAGTTTTAAAACTCAA
>CANMFY010000014.1 GCA_947497305.1 Candidatus Pelagibacterales bacterium | reverse complement strand
ATAAAAGACAGAGCGCAGATAACAAATATTTATTCAAAAAAATTAACTCATATTTTGCGGTCAGAAATTAATGCTATTTTAGTAGGGGTTAATACACATAATAAAGATAATCCACTATTAAATTGTCGTATAAGCGGACTAGAACAATTGAGTCCAGCTCGTTTTATAATTGATCCAAATCTTAAAATTAAAAAAAATTCTAAATTAATTTCATCTGCAAAAAAAATTAAGACATATATTTTTTATGCAAATAAAAATAAAAACAAAATTAACTATCTTAAAAAGAAAAATATTTACTTAATTTATTTACCTTTTAATAAAAAAAATGAAGTAGATTGTAAAGAAATCCTAGTTACCATCGGTCTATTGGGTTACAAGAATGTACTAATAGAAGGAGGTTATAGTACTATTAAGAAATTTATTGATCATAAATTGATAGATATTTTTTATTTTTTCAAAAATAATGAAACTGTAAATAAAAATATGTCTCACTCATTTAAAAATATTTATATGACTTTAATTAAAAATTTTAAAAATATAAAAAAATTTCAACAAGTTTATTTAAAGGATAATATTTTAACCGTATTTGAAAAATAATAGTATGTTTACTGGAATAATAAAAAATACTGGGGTTATTAAAGAATTAAAAAAGAAAAATAATGGTTATTTTTTATCTATTATTTCAAACCTGAATTTTACTAATAAGGACATTGGCACCTCTATTTCTTGTTCAGGTGTTTGTTTAACTTTAACAAAAATTCAAAAGATTAAAAAAAAAAATGAGTTATTTTTTTATTTATCAAAACATACAGTTGTAACGTCTGCATTTAAGCACTTAAAGCCCGGGGCCATAATAAATTTAGAAAAATCAATGAAATATGGAGATGAGATTGCGGGCCATTTTGTTCAAGGGCACGTAGACACCACAATAAAAGTTTTAAATATTAATGTTAGTAATAGCAAAAGTTGGACGATTTTTTTCAATATACCAAAAAAATTTAGAAAGTTTTTGATTGAAAAAGGGTCTATATCCATTAATGGGATATCTTTAACTATCGCTAAAATTTTTTCTAATAAATTTAAAGTCGTCATTATCCCGCATACACTTCAAAATACAAATTTGTTAAAATTGCAAAAAAATAATTACGTTAATGTTGAGATTGATTTAATAGCTAAAACTTTATTAAAAAAATAAATATGTTTTCATCTGTAAAAAAAATTATTCAAGATGCCAAAAAAGGAAAAATTTTTATTTTAGTAGATGATAAAAATAGAGAAAACGAAGGTGATCTTGTTATTCCAGCTTCAAAGATTGATCATAAGAAAATTAATTTTATGGCAACCCATGGCCGAGGCTTAATTTGTTTAGCTATTGATAAAAATAAAGCTAAAGCACTTAATTTATCTCTTATGCCCAGTAGAAACTCTTCGCGGTTACAAACTGCATTTACTATTTCTATAGAAGCGAGAAAAGGCGTTACAACAGGAATATCTGCAAAGGACAGGGCCCATACAATTAAAACTGCAATTAAAAAAAATGTTACAGCAAAAGATATATCAACACCTGGACATATTTTTCCTCTGATATCTAAAGATGGAGGTGTCCTTGAAAGAGCTGGCCATACAGAAGCCTCCGTTGATATAGCAAAACTTGCTGGATGTGGTCCAGGAGGTGTTATTTGTGAAATAATGAACACCGATGGGTCAATGGCAAAAGGAAAAAATCTAATTAACTATGCTAAAAAATTTAATTTAAACATTGCAAGAATTGAAGATTTAATTGCTTACAGATTAAAAAAAGAAAGTTTAATAAAGCTAAAAAGAGTTGAACAGGTTCAGATTACAAAGAATGATGTTTATCAGGTTAAAATTTTTGAGAATAAATTAGATGGAAAAGAACATATTGCTTTAGTCAAAATTCAAGATAAAAAAATTGTACCAAGGGTTAGAGTTATATCTTCAAATATTGTCACAAGTTTTTTATCAAAAAATAAAGAAAATCTATCTATTAATAAAACACTTAATTATTATAAAAAATACAAGAGTTGTATTTTGATAATAATTAGAGATGAGTTAGTTAAAAATAATCTTGGCAATAAAAAAGAAAGTAGTTTGAGAAATTATGGAATTGGTGCTCAAATTTTGAGAAATTTAAATATAAGAAAAATGATTTTAATATCTAAATCAAAGAAAAATATTATAGGTTTAGATGGTTTTGGTATAAAAATTGTCAAACAAGAGTTTATTAAATGAGAAAAAAAATATTAATTGTTAGTTCTTCTTTTTATAAGAGCTTAGAAAAAAAACTTTTATCTGGTGCTTTAAAAGAAATAGATAAAAATTTATTCGATGTTAACTGTTTTTCTGTCTCTGGAGCTTACGAAATTCCTCAATTAATGAATATTTTATTAAAGGATAAGAAATATGCTTTTTGCATAGCCCTTGGTTGCATTATTAAGGGAGAAACTCCTCATTTTGATATTATTAGTCAATCCGTATCCGATAAATTATTAGAAATTTCAATTAAATATAATATTCCAGTTTCTAATGGTGTTTTAAATTGTAATAATTCAAAACAAGCTGAAGTTAGATGTGATCCTAAATTAAAGAATAAAGGCGGTGAAGCCGTAATCGCAGCATTAAGTGTTTATAATTCTGTTTATAAACTTTAATGACTGCTGTTAAAAATAATTCAAGATTAATCATAGTACAGCTTTTATATAGTTATTATATAAATCAAGAAAAGTTGTTATTTGATTTTAAAAATCCTTATAAAAGATTTATTAAAAAGATTTGCAACGGGGTTATTGAAAATAATTCTTTGTTAGAAGAAAAGTTAATAAACTTTCTAGATAAAAAATTTGATCTTAAAAATTTTGAAATAATATTTGCTATTATATTAAAATCTGCAATTTATGAAATTTTCTTATATAAGAAGACACCTTTTAAGGTTGTAATTGACGAGTATCTTAAAATTTCCAAAATGTTTTTAAACGATAAGCAAAAAAATATTATTAATGCGGTCCTAGATAAAATTGCAAAAAGTATCTAGTTTAGTGAAGTTTTTCATTTAATTTTAATATTTTTCAATAAAAATAGTTGATTTTATATAGGTAATTTGGCATTTACCTGGTTCTTGTTAACCTAACAATTTAAATATCTTAATTATGCTCAATCCAGGTCTAGTTTTAAATTTAGTAATTTATTGCGGAATTTTATCAATCATTTTTGCCTACATTACAGGGGTTCAAATTTTATCAGCAAGTTCTGGCAATGCTAGAATGAAAGAAATTGCTGGGGCAATTCAAATAGGAGCTAGAGCATTTTTAAATCGTCAATACAAAACTATATCAATTGTTGGAGTTGGGGTTCTTGTAATAGTAATTTTTTTATTTAATATTTGGGTTGGAATTGGTTATTTCATCGGAGCTTTTTTATCAGGTATAGCCGGATATGCCGGAATGTTAATTTCTGTGCAAGCAAACGTTAGAACTGCTGAAGCTTCAAGAAAAAGCTTAGCTGAGGGATTAAGAATATCTTTTAAATCAGGTGCCTTAACTGGAATGTTAGTTGCTGGTTTAGCTTTACTTGCCATTGCTGTTTATTATTGGATACTTTTAAAATTTAAAATTGAAGAAAGAGAAATTTCTAATGCATTAGTTGCATTAGGATTTGGTGCTTCATTGATTTCAATTTTTGCAAGATTAGGTGGAGGAATTTTTACTAAAGGTGCAGATGTTGGAGCTGACTTAGTTGGAAAAGTTGAAGCTGGAATTCCTGAGGACGATCCAAGAAACCCTGCGGTTATTGCAGATAACGTTGGAGATAATGTAGGAGATTGCGCTGGAATGGCGGCTGATTTATTTGAAACTTATGCGGTTACAATTGTTGCTACAATGGTTTTGGCATCCATATTTTTTTCTGGAAATTTAAACATGTTAATTTATCCGTTAGCAATTGCGGGTAGCTGCTTAATCACATCTATTATTGGAACTTACTTTGTAAGATTAGGCGCTAATAAAAGTATTATGGGAGCTTTGTATAAAGGCTTTATAGTTTCTGCAATTTTATCTTTAATTGTTCTATATCCAGTAACTGAATATGTTGTTGGATTAACTAAAGTATATAAAGTTGGAACACTTAGCTTTACGGGACTTAAATTATATTACTGTGGAATAATTGGTCTTATAATTACGGGATTATTAATTTGGGTTACTGAATATTACACAAGTACAGCTTATAAACCTGTTAAATCCATCGCTAAATCTTCAACAACTGGACACGGCACAAACGTAATTCAAGGTTTAGCTGTTTCTATGGAAGCTACAGCATTACCAGCCTTAATTATCGTCGCTGGAATTTTATCAACTTATTTAATTGCAGGCTTATATGGAATTGCAATTGCAGTTACTACAATGTTGGCATTAACAGGAATGGTTGTTGCTTTAGATGCATATGGACCAGTTACTGATAATGCTGGTGGAATAGCACAGATGAGCAATTTACCTGCAAGCGTTAGAAAAGTAACTGATGCTCTTGATGCAGTTGGAAATACTACAAAAGCTATAACAAAAGGATATGCAATTGGTTCTGCAGGTCTTGGAGCTTTAGTTTTGTTTGCTGCTTACACAGAAGATATTAAACATTTTTCTAAAACTTCAGGATCAGCATTAAAGGGAATTGTGGTAAATTTTGATTTATCAAATCCATATGTTGTTATTGGTTTATTAATTGGAGGTTTACTTCCTTATCTTTTTGCTTCAATGGGAATGCAAGCAGTCGGCAGAGCAGGTGGAGCTGTTGTTGTTGAAGTAAGACGCCAGTTTAAAAAATGGCCTGGCATTATGAAGAACAAACAAAAACCAGATTATAAAAACGCTGTAGATATTTTAACGAAAGCTGCAATAAAAGAAATGATCATCCCTTCTTTATTGCCAGTTTTATCTCCAATAGTTCTTTATATTATAATTTATTACATAGCAGGAACATCTTCGGCATTATCTGCTTTAGGTGCAATGTTGTTAGGTGTTATCGTTACTGGATTTTTCTTAGCAGTATCAATGACAGCTGGTGGTGGCGCATGGGATAATGCAAAAAAATATATTGAAGATGGTCATTATGGCGGAAAAGGCTCAGAGGCTCATAAAGCTGCTGTAACAGGAGATACAGTTGGAGATCCTTATAAAGACACAGCCGGTCCAGCTGTTAACCCAATGATTAAGATTACAAATATCGTAGCTTTATTATTGTTAGCAATTATTGCGCGCTAGTCGTTAGTCTTACCAAAGTTTTTAGCACGTTGTCTCATACTAGCTAAGAAACTTGATAGAAAACTTGTGTCCTTACCTAGACTGATGGTTGAGGCTTCATCAAATGGATTTTTACTTAAACTTTTTTTATCTAAGAAATCAACTTTTTTTAATATACCTAAATCATTGAACTCCAACCTTAATGTATTATTGTCAGTAATTATTTTTGTACCGTACTTATTTCTAGTTTGATGAACCTCATGATAAAACCAAATATTATTATTATTTATTCCTATATTTTGGGGTGGACCAATAAGATTTAAAACATCATTGGTATTTGTGTTATCAACTTGTAATGATTCAGATTTTATTTTTAAATTATCAATACCATGCAATTCATCAATCGTGGTGCAACTAAAAATAAAAAAAAATACTAAGATATATTTATAGAAATAAATTCTCATTTGCTAAAAAACACTATCATATAAATATAAAATTTTGCCATGTAATCAACGATTATTAACTAGGTTGATTTATTGGGGTTAAATGATATTGAGTGTCCTAATTTTTTAACTATTGTATTATTCAAATGGCTGTCCCTAAGCGCAAAACATCGAAAGCAAGAAGAAATCTAAGACGATCTCATCATGCCGTTACATTTGCTAATGTTATAGAAGATAAAAAAAGTGGTGAATATAGACTTCCGCATCATGTAGATGAAAAGACCGGAATGTATAATGGTAAACAAATTTTTAAGCCTAAAGCTTAATTTAATTAATAATTAATCAAATTAGATGAAATTTACAGTTGCAGTTGATGCAATGGGTGGCGATGAGTCTCCTTTAAAAGTTATAAGAGGTTTAGATCTTTTTTTACAAAATAATCAGAATTTAAAATTTTTAATTTTTGGTAATAGGGACTTAATAAATCCTATCTTAGAAAAATATCCTTTAGTAGGACCTTCCAGCACAATTATTCATACAAATGAAAAAGTAAAAGATGATGAATCGCCATTAGAAGCTGTAAAAAATGGAAAAAATTCAAGCATGTGGCTAGCACTCACTGCTTTAAAAAATAAGAATGCCGATATAGCGTTATCTGCAGGAAATACTGCCGCGCTATTAGTTATGTCTAGATTAATTCTAGAGACAATAAATGGAATTGATAAACCAGCATTGGCATCGTTGTGGCCATCCCATAAAGGCTTAAGTGTTGTTTTAGATTTAGGTGCAAATATTGATTGTAGTATAAAAAATTTAGTAGATTTTTCAAAATTAGGAGCAGCTTTGCATAGAGCTGTATTTAAAAAAGAAAAACCAACAGTTGCATTATTAAATATAGGAAGCGAAGATAATAAGGGAGGCGATTTACAAAGAAAAAGTTTACAAGAATTGAGAAAGATTAATACGGATAGTTTTTCATTCAGCGGTTTTATAGAAGGAAATCAAATAAAAGATGGGAATGTGGACGTTATAGTTACTGATGGTTTTTCAGGCAACATCGCTTTAAAAACAGCCGAAGGAACTGCAAAATATATTGCAGCACTTGTTAAAGAAAAGTTTCGAAACTCATGGTACTCTAAATTTATTTATCTTTTATCATTTAAAATTTTTACCAGCATCAAAGACGATTTAGATCCAAGAAAATATAATGGCGGAATATTTTTAGGATTAACATCACCGGTTGTAAAAAGTCATGGAGGCACAGATTATATTGGTTTTTATCACTCTATTAAATTGTGCTATGATATTTTAAATGGTAATTTACAAGAACAAATACAAAAAAATTTATAAATAATTAATTGTGACAGAAACAATCACAAGACAATATTTGTCAGATATAGTTTATAAAGAGTTAGGAATTTCAAAAGTTGAATCTTCGAGGTTTATCGATGACATTTTTGAGTTTGTTACGTTACAATTAGAAAAAAAGAATAAAGTTAAAATTGCAAATTTCGGTTCTTTTAATATTCGTCACAAAAATGAAAGAATTGGAAGGAATCCTAAAACAAAAGAGCAAAAGGTTATTTCGAGTAGAACTGTTGTCACTTTTAAACCTTCTAAAATTTTAAAAAATAAAATCAATAAAAATTTAGATGTCGGTCAAGACAGCTGAGGCTCTAAAAACAATAGGCGAGGTAGCTAAAGATTTAAATCTTATCGATTTAGAAACGGGAAAAGCAAAGACTTATATTTTAAGATTTTGGGAAAAAGAGTTTCCTCAACTCAAACCAAAATTAAGAGCAAAAGGAAGAAGATATTATACGCCCGAAAATGTTAAACTTTTAAAAAAAATTCAGTATCTTTTGAAAGATAAAGGTCTGACAATTAAAGGAGCGAAAAAAATAATTGAAAATAATTTCAATGATATTGAAGTTGACGATTTTACAAGAAAAGATATAAGCACTAACGATTTATTAGATAAAAAAGAAAAGCTAATTAGAATTAAACAAATTATAACTGAAATAAAAAACCTCTCTTAAAATGGCAAAAAAAACATCCGTTAAAGTAAGACTAGTTCCTGAATTAAAACCAGACAGTGCTTTTAATTATTATGTCAAAAAACCGACTGCGGGTGAAAAGGTTAAGATTAAATTGAGAGTAAGAAAATACAATCCATCAACACGCAAACATGAATGGTTTGTGGAAAAGAAACTTCCCCCTCATAGCAAATAATCCTTATTTAACTATTTTTTTTTCTAATTTTATTGAATATTGAATTAATTTATTCCAAAAATTCTTAACTAAAACATAATCAATTTTATTTTTTTTTGACTCAGTTTTAATTGTTTTCATTATTTGATTAATTCTTTTTTTATCAACAATAGTTTTTTTATTTTTATATTTAGCAATTTTTAAAACTTGTTTTTTTCTCAGACCAAGAAGTCTAATTATTTTTTTATCTATTATATCAATACTGGAACGTATTTTTTGAATGTTTCTTTGCGACATTAAATCGTTTTTAAAATATAGATAAATTAATTATGAATTTATAATGGCAAATACAATTAATCTAAATAGAAAAAATACTTATATTACAATTTGGTTGTATTTATCTTTATTTCTAGTTTTTTCATTAATTTTTATCGGGGGTCTAACTCGTTTAACAGAATCGGGTCTGTCTATTACTAGCTGGGAATTATTTAGTGGAATTTTGCCACCCCTTAATAACCAACAATGGGAAAATTATTTTGCTCTTTACAAACAAATTCCGCAATACAAAGAGATCAACTTTGGCATGTCTATGGCTGAGTTTAAATATATTTTTTGGTGGGAATATATTCATCGATTACTAGCAAGATTAGCTTCCTTAGTATTTATTTTGCCATTCTTGTATTTTCTTATAAAAAAATTCTTTAATTTTAAACAAGCTATATTCTATACAATAATTTCTCTTTTATTTTTTTTTCAGGGATTTTTAGGTTGGTACATGGTCAAAAGTGGATTAATTTCAAATACGGATGTAAGCCATTTTAGATTATCAGCACATTTGTTAGGAGCTCAAATCATATTATCACTGATATTTTATTCAATTTTATTCAGAAATGTCAGTAAGATTAATTTAAATTTTAATTCTTATTTAGTTCTATCTTTTTTAATAATTATTTTTTTTCAGATTGTAATTGGAGCTTTTGTTTCAGGACTCGATGCTGCAAAATTATATCAAACCTGGCCTTTAATGAATGAAAATTTTGTGCCAGAAGATGTTTTTGTCAAAGAATTTTTAAATTCAAAATCTTATTCTAGCGCTTCGCATGTTCAATTTTTGCACAGGATTATTGCTTATTTTGTAATATTTATATTTATTTTTATTTTTTATTTTTTACTTAAAAATAAAATTGTTAATTCAAAATATTTATTCATAGTATCGTTTGCGATAATTTTTCAAATAGTGCTTGGTATTCTTGTTCTAGTAAGCGGCTATAAAATTTATTTAGCTAGCCTTCATCAATTAGGTTCAATTTTTTTAGTTTTTTCGATAATTTATCTGTTTTACCAAGTATCAATCTCTCAAAAATTATAAATTTACCTTAATCCATTTGACATAATAATAGGCAAAATATATTTATTCCGTTCCATTATGACTGAATTTATAAAAAAGAAAGAAGTTAAAAAAAATTGGTTTAAGATTGATGCAACAAATTTAATTGTTGGCAGATTAGCTTCTGAAATTACTAAGATTTTAAGAGGAACGAAAAAAACTAGCTTTACTCCAAACATGGATGATGGTGATTTTGTCATCGTAACTAACGCTAGAAAAATAAAGTTTACTGGAAAAAAGTTTTCTAAAAAAATCTATTACAAACATACTGGTTATCCAGGAGGAATTAAGGAAACTACTCCAAATAAAATTCTTGAAAAAGATCCTTCTAGAATTATCAAATTAGCAGTTAAGAGAATGTTACCAAGAGGTCCACTTGGTAGAAAACAACTTGGAAATTTAAAAGTTTATAATGATGATAAACATCCTCATGAAACTCAAAAAGCTTTAGATTTTGATTTTAAATCTATCAATAGAAAAAATTCTTTAAATTAAATATATGGTTCAAAGTTTAGCTGTTTCAGACAATAGATTTTACGCAACTGGAAAAAGAAAAAGTTCAATAGCTAGAGTTTGGTTAAAAGTTGGCTCTGGAAGTATTGTAGTAAATGGAAAGAAATATAATGAATATTTTAAACGTCCAGTTTTGCAACTTAGTATCGAGAAGCCATTTAATGTAATAAATAAAAATAATGGTTATGATGTTATGTGCACCGTTAAAGGTGGCGGTTTAACCGGTCAAGCTGGCGCAGTATCTTTAGGGATATCTAAAGCATTATTTGTATTAGATGGAACATTAAGAAAAACATTAAAAAAAGAAAAGTTATTAACAAGAGATTCAAGAAAAGTTGAAAGAAAAAAATACGGTCAGAAAAAAGCTAGAAGAAGATTTCAGTTTTCTAAACGATAATCTACTTAGACTAATTTTAGTCTTTAAGTCATTTACAACTTCTTATAAATACAGTGCATGTCTGACAAATATAACGTTTTAATTAATGGTGCTTCAGGTTTTGTTGGCTTAGAGCTAATTAAACTTTTAAGTAATCATAAATTTATTAATCTTAAATATTTATGCTCAAGAGGCTCCATTGGTAAATCTATTAATTCTTTTTTAAAAAATAAAATTAAAAAAAAGTTACCTTTAATATCTGATATTAATAAAGCTGATCTTAATGATGTTGATATAATTTTTTCAGCATTGCCACACGGAGAAGCTCAATTATTATCAAATAAAATTTCTCCACATCATATTTTAATAGATTTATCTGCAGATTTTAGATTTTCAGATACTAAAGTTTATGAAAAATGGTACGGGCTAAAACATTATGCGCCTTTCAATCAAAAACATTCTGTTTATGGACTTTCTGAATTTGCAAAAAAAGACATTGAAAAAAGTAATATAATCTCTTGTCCAGGGTGTTATCCTACATCAGCTCAGTTAGCGCTTATTCCTTTATTATTAAATAAAATAATTAAAACTTCAAAAATAATTATAGACTCCAAGTCAGGTTATTCTGGAGCTGGAAAAAAAACTGCAGATAAAAAACTTTATCCTGAAATTAATAAAAATATTGCTGTTTATGGAGTAGGTAATCATAGACATATGCCTGAAATTGATCAGGGTTTAAAATTGTTTGGAAAAGTAACTGGTAATTTAAAAATTGAATTTACACCTCATTTAATTCCAACTTTTAGAGGAATACTAACTACCATATACGCTGATCTTAATAAAAAAATTAATGTGAAAAAAGTTCACCAATATTTGAGTAAGTTTTATAAAAATAGTAATTTTGTAAAAATTTTACCGTATGGAAAGTTTATAAATACAAATAATGTTAATAATACTAACGATTGTAATATAAATATTTATCCAGGAAGATATAAAAATCAATTAATTATTGTAAGCTCAATTGATAATCTAGTTAAAGGAGCTGCAGGGCAGGCAGTTCAAAATATGAATATAAGGTTAGGTTTGAAAGAAAATTTAGGATTAGAATAATGATTTTTAAAGATAATTATAATATTGCAATTGTAGGTCTTGGAAATGTTGGTTCTGAAGTTTACCGACATTTAGTAAAAAATAAGCGAATTATTGAAATTAATACAAACTCCACTTACCAAATAAAATATATTTCAGCCAAAACGATTAATAAAAAAAGAGGATTTAGTATTCCAAAGAAAATGTGGGTTAAGAATCCTTTATCCTTAGTTAAAAAAGATGATGTTGATATAATTATTGAGTTAATAGGCGGTTCAGATGGAGTTGCAAAAAAGTTAGCGTTTGCTGCTTTAAAAAATAGTAAGCACGTAATTACAGCAAACAAAGCTTTAATATTTAAGCATGGTAATGAACTTGCAAAAATTGCTGAAAAAAATGCTGTTAATTTATTGTTTGAAGCATCTGTTGGGGGTGGAATACCAATTATTAAATCAATAAAAGAAAGTTTAGTTGGAAATAAATTATTTCATATTTATGGAATATTAAATGGAACGACAAATTTTATTTTAACAGAAATTGAAAGAACTAAAAAAAATTTCAAAGAAATTTTATTAAATGCACAAAAACTTGGGTATGCAGAAACTAACCCAAAACTCGATCTAAATGGCGACGATGCTAAATCAAAAATAGCGATATTAAGTGCACTATGTTTTAAAAATAAAATAATTAATAAGCCCTTTTTAACTGAAGGAATAGAACAAATTGATCTTGAAGATGTTGAGTACGCTCATCAGTTTAAATACAAGATTAAGCTACTTGGAATTTCAGAAATTATAGATAATAAAATTAAACAAAGAGTTCATCCTTGTTTAATTTCAAGAGATTCTGATCTTGCTAAAATTAATGGTGCAAATAATGCAATCATGGTTGAAGGAAATCCAATAGGCAAAATCGTTTATCAAGGACTTGGAGCTGGAAAAGGTCCAACAACTTCATCGATTATTTCAGATTTAAATTCCGTTCTAAAAGGCAATGTATCTTTACCTTTTGGTTTTAATTACTCTGATGCAAAAGAATTTAAAATGTTCGACTTTGATAATCATATTTGCAAATTTTATTTAAGACTCGTTGTTAAAGATAAGCCCGGTGTTTTATCAAAAATTACTTCTATTTTGTCTAAACATAAGATTTCAATTCAAAGTGTATTACAACAACCTTTAGGCAATCCTAAATATGCTAATTTAGTTATTATTACACATAATGCTAAAGAGAAGGATATGAGATTAACTTTAAATAAAATTTCAAAAGAAAAATTTGTTGCAAAAAAAATTACAATGATCAGAATTAGAAATGAAAAAAAGTTATGATCGTCAACAATGGTTTTGTAGATTTATTTGTAAAAACCACTAGTGAAGCAGCTTACGCATCATCGTTATTAAAAGGTAAAGGCGATAAAATTGCAGCTGATCAAGCAGCAGTAGATAAGATGAGATTATTTCTCAACAATATTCCAATGAAAGGAAAAATTGTCATAGGAGAAGGGGAGATGGATGAAGCACCCATGCTCTATATTAATGAAATGGTTGGAACAGGAATTGGAGAGGAATTAGATATAGCTGTGGATCCGTTGGAGGGAACAAATTTAACTGCAAAAAATTTACCAAATGCAATGTCAGTACTTGCAGTATCAAAAAAAGATAATTTATTACATGCTCCAGATACGTATATGGAGAAAATTGCAGTTGGAAAAAATATTAAAGAAGGTGTTATTGATCTTGATTTTGGAATAGTAAAAAATCTTAAAAATTTAGCTGATTTTAAAAAAACAACCCCAGATAAATTAACCATATGTCTTTTAGAAAGAGAAAGGCATGATCACATCGTTAAAGATGCAAAAACACTCGGGACTAAAATAAAATTTATTTCAGATGGTGATGTGGCGGGTGCTATTTATGCAGGCATAGAAGATTTTAATGTAGATATATATTTAGGCATAGGCGGCGCCCCTGAGGGCGTTCTTGCTGCGGCGGCGATTAAATGTTTAGGAGGTCAATTTCAGGCAAGATTAGTTTTAAGTAATGATCACGAAATTGATAAAGCTAAAAAAATGGGAATTAAAGATTTAAAAAAGAAATATTATATTAACGATATCGTAAAAGATGATGTTTTATTTTGCGCAACAGGAGTTACAGGT
This sequence comes from Candidatus Pelagibacterales bacterium, assembly GCA_947497305.1. Classification (GTDB taxonomy): domain Bacteria; phylum Pseudomonadota; class Alphaproteobacteria; order Pelagibacterales; family Pelagibacteraceae; genus Fontibacterium; species Fontibacterium oligotrophicum. The sequence continues at coordinate 44 of CANMFY010000014.1, read as the reverse complement.
GGAGATTTGCTGCAAGGTATTAAGATTTTAGATAATGGTTTTTA
>CANMFY010000013.1 GCA_947497305.1 Candidatus Pelagibacterales bacterium | reverse complement strand
ATTTCAAATTTACATCGAAAAATTTTATTTAATGAAGAAGAAGTTAATAAATTTAAAGTTGAAATCGCTGAAAAAAGGCTAAAAAAAATTAATTCTAAAATAAAAATAAAAAAATTTAAAACTAAAATTGATAAGAATAATATAAATAAAATTGCAAAAAAATTTGATGTAGTCATTGATGGAACTGATAGTTTTAAAACAAAATTATTAATTAGCGATTATTGTTATAAAAATAAAAAAATTTTAATTTGTGGTGCCATCAGCAAATTTGATGGTCATATTTTTGTTTTTAATTTTAAAAAGAAAAATTCCCCTTGTCTTAGATGCTTTATGCCAGAAGTTCCAGATGTTGAAATGTTCGATTGTCAAAGCGAGGGTGTTCTATCCACACTTGCGGGAATGGTTGGAACAATTATGGCCAATGAGACAATCCGTGAAATATTAAATTTTGAAAACTCTTTATGTGGAAATATCCTAATTATTAGTGCCGAAAATCTTTTAATTAAAAAAATTAAATTAAATAAAAATATAAATTGTATTAAAAAGATTAAATGAAGTTTAAAGCAATAATTATAATTTTGTCTTTTATTATTTTTACGAGTACAGATTTGTTAGCACAAAAAATTATTACAAAAAAATATCTAAGTATTAGAACTACAGTCGCAAATCTTAGAATTGGCCCTTCTTCAGCCCATCCTATTTCATTCGTATATGAAAAAAAAAATATGCCCGTTGAAGTCATCGATGAGTTTGAGGTTTGGAGAAAAGTTAAAGATTATCAGGGCGACATCGGCTGGGTTCATTTAAGTCAGCTATCTAGAAAAAGAACTTTATTAACAACGAAGGATGGAATTGTTCTTTTTAAAAATTCAACAATCTATTCAAAGCCAATTATTAAAATTGGAAATTTAGAAGCAGCTATTATTAAAAAATGTATTCCGAATTGGTGTTTTATTGAAATTCAAAAATATAAAGGATGGATACAAACTGATCATGTTTGGGGGTTAGAAAATAAAGAAATAATCAATTAAATTTGTCAAATCCCTTATTAAACTGTAAATTAATATCTCATAATCATTAATTAATATTCTCTAGTAATTTCATGGAACAAAAAAATAAATATATCTACCAAGATTTAATTGATTGCTCTGAGGGAAAATTGTTTGGACCCGGTAATGCTAAATTACCTGCGCCACCTATGTTAATGTTTGATAGGATTACATCTATCACTGCAGAGGGCGGTTTATTTAATAAAGGTGAAATATTGGCAGAATTAGATATCAAAGATAATTTGTGGTTTTTCGACTGTCATTTTAAAGGAGACCCAGTGATGCCTGGATGTTTGGGACTGGATGCAATGTGGCAATTATTAGGATTTTACCTCGGTTGGCTAGGTAATCCCGGTCATGGTCGAGCGCTTGGAGTAAATGAAGTAAAATTTACTGGTGAAGTTATAAAAACAGTAAAACTTGTAAAATATGTAATTAATATCAAAAGATTATTAAGAAAAGGCGAAACTTGTGTTGGTTTGGCCGATGGTTTAGTCTTTGCGGATAATAAAGAAATATACAACGCTAAAAATCTTAAAGTTGGTTTATTTAAAAGTTAAGGAGAATTGATGCGAAGAGTTGTAGTAACGGGTTCTGGAATTGTATCCTGTATAGGGAATAATAAAAAGGAAGTATTAGATTCATTATTAAATACTAGATCAGGCATCTCTTATTCTGAAGAATATAAAAAATATAATTTTAAAAGTCAGGTATGTGGCATTCCCAAAATTAATTATGAAGAATTAATTGATAGAAAAGTTTTAAGATTTATGGGTGATGGCTCTGCCTATGCTTATCTTTCAATGAAAGAAGCAATTGAAGAATCTGGCCTTACTGAAAAAGAAATCAGTAACGAAAAAACTGGCATTATTATTGGATCGGGTGGTCCTTCAATTAAAAATGTAATGTTTGCAATTGACTCAACTAGAGAAGTAGGTCCTAAAAAAATGGGCCCATTTATTGTGCCAAGAACGATGGCAAGTACATGTTCAGCAACTTTGGCAACGCCATTTAAAATTAAAGGAGTTAATTATTCAATTAGTTCAGCTTGTGCAACAAGTGCACATTGTATTGGTAATGCCATGGAACTTATTCAATTTGGAAAACAAGATATTATTTTTGCAGGTGGTGGGGAAGAAATAGAATGGAGTCTTTCTGCAATGTTTGATGCTATGACAGCACTATCCTCAAAGTATAACGAGACCCCACAAACTGCCTCTAGACCATATGACTCGAGTAGAGATGGTTTTGTAATAGCAGGCGGTGGTGGCGTGATTGTATTAGAGGAATATGAACACGCAAAAGCAAGAGGTGCTAAAATTTTGGCTGAAATAACAGGTTACGGTGCAACATCCGATGGTTACGATATGGTAGCTCCATCTGGAGAGGGGGCTGTAAGATGCATGAAAATGTCCATGAAAAATTTAAGAAATTCAAAGGTGGATTATATTAATACTCATGGAACATCTACGCCGATTGGCGATACAAAGGAAATTGAGGCTATGAAAGAGGTATTTAAAGATAAAATTCCAGCTTTTAGCTCAACAAAATCACTTACGGGGCACTCGCTTGGTGCAACTTCTGTTCAAGAGGCGATTTATTGTCTACTCATGATGAAAAATAAATTTATAGCAGCCTCAGCAAATATTACTAACCTAGATGAAAAAATAAAAGGGTTACCAATTGTAACTGAAGTTAAAAAAAACGTAGATTTGAATTGTGTCATGTCAAATAGTTTTGGATTTGGTGGAACTAATGCAACTTTAGTATTTGAAAGTATCTAAAATGAAATTAATGCAAAGTAAAAAAGGCTTGATCATGGGTGTTGCAAATGAGCGCTCAATTGCTTGGGGCATTGCAAAAAAATTAAGTGAACACGGCGCTGAACTTGCATTCACCTATGTAGGTGATGCTTTAAAAAAAAGAGTTATTCCTCTTGCAGAATCTTTAGGTTCAAAATTTACATTAGATTGTAATGTAGAAAAGAAAGAAGAGATTGCTAAAACATTTTCAGATATCAAAGATAAATGGGGTAATTTAGATTTTGTGGTCCACGCAATTGCTTTTTCAGATAAATCAGAATTATCAGGACAATATTTAAATACATCTAGAGAAAATTTTTCAAACAGCATGTTGATTTCTTGTTTTTCTTTTACAGAAGTTTGTAAAGAAGCTTGTAAAATAATGAAGCCAGGTTCAAGCTTTATCACTTTAACTTATTGTGCTGACAAAGTTATTCCAAATTATAACGTCATGGGAGTTTGCAAAGCAGCCCTTGAAACAAGTGTTAAATATTTATCCGTTGATCTAGGTTCAAATGGAATTAGAGTAAACGCCATTAGCGCGGGTCCAATTAAAACATTAGCAGCCTCAGCAATTGGTGATGCTAAATTTTTATATAAATGGAATGAAAACCACTCTCCACTAAAGAGAAATGTAGATATTAATGATGTAGGTGGCGCTGCAGTTTATTTATTAAGTGATCTTGCGGCAGGTGTCACAGGGGAAATTCACTATGTAGATGCGGGATATAATATTGTTGGAATGCCTAATCCTAAAAATATGTAGGCTTAACTATCTAAAGCTTGTTTAATTGAAAGTTTAACTTTTCCCTTATCAAATCCTAAAACTTTAACTTTAACTTCATCACCCTCTTTTACAACGTCACTTACTTTCTCTACTCTTTTCGCTGCAAGTTCTGAAATGTGAACCAGACCGTCTTGTTTGCCTAAGAAGTTTACAAAAGCTCCAAATTCCATAATTTTAACAACTTTTCCTGTGTAAATTTTTCCAACTTCCGCTTTTGCAATAATACTTTTTACCATTTCTAAAGCTTTGTTTCTTGAAACTTCATCGGGTGCAGAAATAGTTACAATACCATCATCACTAATATCAACTTTAGCACCTGATAATTCAACGATCTCTCTTATTGTCACTCCGCCTTTACCGATAATGGCGGCAATATCTTTTTTATCGACAGTAACTTTTTCCATTTTTGGGGTGTGCTTCGATAAATCTTTTCTTGAAACTTTAAGGGCTTTATTCATTTCTCCCAAAATATGAATTCTTCCGTCTTTTGCTTGAGATAATGCTTTCTCCATAATCTCAAATGTAATTCCTGTAATCTTGATATCCATTTGTAATGAGGTAATTCCATCTTCAGTTCCTGCAACTTTAAAATCCATATCTCCTAAATGATCTTCATCTCCTAAAATGTCGGATAGTACAGAATAATCAGATCCTTCTTTAATTAATCCCATTGCAATTCCTGCGACTGGCTTTTTAATTGGAACTCCAGCGTCCATTAAAGCAAGGGATGATCCGCAAACAGTTGCCATTGATGATGAACCATTTGACTCAGTAATTTCTGAAACTAATCTAAAAGTATAAGGAAATTCCTCTTTTTTTGGTAAAATAGAATTAACTGCTCGCCAAGCTAATTTACCATGACCGATTTCACGTCTTCCTGTTCCAATTCTGCCAACTTCCCCAACTGAAAATGGAGGAAAATTATAGTGCAACATAAATCTAGATCTTTGTAATCCATCTAAACTTTCAATTCTTTGTTCATCCTCTGAAGTTCCAAGTGTTGTAACGACAATTGCTTGAGTTTCTCCTCTTGTAAATAAAGCAGAACCATGAGCTCTTGGTAAAATACCTACTTCGCACTTAATTGGTCTAATATCTGCAAGTCCTCTTCCATCAATCCTTTTCTTTTCTTTAAGAATTTTTGTTCTAACAATTTCTTTTTCAATATTTTTAAACTGAGACTCAACATCCATCTCAGTAAATTGTTCTGAATCTTTATATAACGCCAATGATTTTTCTTTTGCTAGATTAATTAGTTCACCCCTTTTCTTTTTATCGGCCTCTGAAAACGCAGTAACTAAATCATTTTTAACGTTTTTTAGTAGATTATTTTTTACTTCTTTTAAATCTTTCTCTTCTACAATCCATTTTTCTTTTGAACACTCAGCAGAAAATTCATTAATCATTTTGATCACTGGACCAAATTGTTCATGGCCGAATTTAACTGCATCTAACATTATTTTTTCAGTTAATCCTGAAGCCTCAGATTCTACCATCAAAACTGCATCTTTGGTTCCTGCAACGATAAGTTCCAATTGAGAGTCTTTTAATTGTTCTTTAGTTGGGTTTAAAACAAAACTACCATTGATGTAGCCAACTTTAGAAGCTGCAACAGGTCCCATAAATGGAATACCTGAAATAGATAATGCTGCTGAAGCTGCAATTAAAGATAATATTTCTGGATCATTATCTTTTTCATACGATAATACGGTTGGAAGAACTTGAACTTCATTTCTAAAACCTTCTGGAAATAAAGGCCTAATGGGTCTGTCAATTAATCGGGATATTAAAGTTTCGCTTTCTGTGGGTCTTGCTTCTCTTTTGAAATATCCACCTGGAATTTTTCCTGAAGCGTAATATTTTTCTTGATAATTGACTGTAAGTGGAAAAAAATCTATGTCGGGTTTTGCTTTTTTTGCTCCAACAACAGTTGCTAAAATAACCGTATCTCCTGAAGTTAATATAACCGCACCATCTGCTTGACGAGCAATTTTGCCTGTTTCAATAGATAATTTTTTACCTCCCCAAACAATCTCTTTTCTTACTATTTTAAACATTAAAATTTATTTTCTGATATTCAGCTTTTCTAAGATCTTTTTATAATTGGTTGAGTTTGTTTTGCTGAGATAATCTAATAGTTTTTTTCTTCTATTCACCAATGTCGTTAGTCCTGTGTAGGAATGTTTATCTTTTTTATTTTTTGTAAAATGTTCAGTTAAATATCTAATTCGCTCTGTTAAAATAGCAATTTGAACTTCCGAAGAGCCAACATCTTTGGCGTGCTGTTTTAAATCTTTATAAACGTTTTCTTTATTTAAAATTTTTTTTGTCATTTTTTAATTAAATACTCTTTTTGGATAAAAGAAACCTGACTTGAGGTATCCAAGAGCAAGTGGCTTATCTAAAGCCTCTGTGTAAATATTATCTAAACTAACCTTTCCAAATTCATTAACCAAACTAACTTTCATTCCATTCTTTATTAAATTAATTCTTTCATCTTTTAATTTAATGCTAGGTATATGTATTAAAGCACTCTGAATATCAAGCACATATTTCAAAAAATGATCAGTAGTTTCTTTTTCTATTAATTTTTCAAGGCTATTTGAGTTTTTAATTCTAAAACTTCCATATCGTGTTCTAATTAATTGAGTAACGTGGGAAAATCCACCTAAAGATTGCGCAATGTCTCTTGCGAGACTTCTAATATAAGTTCCAGTTCCACACTTAATATAAAAAATACTTTTGTTATTTTTATGTTTTAATAATCTAATATTTTTTATTAAAACTTTTCTTTCTTCCATTTCAAATTCTAAATTATTTCTCGCAAGTTCATAAGATCTTTTTCCATTAATTTTTACTGCAGAAAATTTTGGCGGCATTTGCATTTGCCAACCAATAAATTTTTTTAAAATATTTTCAACTTTGTTTTTTTCTGGATAGATTTCGTTTTGATTTATAACTTTTCCCTCTAAATCTAAGGTGTCCGTCTCTGTTCCCCACTGTATTTCAAATAAATAACTTTTAAATTGTAAGTGAATTAATGAAACAGTTTTAGTTGCTTCGCCTAGTGCGATCGGCAAAACACCTTCTGCTAATGGATCTAAAGTTCCAGCATGTCCTATTTTAATTTTTTTAAACTTACTTTTTATGACGTTTAAACAGTATGCCGAGCTAAAACCTTTAGGTTTGTTTAAATTTATCCAACCATTAATCATTTTCGTGTGTCTTAATAATTAATTTTTCAATTTTTTCTGCATAGTCAAAAGACTCGTCTAATACAAAATGAAGGTTTGGAAGAAATTTATTTTTCCAACTACGTGACATTTCTTTTTTAATTAAGCCGCTGTGATGAATTAAGGATTGTAAAACAAATTCCGAATTTTTTCCTCCAAGGGGCATCACAAATACTTTTGCATGTTTCAAATCTGGGCTCATTCTAACTTCTGAAACAGTAATTACTCTAGTGTTAATACTTGGAAGAGCCACTTCTTCTTTTAAAAATAGATTTCCAAGCAACTGTTTTAAAAGTTCGCCTACTCGTAATTGCCTCTGCGTGAAAGGCTGATCACTTAAATAATTATTCATTATTAATTAATTGTTCTTGCGCTCTCAACGACCGAGAATACTTCAATGATATCTTTTTCTTTAAAATCTAAGAAATCTTTAAATGCAACTCCGCCTTCAATTCCTGCTTTAATATCTTTTACTTCGTTTTTCTCTCTATAAAGTGATGCAATTTTTCCAGTGTAAACAACACTTCCATCTCTGACAATTCTAACATCAGAATTGTTAACGATAGTTCCCTCAGTTACTTTAATACCCGCAACTTTTCCGGCCTTGGATGATTTAAATACCTGTAAGATTTCACACTGTCCTAATACCTGTTCATTAATTTCCGGTGCTAAAAGACCTGAGAGAGCTTTAGTAATGTGCTCAATTGCTTCATAAATAATATTAAAATATAAAATATTAACCCCTAATTTTATTGCAAGATCTTTTGCTTCTTTGTTAGGTTTAATATTAAAACCTATTAAAACCGCATTAGAAGCTTTTGCTAACGAAACATCGGTTTCAGTAATGGCTCCGACGGAGGATAAAACAATAACCGGCTTAACTTCATCGTGTTGAATTTTTAATATTGCATTTGATAATGCTTCTGCAGATCCGTGGACGTCGCTTTTAATAATTATTGATAATTCTTTTTGTTTATTAATGTCACCAAAAACATCATTTTTCTTAACAAGAATGCTGGTTTTTTTAGATTTTCCTTGTTCAATTCTATGTTCGTTTATTTCTTTTGCTTTTGACTCGCTATCTAAAACTAAAAAATCATCACCTGCTTCAGATACACCCGTTAAACCAATAATCTCTACAGGCATCGAAGGAGTTGCTTCATTAACTAATTCTCCTCTAAAATTATTCATGGCTCTAATTTTTCCCCACTGCAAACCACTTACAAAAAAGTCTCCTCTTTTTAAAGTTCCTCTAGTGATTAAAATTGTAGATACCGGTCCTTTACCTTTGTCTAATTTTGACTCAACTACTATTCCTTGTGCTGGTACATTTGGGTTCGTTTTGTGATTTAAAATTTCTGCTTGTAAAATAATTGCCTCTTTTAATTTATCTAAATTTGTTTTCTTTAGAGCAGATATTTCAACACACTGAATATCTCCACCTAGTTCTTCTACAACAAGCTCGTGTTCTAATAATTGATTTCTAACTTTTTGTTTATCAACACCATGAATATCGCATTTATTGATTGCAACAATAATTGGAACTTTTGCAGCCTTTGCATGTTGGATGGCTTCAATAGTTTGCGGTTTGATTCCATCGTTTGCGGCAACAACTAAAACAACAATATCTGTAATTTTAGATCCTCTTGCTCTCATTTCAGTAAAGGCTGCATGACCTGGAGTGTCAATAAATGTCATCCACTTATTATTATCCGTAAAAACTTGATAGGCACCAATATGTTGAGTAATTCCTCCGTGCTCTGTTGCAACCACATTTGTTTCTCGCAATGAATCTAGTAATGAAGTTTTGCCGTGATCGACATGACCCATAACTGTTACCACCGGAGGTCTAGAGTAAGTATCTTCATTTTCTTTAGTTTTCTTTAATTTTGATAATTCATCATCTATTTGATTATCTTTAGCAACCTTATGTCCGAAGGAGCCTACGATGTACTCTGCAGTATCTTTATCAATCGTATGATTGATTGTAACTTTTACATTTTTTTCAAATAAGAATTTAATAATAGAACTTGCTTTTTCTGCCATTCTATTTGCAAGCTCTTGAATAGTGATTAGATTAGGAACTGATATTTCCCTTGAAACTTTCTTAACCTCTGTTGTTTCATCGCCTTCTTGAACTAATTTTTTTTCTTTTTCTCTTGCTCTTTTAAATGAGGCTAAACTTCTTTGCTTTTCATCTTCATCAGCATCTGTGAGTGCTTTTGATAAAGTAAGTTTATATTCTCTTTTTTTACCGTGTGTTTTTTTAATTAATTTTTTACTATTATCGATCTCAAGTTCTTCTTGAATTTTTTTTCTTGCCCACTCTTGTGCTGACTTTTGTGCTTTTGCAGTATCTTCTTTTGTTAAAGTCTTTGGTTTTATAGTTTCTTGTGGAGCAATTGAGGCTTTTGCTTTGTCTACAGAGTAAGTTGCATCAATCGATCTATTTTTTTTCTTCTCAACTAAAACAGATTTATTGCCAGTGCCTTTTGCATAGCTAGAAACAGCTGCTGGTCCACCACTAAAGTTTTTTAATGTAAGTTTTTTCTTTTTGTCTTTTACGTCCATGTTTTTTCTAAAAGCGAGTTTATTATTTATTAAAAACTTTTTCTCTAGCGCTCATTATTAGCCGCTCAGCCTCAGCTCTTACAATGTCAAAATTTTGCAGGATTCCCTCAAATTCTACTCTTTTTCCTTTAACCTCATCATAGCCACCTAAAATTTCGTCCGCAGATAAGTCCGCAAAATCGGCTAGTGTTTTTATATTTTTCTCACCTAAAGTAAGTAACATTCCAAGCGATAATCCTGGATGATTCATAAGATCTTCTTGAATGCCCAGTTCTTTAACTCTGTTAGATATTTCTTTAGACTCCGTTTCCAAATATTCTTTTGCTCTTTCTTTGAGTTCATTAGCTGTTTCTGCATCAAAACCGTCAATTTTAGTTATCTCTTCTAAAGGAGCACCATCTATTTCTTTGATGGTAGAAAATCCCTCTAACACTAATAATTGAGCCATCATTTCATCAATTTCTAAACTTTCGATAAATCTTTTTGTTTTAATTTTAAATTCAGATTGTCTTTTTTCAGTTTCTTCTTGATCGGTTAAAATATCAATTTCATAATTCATTAATTTAGAAGCAAGTCTTACGTTTTGTCCTCTTCTTCCAATTGCTTTACTTAGATTATTTTCATCAATAACAACTTCTATTCTTTTTGAAGCTTCATCTAAAACTACTTTTTGAACTTCTGCGGGTGCTAAAGCATTAATCACAAGTGTTGCTGGATCCTCTGACCAATGAATAATGTCAATTTTCTCTCCTTGTAATTCATTTACTACTGCCTGTACTCTACTTCCTCGCATACCTACACAAGCTCCAACGGGATCTATTGATTTATCTTTTGAAGTGACACAAATTTTTGCTCTACTTCCAGGATCTCTTGCTACTGACTTAATTTCAATTGTTCCTTCATAAATTTCTGGCACTTCAAGCTTAAATAGCTTTGCCATAAATTGTGGATGAGCTCTTGATAAAAATATTTGTGGTCCTTTGCTCTCTCTTTTAACATCATAACAGTAAGCTTTAATTCTATCGCCCACTTTTATGTTTTCTCTTGGAATTAATTCATCTCTTTTAATAATCGATTCAGCTTTTTGTAAATCTACGATAATATTTCCAAATTCTATTCTCTTAACAATTCCACTTAAAACTTCACTAATTTTGTCTTTAAATTCATTATATTGTTTATCTCTTTCTGCGTCCCTGACTTTTTGAGTAATCACCTGTTTTGCAGCTTGCGCAGCAATTCTTCCAAAGTCTATTGGTGGTAATGGTTCTAAAATTTCTTGATCAAGAGCTATATCGTTTTTAATTTTTTTAGCATCTTGTAAGCTTATTTCGTTTTGACTATTAGCTGGATTTTCTACAACCTTTAATCTTCTACCTAATTCAATTTGACCATTAGCTCTATTAATAGAGACATAAATATTATTTTCCTGGCCATAACGAGTTCGTGCAGCTTTCTCTATAGCTTCTTCCATAGAAGTAATAACAAGCTCTTTATCAATTGATTTTTCGTTGGCTACCGCGTCAACTATCCTGATCAGTTCTACTGTATCAACTCTGTTATTTAACATTAGTTTTGTTTCCTGTAAAAAAAAATGGGCCTAAGCCCATTTTGTACATTCAATAATTTCACTCAATCTATGCTACATTTTTTTACTTATCAAGATTTAAAAGATAAATATTTTTTTTTAATTTAGTGGCTTTATTAGAGTATTTTGTATCAGCGATAGGATGTTTGTTACTTAGACTGTATTCGAAAGTATCTATTTTTTTCCTTAACAAAGAAATCTCTTTTGTTACAAAATTAAAATAATCCTGATCGTCTGTTGCAAATATAAATGATGATTTAACTTTCATTTTTTTTAAAATCTTTTCTAAAAATAGGTAATTTAATAATCTTCTCTTTTTTTGCTTATTCTTCATCCATGGATCTGGAAATAAAACAAAAACTTTTGAAAAAAAATTATCTGAAAAATTATCTAGTACTTTTTGTACTGGCATATCTAATATGGAGACATTGCTTAAATTTAATTCTTTGGCTTTTTGAATAACGTTAGCAACTCCATTAATAAAAGGATCAATGCCAATAAAATGATTTTTTGGATATTTAGTTGCTTGAAATAATAAATTTTCTCCCAAACCAAATCCTATCTCTAAGACGAAATCTTTATGTTTAACTAATTTAATTTGCTCAAAATCTACTAAAAAATCATCTTTATGATTTGTATAAAAAAACTTTTTACTTTTGGATAAGGCTCTTGATTTTGATCTTCCAAAAAAAATCTTTTTCTGCTGGTCGATCAAATTATACTTTTGATTGAAAATATTTTATTAGATCTATTTTTTCCCAGCTAAAAGAACCATTGTCTTCTGGTTGTCTACCAAAATGTCCATAAGCTGCTGTTTTTTGATAAATTGGTTTATTAAGTTTTAACAACTCACGAATACCTCTTGGACTTAAATTAAAATTTTTAGAAATAATTTCTTCAATTTTTTTTGACTTTTTATCTTCGCCGTCAAATAAGTCGATGTAAATTGAAAGAGGCTGTGAAACTCCAATTGCATAAGATAATTGGATTAAACATTTTTCTGAAACACCTGCGGCTACAATATTTTTTGCTAAATATCTTGCAACGTAAGCGGCTGATCGGTCCACCTTTGTTGGATCTTTGCCTGAAAATGCTCCTCCACCATGAGGTGCTGCTCCGCCATAAGTATCAACTATAATTTTTCGACCCGTTAATCCTGAATCGCCATCTGGTCCGCCAATAACAAATCTACCCGTTGGGTTAACATAAAAATTTTTCTCATCGCACATCCAACCTTTTGGAATTACTGATAAAACATAAGGGCGAACAATTTCTTTAACTTTTTCTTGATCAAGACTTTCTTCGTGTTGTGTTGAAACAACCACTGAGGAAATTCCTTTTGGTTTTCCTTTTTCATAAATAACTGAGAACTGGCTTTTGGAATCAGGCCTTAAAAATTTTTCTTTTCCAGATTTTCTTGCCTCTGACATTAATTGTAAAACTTTATGAGAATAACTTATAGGTGCTGGCATTAAATCTTTTGTTTCTGCACAAGCGTAACCAAACATAATTCCCTGATCACCTGCTCCTTCATCTTTATTACCAGATGAATCAACGCCGACCGCTATATCTTGTGATTGACTATGAAGATAATTTGTAAATTTTAAATTTTTCCAATTAAAACCTTCCTGTTCATAGCCAATATCTTTAACTCTAGATCTAATTAGTTTTTCGATTTCATCACTTTTTATTTCAGGGCCTCTTACTTCTCCGGCAATCACAACCGTATTTGTGGTTACTAAAGTTTCGCAGGCGACTCTACTTTCTGGAAATTTTGATAAATATAAATCAAGTACCGAGTCCGATATAATGTCACAAACTTTATCAGGGTGTCCCTCTGATACTGATTCACTAGTAAATATATAGTCTTGTTTAGCCATTCTTATTTAATCTTTTGAGAGCAATAACGAATATAATACTTAGGAGGATTGTAAAATAAAAAATATAGTTTTCTAATAGAGAAAATAAGGTTTTTCCTTTTAAAAAAGATAATTTTAAATCAATAAATCCAGATTTGTTTAATTCTAAGGAATTTATAATTTTTCCATTTGGAGAAATATAAGCCGACATACCTTTATTAGTTGATCTTACAACTGGAACGCCCTGTTCCACTGCTCGAAAAACTGCTTGTGCTAAATGTTGATAGGGGCCAATAGAGTCTCCAAACCAGCCATCTTCAGAAATATTAATTATAAAATTATAATCTTTAGAATTACGTTTAAGATCTCCAGAATAAATTATTTCATAACAAAGCAAGGGTAAAAAAGATAAATTATTAAATATCTTAATCTCTTTTCTTTCATTTCCAGAAGAGAAAGAACTATATCCAAATGTAATTTTTTTTAATCCCCACTTTGTTAATAAGTTCTCGAACGGAATAAATTCTCCAAATGGAACAAGTTTAATTTTATTATAAACACTAACAACTTCAGCATTATTATTAAGTACTACTAAGGAATTATAAAAATTAATTTTATTACCTAAAACGCTTGGATTGGTTACACCAACAATAATCAAATGATTTTTAGAAAAGTTTTTATTAAAATAATCTTTATATTTATATAGATCCTTTGGGTTGGTTTGTTGGATCATGCCTTCGGGCCAAACAATTAAAGTTTTTTAGTCTTTATTTACCCTACTAAGACTTAGTAAAGTAATTAGA
>CANMFY010000012.1 GCA_947497305.1 Candidatus Pelagibacterales bacterium | reverse complement strand
CATCAAATCTATTTTTTCATGAAATAATAAAAGCAATAAGCTTTGTAAATGGTGGCAGGTTAGATCTTTATCTAAATTTAATTTCATTTTCATAGAAAGCTAAAATATTCTTATCACTAATGGATTTTAACGTTTGATTTTCTGGTTCAAAAGTTTGAAGATAAACAGTTGAGTTTTTTACCTCTCTTCCAGCTCTACCACTAAGTTGATTCATTAATTGAAATGTTTTTTCTGAACTACGAATATCATTTCCTAAAAAACTCATATCAGAATTGACGATTACGATGCAATTCAGCTTTGGAAAATGAAACCCTTTAGAAATTAACTGAGTTCCTACGATAATATTGATTTTTCCATCTTGAATGCTCTCAAAAATATTTTTTGTAACATCGTCGTTGTGAATAAAGTCGCTAGAAAATAATTCAATTCTTTTATTAGGAAAAATTTCCTTAACTTCCTCGAATATTTTTTCAACACCTAAGCCATAAAAAGAAAATTTACAATTACTCTCGTCTTTGCATTTTTTTTCTAAGGAAGCTTCATGGTCGCAATAGTGACAAATTAATTTATTAGTTTCCTTGTGATAAATTAATGAAACTGAACAATGAGGGCAATTAAAGCGATATCCACACTTTGTACAAATAACAAATGTTGAATACCCCCGTCTATTTAAAAAAAATAAAATTTGATTTCCTTTATCTAAAATATTTTTAAGTTCTGGTATAATATAAGGTGAAATGAATTTAGACTTAAGAGGAGGGTTTTTTTTTAAATCTACAAATTTAACTTCCGGCAGTTGAGCATCGCCATATCTTTTATCTAAACTAATATAAGTAAATTTTTTATTAATTGTATTGTAGTAAGTCTCAAGAGAAGGTGTTGCCGATACTAGAATAACTGATATCTTTTTAATTGAGGCCATTAAGACGGCCATGTCTCTAGCATTATAAATTATTTGGTCTTCTTGTTTATAGGATTGGTCATGCTCTTCATCTATAATTATTAATCCTAATTTTTTAAAAGGAAGAAATAATGATGATCTAGCACCTAAAACTAAATTAATTTTGTGACTAACAATTCCACGCCAAATTAATCTTTTATTCTTTTCAGAAATATCTGAATGCCATAACGCTGGATAACTTCCAAAATACTCTTTAAATCTTTCTTTAATTTGATTAGTTAACGCAATCTCTGGAAGCAGCACTAAAACCTGATAACCTTTTTCTAGAAAATCTTGTATCTTTTGAAAATATATTAAAGTTTTACCAGAGCCTGTAATTCCGTGTAACAATACTGTTGAAAATTTATCGAAAGAGAGTTGATTATCTAAGATTTTAATCGCTTTCTTTTGACTATCATCAAATTTAATATTTTTTTTTAATTTGTGTTCGTAAATTAATGCATCTTGTTTTTTTTTATTCGATAACTCTTTAAAGGCTTTTTTAAAAATAAATAATTTTAATGTTATTCCAAGATCAACTAAATTGTATCGAGAAAATTTTTCTAAAAAAATTAAAGTTTCTTTCGATAAAGATGCAAAATCAAATTTTTTTTTAATATCTTTAATCTTAATTGAGCTCTTAATTGAACCACTTTTTCCCCAAACAACCCCTATAATATCTTTGTTTTGAAAAGGAACTAAAACAAAATCACCCACTTTAACATTAATATCTTTTGGTACATTATATGTGAAAGGATGATCAAATTTTAAAGGCAACAATACATCTAAAGTCATCAAAAAATTTTATTATTTGTTTATTTCTTACTATAAATTTTATAATCTAAATCCATGGAAATTTTTCTAGACTCATCTGATATTAAAGAAATTAGAGGATTAAACAAAGCTAATTTAATAGACGGGGTTACTACAAATCCTTCTCTACTAGCTAGTGCAAATACTAATTTTAAAATTTTATTAAAAGAAATTTGTCACGAAATAAAAGGTCCAGTAAGTGCCGAGGTAACTGCCCCAGATGTTCCTTCAATGCTAAAAGAGGCAGATGTCTTAAGAAAAATTGCAAAAAATATTGTAATCAAAGTTCCGTTAACTTGGAATGGTTTGCAGGCATGCAATATACTTTCATCAAAAAAAATTAAAGTAAATGTCACTTTATGTTTTTCAGCCTCACAGGCTTTGCTAGCTGCGAAAGCTGGAGCAACTTATATTTCACCTTTTATTGGAAGATTGGATGATATCGGCGAAAATGGAATACAGCTTATAGAGGATATTAAAAAAATTTTTAACAATTATAAAAGTATAAAAACAAAAATTTTGTCAGCGTCTATTAGATCTATTGAGCATTTTAACGCAGTCGCAGCTATTGGATCAGATGTTGCTACGGTTCCAGTTAAGATTTTCAAAGAACTTTATAAGCATCCCCTTACTGATAAAGGTGTTGATATTTTTACAGCCGATTGGAAAAAATCGGGAATGAAAATTTAATTCTAAAAATGTATTGCTCTTTTATCAACTGCTAAAGCAGCCTCTTTGATTGCTTCAGCCAAAGTAGGATGAGCGTGACATGTTCTTGCAATATCCTCTGAACTTGCACCAAACTCCATAGCCAAGCACATTTCTCCAATCATATTCCCAACATCAGGCCCGATCATGTGTACACCTAGAACCCTATCTGTTTTTTCATCAGATAAAATTTTAACAAATCCATCTCCTTCATCATTAACCTTTGCTCTAGCATTTGCTGCAAAAGGAAATTTACCAACCTTGTAAGATATTTTTTGCTCTTTTAATTGTTCTTCCGTTTTACCAACTGAAGCTACTTCTGGTGATGTATAAATAACACCTGGAATGACGTCATAATTTACATGTCCATATTTTCCACTAATTAGTTCAGCAACAGCAATTCCCTCTTCTTCGGCTTTGTGTGCTAGCATTGGACCGGCAATTACGTCTCCAATTGCAAAAATATTATCTAAATTAGTTTTAAATTGATGATTTGTCTCAACTCTTCCTTTGGAGTCTAGTTTTACACCAATTTTTTCAAGATTTAATCCTGTAGTATTAGGTTTTCTTCCAACTGACATTAAAACAACGTCGCAATCAATGTCACTTTTATTTCCATTCTTTTCAACTGAAACGGTTGCTCCTTTTTTATTCTTCGTAACACCAATTACTTTTGTTGATAAATTAAATTGCATTCCTTGTTTTTGTAATATTTTTAAAAAAGCATCTGATACTTCTCTATCTATCCCTGGAGTTATATAATCTAAATACTCTACTACTTGTACTTCGGACCCTAATCTTAACCAAACAGAACCCATTTCTAAACCTATATAACCAGCTCCTATGACTACAAGTTTTTTAGGTACAGAACTTAAATTTAGTGCTCCTGTAGAAGATACGATTATTTTTTCATCAATTTCTATGTTGGGAAGAGAAACCGGTACAGAACCAGTTGCTATAATTGCATTTTTAAATTTAAAATTTTTTTGATTATTTGAGTCATCAGTGACTGTTATTGTATTCTTATCTTTAAAGGTTCCAAAACCTTTGATGTAAGTAACTTTATTTTTTTTAAATAAAAACTCTATTCCCTTTGTAAGTCCCTCTACACCTTTTGCTTTATGACCCATCATTTTCGAAAGATCTAAAGATGGTTCGTTAATATTAATTCCTATATTTTTAAATTCAGTCTTTGCCTTTTTATAAAGGTGAGAAGAATGTAATAAAGCTTTAGATGGTATACACCCAACATTAAGACAAGTGCCACCAAGGGTTCCTCTTGATTCAATACATGCAGTTTTTAATCCTAATTGAGCAGCCCTAATTGCTCCAACATAACCACCTGGTCCGCCCCCTATAACTAAAAAATCAAATTCTTCCATAAATTATAAATTTAAAAAAAGTCTTCTTGGGTCTTCTAAATATTCTTTAACTCTAACTAAAAATGATACTGCATCTTTTCCGTCAATAATTCTATGATCATAGGACAAGGCTAAATACATAATTGGTCTAACTTCAACTTTTCCATCAACGACAACTGCTCGCTGCACTATATTGTGCATCCCTAACACTCCTGATTGTGGAGGATTTAATATGGGTGTTGATAACATGGATCCGTAAATCCCGCCATTTGTAATTGTAAAAGTTCCACCTTGAAGTTCTTCAATAGATAATTGTCCTGTCTTTGCTTTTTCGCCTAGAGTAATAATTTGTTTTTCAATATCTGCAAATGAAAGTTCATCTGCATCTCTAACTACCGGTACAACTAAACCTTTTTCTGTACCAACCGCAACTCCAATATTGTAATAATTTTTATAAACAATTTCATCTTGCTGAATTTCTGCATTAATAATTGGAAAAGCTTTTAGGGCTTCCACACAGGATCTTACAAAAAATGACATAAATCCTAATTTTACTCCATATCTTTTTTGAAAACCTTCTTTATATTCAGCTCGCATTTCAATAATTCTCGACATATCAATCTCATTAAATGTTGTAAGCATCGCTGCATTATCTTGAGCTTCTTTTAACCTTTTCGCGATAGTTAATCTTAAACGAGTCATCTTAACTCTCTCTTCGTCTCCTTTAGTTAGTCTGGCTGAAGATGGAGAAGAAGGTAAGCCCATAGACTCTAATAAATCACCTTTTAAAATTCTTCCGTCTCTTCCTGATCCACTGATTGTGCTAATATCAATTCTTTTTTCTTCAACTATTCTTTTTACAGCTGGCGATAATATTTCTTTTTTACTAATAGGAGCTTCTACTATTTTTGGCTTTACTGGTTGTGATACCTTAATGGTTTCTTTTTTTATAGCTCCAACACTTCCTGCTCCAATAGAGCCTAGCACTGTTCCTACATTAACTGTGGTCCCTGCTTGAATTTTAATTTCAGATAAAATACCTGTTTCTGGAGATGGAACAGATACACTAACTTTATCTGTTTCCAATTCAACAACTGGTTCATCTGCTTTGACTGAGTCACCCACTTCTTTTAACCACTTTGAAACTGTAGCTTCAGTTACTGACTCTCCAAGCGTAGGTACTAATAAATCTTTTGCCATAATTCTATAAAAGTACTTTTGATATTATTTCGTCTTGCTGTTGTACATGCTTTTTCAGATACCCGGTAGCTGTTGAAGCTGATGGTTTTCTTCCAACATAATGAACTTTTTTAGATTTTGCGCCAATCGAATTTAATGTCCAATTGATATATTTTTCCACAAAACTCCACGCTCCCATATTTTCAGGTTCTTCCTGACACCAAATAAATTCATCAGCATTTTTAAATCTTTTTAAAAAACTAGCTAATTTTTTTACTGGAAATGGATATAATTGTTCAATTCTTAATAATTGAACTTTAGAATTTCTTATAGTTTCTCTTTTTTCAGAAATATCAAAATAAATTTTTCCAGAACAAAGAACTACACGTTTAATTTCTTCATCTCTTACTAACTTAATTAAATTATACTCTGGAAAATCTGCATGATCTGGCAATATTCTATGAAAAGAATTTTCAGGTAAAAAATCCTCGATTTCAGAAACGCATTTTTTGTGTCTTAATAATGATTTTGGAGAAAATACTATAAGTGGCTTTCTAAAAGTTCTATGAATTTGTCTTCTCAATAAATGAAAATAATTTGCTGGAGTGGTACAGTTAACAACTTGTAAATTTTCCTGTGCACAAGATTGTAAATATCTTTCAATACGCGCTGAGGAATGTTCTGGACCTTGGCCTTCATATCCATGAGGAAGAAGCATTACTAAACCACTTGCTCTAGTCCATTTTTTTTCACCTGAAGTTATAAACTGATCAATAATAATTTGAGCACCATTTGCAAAATCTCCAAACTGAGCTTCCCATAAAACTAATGTTTCTGGGGATGATAATGAATAGCCATATTCAAAGCCCAAAACACCAAACTCAGATAAAAAACTATCAATAATTTCAAATTGAGCTTGTTTTGCACTAATATTCTTTAAAGGATAATATTTTTCTCCAGTCTCTTGGTCAAGTACACTAGCATGCCTTTGACTAAAAGTTCCTCGCGATGAATCTTGTCCTACAAATCGTACCGGATACCCCTCAAGTAATAACGTTGCGAAAGCTAAACTTTCAGCAGTTGTCCAATCAAAACCCTTGCCAGTTTCAAACATTTTTTTCTTTGCTTCAAAAAGTCTTTTGATTGTTGAATGAAAATTTAAATTATCTGGAAGTTTACAAATTTTTTCTCCTGCCTCATGAATTAAATCTAAATCAACACCTGTCACTCCTCTACGATCAGAACCAATTTCAGTTGTGAACTTAGACCAACTTCCTGTGAACCAATCTACTTGGTTTGGAATGTAGACCTTTGATGTCTCAAATTCTGTATCTAAAAATTTCTTAAAATTATCTTTTTCTTTTTGAAAATCCTCATTTCGTAAAACACCTTCTTGAATAAGTTGATTTCCATAAATTACTAATGTTGATGGCTGATTTCTAATTTTTTTATACATCATAGGCTGAGTAAAAAAAGGCTCATCTCCTTCATTATGTCCAAATCTTCGGTAACAAATAATATCTATAACAACATCTCTTTTAAATTTTTGTCTATATTCTGTTGCAATTCTTGCGCAATAAACAACAGACTC
The DNA here is from genome assembly GCA_947497305.1 of Candidatus Pelagibacterales bacterium. Lineage (GTDB taxonomy): Bacteria > Pseudomonadota > Alphaproteobacteria > Pelagibacterales > Pelagibacteraceae > Fontibacterium > Fontibacterium oligotrophicum. The sequence goes on along the minus strand of CANMFY010000012.1, from coordinate 7,316 downwards.
TGGATCATCCCCATTTACGTGAAATATTGGAGCCTGAACCATCTTGGCTACCTCAGACGGATAAGGTGAAGATCTTGCATAGGAAGGACTAGTTGTAAAACCAATTTGGTTATTAACAATTATATGAATTGTTCCGCCTGTGTTATGTCCTTTTAAACCAGACATGGCAAAACATTCTGCAACGATGCCTTGTCCTGCAAATGATGCATCCCCATGTAGAAGAATTGGAATGACTTTTATTCTTTCTGGATCGTTATGGAAAAACTGTTTAGCTCTGGCTTGCCCTAATACTACAGGATTTACAGCCTCTAAATGAGATGGATTTGCAGTTAAACTTACATGAACATTGTTGCCATTAAAATCTCTATCTGCTGATGCGCCTAAATGGTACTTAACATCTCCAGAAACACCTGCTGTATCAGGACCTGGATCTCCAGAAAATTCTTTAAATATTTTCTTAAAAGGTTTTTGAATAACGTTCGCAAGAATATTTAATCTGCCTCTATGTGGCATTCCAATCTTAATTTCTTTTACCCCTAAATTTCCTCCAACTTTTATTATTTGTTCAAGGGCTGGAATTAAGGATTCACAACCATCTAAGCCAAATCTTTTCGTTCCAACAAATTTAGTATGACAATAATTCTCAAATCCTTCTGCCTCTACTAATTTTTTAAAGATTGCTTTTTTTCCTTCTAAAGTAAAATTTGCTTCTTTGCCTTTACCTTCAATTCTTTCTTGGATCCAACTTTTTTCCTCTGGATCAGACATGTGCATAAATTCTATGCCAATTTTTGCGCAATAAGTTTTTAATAAGATTTCTAAAATTTCATTAACAGTTGCGTATTCAAGTCCGAGAACCTTATCTAAAAATATTTTTCTATTTCTATCCTCTTTTTTAAAACCATAAGTCTCTGGATTTAACTCAGGATGATAATTCTTTTCTTGTAATTGCAGTGGATCTAAATCGGCAATTAAATGTCCTCTAATTCTATATGCTCTAATCATCATGATAGCTCGTATAGAATCGATGGTAGATCTTTCTACATTTAATCTTTCATCATTTGATAAGGTCTTATTTTTTTCTATTATTTTTTCTTTTATAGAATTCCCGTTTAAATTTTTAGGAAGGTACTTTTCATAGATATCTAAATCTCCATTAGAAATATGTTTAATATTAGAGGGCGCCCAACTTGGACCTTGATTTTCTATAATGTCATTTTTTTGATCACCAAGACCATCAAAAAATTGTCTCCAACTATCTGGAATACTTGAAGGATTTTCTACATATTGAGCATATAGCTTTTCAATATAAGACGAATTAGTTCCTGATAAAAAAGATGTTTTTTGAAAAATAATATTATTTTCTTGTGATGACATATGATTTTATAATTTTAATAAAATATTAAGTCTTAAGTTTGTCAAATAAAGTTTTTCCAATATCAGCTGGAGAATTTGCAATTATTATACCGCAAGATTTCATTATTTCTATCTTGTCTTTAGCAAGTCCCTTTCCTCCAGAAATAATAGCCCCTGCATGTCCCATTCTTCTTCCTGGGGGTGCAGTTACACCAGCAATAAATCCAACTATTGGTTTTTTAATTTTTGAAGATTTAATAAATTCAGCTCCTTCTTCCTCAGCACTACCGCCAATTTCTCCTATCATGATGATTGATTTAGTTTCATCGTCTTTTAAAAATAAATCTAAACAATCGACAAAATTGGTTCCATTGATGGGATCCCCACCAATTCCAATACAAGTAGATTGTCCTAAACCTAATACTGTAGTTTGAGCGACAGCTTCATAGGTTAATGTTCCTGATCTTGATACAATTCCCACGGACCCTTTTTTATGTATGTGCCCTGGCATGATTCCAATCTTACATTCATCCGGTGTAATAATTCCTGGACAGTTTGGTCCTATTAATCTGCTTTTTGATTTAATTAATTTTTCTTTTACTCTCACCATGTCTAAAACCGGTATACCTTCTGTAATACAAACAATTAGTGGAATTTCACTATCTAATGCTTCAATAATAGCTGCCGCTGCATAAGGAGCTGGAACATAAATCATAGTTGCATCAGGCTTTACTTTGTCGACTGCCTCAGCAACTGTATTAAAGACTGGAAGACCTAAATGAGTTTGTCCGCCTTTTTTAGGTGTAATGCCTCCAACTAAATTTGTTCCATAGGCAAGCGCTTGCTCAGAATGAAATGTTCCATGTTTTCCTGTAAAGCCCTGACAAATAACTTTTGTTTTTTTATTTACTAAAACGGACATATTATGTTGTTGCCTGTACAATTTTTTTTGCAGCATCGGATAAATTGTCAGCAGAAATAATTGTTAGTCCTGATTTTTTTAAAATCTCCTTGCCTTCATCAACTTTTGTTCCTGCCAATCTAACTACCAGTGGAACTTTAAGATCAACTTCTTTTGCAGCTTCAATGACACCTTGTGCAATAATATCACAACGCATAATTCCTCCAAAAATATTTACTAAAATACCTTTAACATTTTTATCAGATAAAATTATTTTAAATGCTGCAGAAACTTTTTCTTTTGTTGCTCCACCACCTACATCTAAAAAATTTGCAGGCTCTGATCCATAAAGTTTTATGATATCCATAGTTGCCATTGCAAGGCCAGCACCATTCACCATGCAACCAATTTTTCCATCCAATTTAATGTAAGCTAATTCATGTTTACTAGCCTCAATCTCCATTGGATCTTCTTCATTCAAATCTCTAAGTTCTTTAATTTCTGGATGTTTGAAAAGCGCATTATCATCAAAGCTTATTTTTGCATCCAAACATTTAACTTGATCTTCCGTTGTAAGAATTAATGGATTAATTTCAATTAAACTTGCATCAGTATTTACTAAGGTATCGTATAAAGCTTGGGCAACTTTTTTTGCTTGATTTTTTTGCTCACCACTCAAATTATAGGGCTTTACAATTGACTCTAGATCCTCCTCTTTCAACTTTGCTGATAATGAAACTCGTGTTGTAATTATTTTTTCAGGAGTTTTATCTGCAACTTCTTCAACATCCATTCCTCCCTCAGCACTGGAAATAAATGCAATTTTTGAAGATGCTCTGTCTACTAAACATGATAAATAAAATTCTTTTTTAATATCTGATGCTTCCTCTATATATAATCTCTTAACTTCTCTTCCTTGTGGTCCAGTTTGATGAGTTACAAGAACTTTTCCTAGTAAATCTTTACATTTTTGCCTTAATTCATCGATATTTTTGACTAATTTTACCCCACCAGCTTTTCCTCTTCCTCCTGCATGTATTTGAGCTTTTACTACATACATTTTGCTTGTTAACTGTTTAATTTTTTCATCAATTTCATTTAAATTAAAAATAATAATGCCTTTTGAAACTGGAGCGCCAAATTTTTTTATTAAATCTTTTGCCTGGTGCTCATGAATATTCATTAAAAATTAATACTTTGGCTTGATAGTTTTAATTTTAGCAACCTCTGGATCAAGCTTGAAAAGATCTTGAGTTAACTTTTTAACGGAATCAACAGATTTTAAAAACATCTCTTTTTCTTCCGGATTAAATTTAATCTCAATAACTTTTTCAACGCCTTTTGCACCAATTATAACCGGCACTCCAACATAAAGATCATCAACTCCATACTCGCCGTCTAAATAAACAGCACATGGCAAAATTTTCTTTTTATCTTTTAAATATGCCTCTGCCATTTCAATCGCAGAACTTGCTGGGGCGTAATAAGCAGAACCTGTTTTTAATAATTTTACTATTTCAGCTCCTCCATCACGAGTTCTTTGTATAATTTTGTCTATTCTTTCTTTAGTAGACCATTTCATATCTATTAGATCTGGAATTGGTATTCCTGCAACTGTTGAGTATCTAGCAAGGGGAACCATTGTATCTCCATGGCCTCCTAAAACAAAAGCAGTTACATCCTCAATAGAAACTTTGAACTCTTCTGATAAAAATAATCTAAAACGAGAAGAGTCTAGTATCCCAGCCATTCCAACAACTCTTTCAGCAGGTAAACCAGAATATCTTTGTAATGCTAAAACCATAACATCCAATGGATTAGTAATACAAATTACAAATGCTTTTGGAGAATATTTTTTAATTCCTTCACCTACTTGTTTCATTACTTTTGAATTAATTCCTAAAAGATCATCTCTGCTCATTCCTTCTTTTCTTGGAACGCCAGCAGTTACGATAATTACATCTGAATTTTCAATATCAGCATAACTTGTTGTTCCTTTAAGATGTGCATTAAAACGCTCAACGGCCCCTGATTGAGCAATGTCTAGGGATTTTCCTTCTGGTAAACCTGCTGCAATATCAAAAATAACCACGTCTCCTAATTCTTTTAAAGATACTAAGTGAGCTAAAGTTCCACCAATTTGTCCTGATCCTATAAGTGATATTTTTTTTCTCATATTATTAATTCATTGTTGGCATAGTAAAATTTGAAGTCGCCTTTATACCAGAAGGCCATCTTGAAGTGATAGTTTTTAATTTAGTATAAAATCTAACTCCTTCCATGCCATGAACGTGTTGATCACCAAACAAAGACCTTTTCCAACCGCCAAAACTGTGGAAAGCCATTGGTACGGGTATTGGAATATTTATACCAACCATTCCAACTTTAATATGACTTGAAAATGTTCTTGCACTGTCGCCATCTCTAGTAAAAATACTTACTCCATTACCAAACTCATGCCTATTTATTAAATCTACTGCTTCATTAAAATTTTTTGCTCTTACAACAGAAAGAACGGGTCCAAATATTTCTTCTTTATAAATTCTCATATTTTCTTTTACATGATCAAACAAGCAGCCTCCTAAATAAAAACCTTTTTCATATCCTTGCGGCTTTTTAAATTTTCGTCCATCCACTACTAATTTTGCGCCTTCTTTAACTCCTAAATCAATGTAACTGGTAACTTTTTCTAAGTGTTGAGCGGTAACTAATGGTCCCATATCTACTCCCTTATCAAGTCCAGGTCCTATTCTTAAATTATTTACTTCTTTCGTAAGTTTACTTACTAATTCATCTGCAATATTTCCAACAGCAACTGCCACTGATTGCGCCATACATCTTTCACCTGCTGAGCCATATGCAGCCCCCATAAGTCCTGCTACTGCCTGATCTAAATCTGCATCTGGCATTACTACACAGTGATTTTTAGCTCCTCCTAATGCCTGAACTCTTTTTTCAAATTTTGCTGCATTTTCGTAAATATATTTAGCTATAGGAGTTGAGCCTACAAAACTAATTGCACTAACATTTGGATTTGAAAGTAAAGCATCTACGGACTCTTTGTCTCCATTTACAACATTGAAAACTCCATCTGGTAAGCCTGCTTCTTTTAATAATTCTGCTAATCTTAGGGGACAACTTGGATCTTTTTCAGAAGGTTTTAAAATAAAAGTATTTCCGCAGGCTATAGCTAATGGAAACATCCACATTGGAACCATTGCCGGAAAATTAAAAGGAGTAATTCCAGCACAAACTCCTAAAGGTTGTCTTATGGACCAACTATCAACATTAGTTCCAACATTTTCTGTAAATTCACCTTTTAATAAATGTGGTATTCCGCAAGCAAACTCCACAACTTCTAAACCTCTTGTTAATGATCCTCTTGCATCATCATAAACTTTGCCATGCTCTGAAACGATTATTTTTGTTAACTCGTCTGAATTTTTTTCAATTAATTCTTTAAACTTAAATAAGATTCTTGCTCTTTGTAATGGAGGAACTTGTGACCATGTTACAAATGCCTTAGTTGCAATCGCAACTACATCATCAACATCTTTTTTTGATGCTAAATTTACTTTAGCTGAAACCTCCCCTGTTGCTGGATTAAAAACTTCAGAGGTTTTTTTTGAGGAGCCAGAAAATGATTTACCGTTAACAAAGTGTTCTATAATTTTCATTTGAATTAATGAGAAAATATAAGGATAAAATTAAGCTGTCAAATAATGAAGTAAAAAAATTATAGATCTTTACTGTGCTGGACTAACATTTTTTTTATGGATCCAATTGCTTTTGCTGGATTCAATCCCTTCGGACATGCATTAGTACAGTTCATAATTGTATGACATCTAAAGAGTTTGAGTTCGTCTGCAACTTTCTTTAATCTTTTAACTCTCTCTTGATCTCTACTGTCAATAATCCATCGGTAAGCTTGTAGCAAAACAGCTGGCCCTAAATATTTCTCACCATTCCACCAATAACTAGGGCATGATGTTGAGCAGCATGCGCACATGATACATTCGTAAAGTCCATCTAATTTTTCTCTATCTGGTTTTGATTGATATATTTCTTTATCACTTCCATTACTTTTATTTTCAACTTGCAGCCAAGGTTCAATAGATTGATATTGTTTATAAAGTTGATTTAAATTTGGAACCAAGTCTTTAATCACCGGCATGTGAGGAAGAGGGTAAACTTTTATTTCATCTTTAATATCTATTGCTGATTTTGTGCAGGCAAGGCCGTTAACTCCATCTATATTCATGGCACAAGAACCGCAAACTCCTTCTCTGCATGATCTTCTAAAAGTTAATGTCGTATCAATTTCATTTTTAATCTTAATGAGAGCATCAAGAACCATTGGGCCACATTCATCCATATTAACTTCATAAGTATCTAGCCTTGGATTTTCTTTTGTCTCAGGATCCCATCGGTAAACTTTAATTTTTTTTAAATTTTTTCCATTAGTTTTGTCTTTAAAATATTTTCCCTCAACAATTTTGGAGTCTTTAGGTAAAGCGAACTGAACCATCTAATATACTCTCGCTTTCGGCGGAAAATACTGCACTTCATTGGATAGAGTAAAGTTATGAACATTTCTATAATCTATTTTTACCTTTTCACCGTCTTGCCAAGCAAGCGTATGTTTCATCCAATTATCATCATCTCTATCTTTGAAATCTTCCCTAGAGTGCGCGCCTCTACTTTCTTTCCTATTTTCAGCAGAAGCCATTGTAACCATTGACTGTCTTATTAGATTATCAAACTCTAATGTTTCGATTAAGTCTGTATTAAAAATTAAAGACTTATCTGAAACTGAAATATCATCTATTCCATTCCATGGTTTTCTAATTTCTTCCATTCCTTCTTTTAAAATTTTAGCATCCCTAAAAACTGCACAATTTTTTTGCATTGTTCTTTGCATTTTATCTCTAAGTACAGAAGTTGGTGTCCCACCATTTGAATTTCTTAATTTATCAAATCTTGAAATTGATTTTTGAGTTTCGCTTTCAGGAATTGTTTCATGTTTTGAATTTGGTTTTACTATTGTTGCTGCTCTCAT
>CANMFY010000011.1 GCA_947497305.1 Candidatus Pelagibacterales bacterium | reverse complement strand
CAGATCCTAAATTATTACTTATGGATGAGGTTACCGGAGGAGTTGATCAAAGAACTATTCCTGGTCTTGTTGAATTAGTTCTAAAATTAAAAAAAAATGGAATAACTGTAGTAACGATTGAGCATAATATGAAAATTATCATGGATATTTCAGATAGAATTCTTGCTCTCAATCAAGGAAAAAGAATTGCATTTGATACGCCAAAAAATATTAGTCAAAATTCACAAGTAATAGACGCTTACCTAGGAACTGTTGATGCTGCTTAGTATAAAAAATATTGATGTTGCGTATGATGATTACCAAGTCATTTGGAATTTTTCTTTAAATGTAAAAGAGGGTGAAATGGTAGCTTTGCTTGGTCCTAATGGATCAGGAAAAAGTACAATCCTCAATAGTATTAGTGGTTTGATAAAAATAAAAAATGGAGAAATTAATTTTAATAAAATTCCAATTAATAAATATGAAACTTATCAAAGAGTTGGTGTTGGAATTTCACATGTCTTAGAAAGACGAAGAGTTTTTCCGTATTTGACAGTTCTGCAAAATTTATTACTTGGCGCTTATCATGAAAAAGCAAAAGCAGAGAGAGAAAAATCATTACAAGATATTTATAATTTTTTTCCGAAATTAAAAGATCGTTCAAATCAAATTGCAAATACGATGTCTGGAGGTGAACAGCAAATGTTAGCAATTGGCAGAGGATTGATGGGAATGCCAAAATTACTTATGGTTGATGAACCTTTTCTTGGACTTGCGCCGTTAGTTATTGAAGATTTAAAGTTAATCTTCAAAAAAATTGCAGCGCGTGGAATTTCAATTTTATTTGTAGAGCAAAATGTAAGATTAGCTTTGAGTATGGCTCAAAGAGGTTATGTTCTTGAAAGCGGAAGACTTATTATTGATGGAGTCTCAAATGATTTAATAAATAGTAAAGAACTTAAAAGAGTTTTTTTAGGATCTTAGTTTATTGCCGCAAGATTACTATTTAATTTATCAGTAATTAACATTGCTCCTGGTTTGTGAGTGATACAAAATTCAGGTTTGCAGTTTTCAACAATTGATTGAGGTGTGACTCCGCAGGCCCAAAATACCGGAATTTCGTTATTTTTAAGTGCTCTGGGTGAATCACCGTATTCAGGTCTCATAATATCTTTAATTCCTATTTGATTTGGATCGCCTAGATGAACAGGCGCTCCATGTACTGCGGGAAATCTAGATGAAATCTGAATTGCTTTAATCGTATCTAATGCATTTAGGGGTCTCATTGAAACAACTAATTTTCCTTTGAAGGGACCTGCCGGTTCGCAATCAATATTAGTTTTATACATCGGAACAGTGGTATTATTTTTTATATGCTGCATCTCTATTCCAGCTTCCATCAAAGGTAACTCGAATGACATCGAGCAACCCAAGACAAAAGCAACCAAATCATCATTCCAATATTTTTTAATATTAGTAGGTTCATCTGTAATTAAACCATTTTGCCAAACTCTATATCGCGGTACGTCTGTTCTAATATCTATGTCTCCTAAATCTTTTAAGTAAGGATCTCCTTTTGTCCCAAATCCAATAAGAGGACATGGCTTTGGATTTTTTTGACAAAAAGCTGCAAAATCGATCGCATATTTACTTGGTAGAATACAAAGATTTCCTTGGACATATTTTCCTGCAATGCCAGCTGTTTGTTTATCATATTGATCAGCTCTAATAATTTTTCTTGCCTCTGCAGGATCTGTAATATTTAACATTAAATTTTATAAACGTTTTTTATATAAATATAACTTAGATGAAAAGATTAGAAAATAAAAGTGTAATAATTACAGCTGCAGGGCAAGGTATTGGCAAAGAAACAGCTATACGTTTTTTTAATGAGGGTGCCAATGTTATCGCAACTGATATAAACAGAAGTAATAAATTAGAGGAACTAGCAAAAGAGTATCCAGAAATTAAAATTTATACTTTAGACTCAACAAGCTCTAAAGATGTTAAAAAATTTTCTCATACAATTTCAAAAATAGATATTCTTTTTAACTGCGTTGGCTTTGTTCATAATGGAACAATACTTGAGTGTGAAGAAAAAGATTGGGATTATTCTTTTAACGTAAATGTTAGATCAATGTATTTGATGATTAAAAATATTATTCCGAAAATGATTAAACAAAAATCTGGTGTGATAATTAATATGGCTTCTGTTGTATCCAGTATAAAGGGAGTAAAAGAAAGATTTGCTTATGGCTCAACAAAAGCTGCTGTTATTGGTCTTACAAAGTCAATTGCTGTAGATTTCTTGAAATATAATATAAGATGTAATGCAATTGCACCAGGAACTGTTCATACCCCCTCATGGGAAGAAAGAGTAAACGCATCTAAAAACCCCAAAAAAGCAAAGAAAGATTTTATTGAAAGACAACCTATGGGAAGATTAGGAAAGCCTCAGGAGGTGGCGGCTTTAGCAGCTTATCTTGCAAGTGATGAATCAGCCTTTTCCACTGGAGTGGTTTATTCATTAGATGGTGGAATGACTATCTAGTAAAAGTATTTATATAAGCTCTTAAAAGTTGAAAAAGTGATTCAAAATAGAATCAAAAGGGAATCAAAACGAGAACATCTGAAATTTTTTAAGTAAATAACTGGGGATAACTTACTCTTCAATCCAAGGATTTTTTTTCTTACCATCTTTTTCATTTAGAGCTTTAAAAAACGCTTTCTTTGGAATTAAAAAATTTCCAAAGAAAAACATTACTGCAGCACCAAATACAAATCCTCCTATATGAGCACCATAAGCAACTCCCCCGCCTTCACTTGAGCTACCTGCAGAGCTTACAAATTGTAAAATAAACCAAAAACCCAGAACAAATAGTGCTGGAATTTTTAATAATTGAGTGAAAATACCTAAAGGGATTAGTACTAAAACCTTATTTCTAGGGTAGCGTATCAAATATGCTCCTAAGACTCCGCTAATGGCTCCGCTAGCACCAACCATCGGAACAGTAGAATTTACATTGAGATAAACCTGCGTAAGTGCTGCCGCAGCACCAGCTGCTAAATAAAAAATAATAAATTTTGTTTTTCCTAAATCATCTTCAATGTTGTCAGCAAAAATCCACATATAAAGCATATTTCCAATTAAGTGCATCCAACCACCATGCATGAACATGGAAGTGATTATTGTAAGGTAGGGATCAATTTTTTCTAAATCACTTGGTAACGCTTCTATTCCAAGAAGCGAAGCTGGCACAACTCCATAGGAGTAAAACAAGCTTCCAGTAGTATAACCAGGAGAACTAATTTGTAATAAAAAAACTGCAACACAAATTGCTATAATTGTATAACTTAAAATTGGTGTTGAGTTAGTTATGTTATCGTCTTTTAATGGTATCACAGTTTAGTTTCCACACTGAGCTTTGTGTAGCATTAGATGATCAAGTAATATACATGCAAGCATAGCCTCTCCAATTGGGACTGCGCGAATACCGACACAAGGATCATGTCTACCTCGAACTGAAATTTTTGTATTCCTTCCTTTTGTATCAATAGTGTCACGCGTATTTAATATTGAAGATGTAGGTTTGACTGCAAAGGATGCTGTGATTTCTTGCCCAGTTGAAATTCCACCTAATATACCACCTGCATTATTTGATAAAAATTTTGTCTTGCCGCTTTTAGATCTTATTTCATCAGAATTTGTTTCTCCCGTTAAACTTGCAGCATTCATTCCAGCTCCGATGTTTACACCCTTAACAGCATTGATACTCATTAATCCTGCCGCAATATCTTGATCAAGTTTAGAATAAATCGGAGCACCTAGTCCAACCGGAACTCCTCTAGCTCTAAGTTCAATTACCGCACCACAAGAGCTTCCAGCTTTTCTAATATCCAATAAGTATTGTTCCCACACAGGAACAGTTTCTTTATCAGGGCAAAAAAATGGATTTTTTCTAATCTCGTTGTCTTTCCATAAATTCCTGTCAATCATTAATGGTCCAATTTGTATGACGCCTCCAATAATTGAGAATTTCTTACCAAGTAATTTTGTTAATACAGTTTTAGCAATTGCACCTGCTGCAACTCGCGATGCTGTTTCTCTAGCGGATTGTCTTCCACCTCCTCTAAAATCTCTATTTCCATACTTCATAAAGTAAGTAAAATCAGCATGCCCTGGTCTAAATTTATCCTTAATGGTTTCATAATCTCTGGATTTTGTATCCTCATTAAATATGATCATTGAAATAGGGGTTCCAGTAGTTTTTCCTTGAAATAAACCTGATAATATTTGAACCTGATCTTTCTCTTTTCTTTGTGTTACAAATTTAGACTGACCAGGACGTCTCTTATTTAATTCAACTTGAATATCTTTTTCAGATAAAACTATGTTAGGAGGACAGCCATCAACCACACAACCAATAGCTGGGCCGTGGGATTCGCCCCATGTCGTAAATCTAAATAGCTTTCCAAAAGTGTTAAATGACATTAAATATATTTTATAAGGTATTTTTACTTATTTATGAATCGAAAAAAAAAATTAAATAAACTAGGTCTCAATGACTGTTTTATGGACAAAAAAAATCCTTTTGAGCTTTTTAAAGTATGGATGTCAAAGGCTGAAAAAACAGAAATTAATGATCCAAATGCATTAGCGTTAGCAACGGTTAATTCAAAAAAACAACCTTCAGTTCGAATGGTTCTTTTAAAAGGCCTGACAAGTAAAGAGTTTATTTTTTATACAAATCTAAATAGCCGTAAAAGTAGTGAGTTAAAGAGAAACCCAAAAGCCTCCATGTGCTTCCATTGGAAGAGCTTAAGAAGACAAGTAAGAATTGACGGGTCTATCAGCAAAGTACCAAGCAAAGTTGCTAATCAGTATTTTAACTCAAGGCCTTACGGAAGTAGAATTGGAGCGTGGGCCTCAATTCAGTCAACACCTATGGTTTCACGATTAGATTTATTAAAAAGAATTCAACATTTTAAAAAGAAGTTTCCTAATTCAAAAAAAGTCCCCCGACCACCTTATTGGTCTGGATGGGCTCTCAAAGCAAATGAAATCGAATTTTGGTTAGATGGAGATAATCGAATACACGAAAGATTAAAATATAAAAAATTAGGATCTAAGTGGAAAAAAGAAATTTTATATCCTTAATTTTTTTTTATTCGTCTGTATATTTTTTCAAAGCTTTTATTTAAATTTTTAAATACACTTAATCTTTTAACACTTAATAATAGCTCTTCATTAATCCCATCTTTCGTTTGGAAATCTTTAATTAACTTATCATTGCTTAGTTTTAAATTTACTAAAAGTTCGTGATTTAAACCTTTAAATAAATGACTTAAATATTTTTTAGATATCATCGTATCAATATTTTTGTTGCGTAACCATTTCGAGGCTGTATTGAAAATTTCAAAATAAGTTGCCATAAATGAGGTCATGACCCATAATTTTTTATTTTCTTTTTCATTATTTGTTGAAAATACTTCACCAAGTTTGCTAAAAAATTTTTCAACATTTTTATTTTTTGGGTAAATAATTATTGGCCCAAGATTATATTTAATCATCGGAAGAGGAGCTACCTTAAATACTTTTTTAGCAGGGAATATTATTTTTTTTAGTTCTGGATTATGAATAGTAGATATAAAATTTAAGACTATATGATTTTTTTTAAACTTTAAATTTTTTAATATCTGCCTTCCAACTTTTGGAGTAACAGAGAGTATAACCCAATTTGATTTATTAAGTACTTCTTGATTAGACTTTGCAATTAAAATTTTTTTAAATTTTTTTTTTAAGTATTTGCAGTTCTTATTATTTTTGGGAGATAAAATAATTTCTCTAATATTAATTTTTGCTTTAAAAACTCCCTCAATGACGGAAGTTGCAATTTTTCCAACACCAATAAAGCCTAATTTCATATTTTCACAAAATTAATTTAGTTAGATATACTACTAACTAGATATATTACTAATAAGTATAATTAAAACATTAGTAAAACTTTTATTTTCCACATCATTAAACTTACTAGCCTGATTCAAATTGACTTTTAACATTGTATAAACGATTATTAGATTCGTTAGAAATTGACCCTACGTAGACACGTAAAGTACAATAGCTTAGGAAACTCTAAAGTAAAAAGACCTTAAAATTATATAACTCTGAAAGGAAGCGGCTTAATTGAATCTGGAATTATTTTATAATCCTGGAAATGTGCTTTGTGATTTTCTCAAAATAAAAGACGATCATAAATTTATTTTAAGAGTTTTTGTTAATTTAACTTATTATGGACATATATTAGCGGGACTCGCTTTATTTTATGTTAAATTAACAAGTTAATAGTAATGATTGCAAAATTAAAACCAAGACCAAGACATTATTTAAGTTTATTTTTTATTATTTTAGCTACCTTTTTAATAACTTTTCCGTCAGGTTTCGTAACGAAAGCTGCTATGGATCCTTGGTATTATAATTTAGCAAAACCAGCATTTAACCCTCCAAATTGGATTTTCGGACCTGTGTGGACTTTACTTTATGCAATGATGTCAGTTGCAGTTTGGCTTGCTTATAACAAAAGTAAACATTCAAATAAAATATTAGTAATTTATTTTATTCATTTATTTATTAATGCAAGCTGGAGTTATGTATTTTTTTACTACAAGCAAATTTTTCTTGCGAGTTTTATAATTTCGTTAATTATTTTTTTTATTCTATATTTGATGGTTTTGTATTCAAAGTATAGCAAGTCCTCCGTTGTATTAATGCTTCCTTATTTTGCATGGTCAACGTATGCGCTATATCTAAATAGCACAATTTATATTCTTAATTCGTCCTATTAATTAAGTAAAAAGTTAATTCTTGGAGATGTTTTTTAATATCAGAATTTTTAAATATATTTAAAGAGTCCGAAGATACATTTGCGAAATATTCAGCTCTTTTTTTACATACAGTAATTATTTCATATTTTTTTATTAATGATAAAATCCTACTTAATTCTTTTTCTTTTCTAGTTTATTTAATAAAATATTTTTTAATTTCTTTTCTTTCTTTCTCATTTGATTTTTGAAATAAAATAATAATTGGTAAAGTAATTTTACCCTCATAAAAATCATTGCCGATATCTTTACCAAATTTTTTAGTAGAATTATAATCTAGAATATCATCACTAATTTGAAATATGATACCAAGATTAACACCATAAGATTGTAAAGCTTTTTTTTCGTTTTCTGATTTATTTGCAAGACAACCACCAACTTTCATTGCCGCACCAAATAAAGAAGCTGTCTTTTGTGTTACAATATTTAAATAAACTTGCTCAGTAATATCTACTTCTTTTTTGTGCTGCAGTTGCAATACTTCACCTTGAGCAATTTCTGCAGATATATTTGATAATAGTTTAAGAATTTCTAAAGAACCAACATCAACCATAATTTCAAAACATCTGCTTAAGAAATAATCACCAACTAGTATAGAAGTTTGGTTTCCCCAAATAACATTTGAAGTTTTTTTGCCCCGTCTTACCAAACTATTATCAATAACATCATCATGAAGTAAAGTTGCGCTATGAATGAGTTCAACACAGGCAGCTAAATGAATATTATGCTCGCCTTTATATTCGTTAATATTTGCACTTGCTAAAGTTAATAAAGATCTTAGTCTTTTTCCACCAGAACCTAGCTGATATCCAGCCATCTTTCCAATTAGATCTACCTCACTCGATAATTTTAATTTGGTAAATTCTTCTACTTTGTTTAAGTTCTCATTAAATATTTCTCTAAGAGAATCGTAAGGAGTTTTTTTTTGAAACTTTTCTAGTTGTACGATATTATTTTTCACGGGGCCTTTGTAGCATTAATAAACGTAAAGTATTATTAAATTTTTACTCTGGAATACTAATAATAAACGTTTAAAAGATACTAATTATGTTTTCATTTTTTAAATCAAAACCAATAGTTTCTCTAATAAGATTAAACGGAGTTATAGGAAATGTAGGCAGATTTAGCCAAGGCATGAGTTATGCTAGTCAAAGTGATATTATTAAAAAAGCCTTTGCTTTAAAGAATATTAAAGCAGTAGTAATCTCTATTAATTCTCCTGGAGGATCACCAGTTCAGTCTAATCTTCTATATGATCTTATTCGGTCAGAAGCGGATGCTAAAAAAGTAAGAGTAATTACCTATGCCGAGGATGTGGCGGCTTCAGGCGGATATATGTTGATGTGTGCTGGAGATGAAATTTATGCAAACGCAAGTTCAATCGTAGGATCAATCGGGGTTATTTATTCAGGATTTGGATTTCAAGAGTTAATAAAAAAAATTGGCGTACAAAGAAGAGTACATACTGCAGGCGAGAGTAAAAGTATTTTAGATCCATTTTTAGAAGAAAAAAAGGAAGATATAGAAAAGTTAAAAGCATTACAAAAAGATTTGCATGAAGAATTTATTAATTTGGTTAAAGCTAGTAGAAAAGATAAAATTAAATCTGAAAATCATTCAATTTTATTTTCGGGTGAGTTTTGGTCTGGTAAAAAATCTTTGCAACTTGGTTTAATTGATGGAATTGGAACTTTACAATTAATTTTAAAAGAAAAATTTGGTAAAGATCTTAAAGTTAAAAAATTTGAAGCAGCACAAAGTTGGTTAAAACGAAAACTTTCCTCACAATTATCAGGATCATATTCTGAAGTTATAAATGAACTGGAAGTAAGATCGATCTGGAACAAATATGGCTTATAAAAATGGTAGCTAAAAAAAAAATAAATATAAAAAAAGTCATAACTAAAAAAAAGGTTGTAGTTAAAAATAAATCAAAGCTACAAGATTTATCTTTTCAGGAAGTTATATTTAAATTACAAAAATTCTGGTCTGATTATGGTTGTGTAGTGATGCAACCTTACGATATGGAAGTAGGGGCCGGCACTTTTCATCCCGCAACAACATTAAGATCTTTGGGACCAAAGCCTTGGAAAGCAGCCTATGTTCAGCCATCTAGAAGACCAACAGATGGTCGTTACGGAGATAATCCAAATAGACTTCAGCATTATTATCAATTTCAAGTTTTAATAAAACCATCTCCAGAAAATGTTCAAAGTCTTTACCTTAAAAGTTTAAGTGCTCTTGGAATAAATTATAAGGAGCATGATATTCGTTTTGTAGAAGATGATTGGGAGAGTCCAACATTAGGAGCTTCAGGACTTGGATGGGAAGTATGGTGCGATGGAATGGAGATTACTCAATTTACTTATTTTCAACAGATGGCAGGATTTGAATGTAAACCAGTATCAGCAGAAATTACTTATGGTCTTGAGAGAATTACAATGTTCATTCAAGGAGTAGACAGTGTTTTTGATATTAGATGGAACAATGAAGGCATTAAATATGGAGATGTTTATAAACGTAATGAAAAAGAATTTTCAGCTTATAATTTTGAATTTGCAAACGCAGATAATCTTTTAAAATCATTTGTCATGGCAGAAGGCGAGTGTCAGCATTTATTATCTAAAAATTTAGCTCTTCCTGCTTATGATCAATGTTTAAAAGCCAGTCATATATTTAATACTTTAGATGCAAGAGGAGTTATATCGGTGACAGAAAGAGCTGGATTTATTAATAAAATTAGAACTCTAGTTAAGAATACAGCAGAAGTTTGGTTGAAGAACTCTGATTAATGTCTGATTTATTATTAGAACTATATTCTGAGGAAATACCACCCATATTACAAGAAGATGCAAAGAACAATATTGCAGCAAATTTTATATCATTTTTTGAAAAACATAATTTTAAAAAAATTGTAAGTGAAACATATTCAACTCCAAAAAGATTAATATTTTATTATAGTAATTTACCAATAAATATTAAAACTGAAGCGAAAGTTTTAAGAGGTCCAAAAGTTGGAGCTCCAGAACAAGCTATACAAGGATTTATTAAGTCAAATAATTTAGATCCAAAAGATATTTACGAAGAAGAAATAGACAAAGGCATGTTTATTTTTGCGAAAATACAAAAAAAAGAAATACCTGTTATTGAAGAAATTAAAAAAAATATCCCTAATTTTTTAAATGGTCTGCAGTGGAGAAAAAAAATGCGGTGGAGTAATTTTGATCTTTCTTGGGGCAGACCTTTAAAGTCAATTTTGTGTTTATTTGATAAAAAAATTATTCCATTTAATTTTTTTCACCTAACAGCTACAAACATTACATATGTTGATGGGCCATTAGAAGATAAAGCCGTTATAATTAAAGATTATTCTCATTTTAAAAAAATATTACATGAAAAAAGAATTACTTTTGATAACGCAGAAAGAGAAAAATTAATTACTAAAAATATTCTTTCATTTCTAAAAAAAAATGATTGTGAACTAGAAATTAATAGTAAATTACTTAAACAAGTCGTTAATCTTGTTGAAGATCCAATAGTTTTAAAGGGTTCATTTTTAAAAGATTTTTTAAAATTACCAGAAGAGCTACTTATTTTAACAATGCAGCATCATCAAAGATATTTTCCAATGCGTTCTATAAATAACCATAAACTAATTAATAATTTTATTGTTGTGGCAAATAAAGAAGACATTAAAAATAAAATTATAAAGGGAAATGAAAGAGTCCTTGCAGCACGCTTAGCTGATGCAAAATTTTTCTGGGAAAAAAATAAAAGTCAAAATTTAGTAAAGCAAGTAAGTAAACTTAAAGGAATCATATTTTACCAAGGCCTAGGTTCGCTTCATGATAAAACTCAAAGAATAAGAGTTTTGGCATCATTTATTGCAGATATTGTTAATTGTAGAAAAGATGATGCAGAAATAGCGGCCTCTATTTGTAAGGCAGATTTAGTTTCAGATTTAGTAGGAGAATATCCTGAGCTACAGGGCGTTCTTGGAAAATATTTTGCAGTTGAACAAGGTTTTAGTTTAGAAATTGCTAACGCAATCTCTGATCACTATTTACCAGTTGGACCAGAAGATAGGGTCCCAAAAGAAAAAATCTCAATTGCAGTTGCGCTAGCTGATAAGATTGATAATTTAGTTGGCTTCTTCGGTATTAATGAGAAACCAACAAGCTCAAAAGATCCCTATGCATTAAGAAGATCAGCCCTTGGTATTCTAAGAATATTAATAGAAAATAGAATTTCTATTTCATTAAAAGAATTAATTAATAATTCAAAAAATTCATATCTTACTCAACGAGTGAATATGCAGAATCTTAAGTTTACTGAAGAAATTTTATCTTTTATTTCAGATAGATTTAAAAACTTACTTAAAGATCATAAAATTAGACCCGATGTTATTGAGTCTGTTTTAATCAATAGTAGAGCCGACGATTATTTCTCTTTGTTCACAAAGATCAAAAATTTAAACAAAGTACTAAAAACTGATGAAGGTGAAAATGTTATTGCAGTTTATAAAAGATGTGCAAATATTTTAGAACAATCAAAAAAAGATCTTAAACAGGAGCTATTTGGAGACCCTGACGCTGTTTTATTCAAACATAATGAAGAGAATTTTTTATTAGAAAAAATAAACGAAATTAGAGAACATTATACAACTCCTGCACGATTAAGGACTGTAGAACAAACTATGGGTTTATTAGCTGGAACAAAAAGTTTTGTTGATAAGTTTTTTGATAACGTAAAAGTAAATGACGAAAATGAGCAGATTAAAAAAAACAGACTAGAGTTACTATTTCTATTGTGCAAGACTTTTGATAGTTTTGCTGACTTTTCAAAATTTGAGGTTTAGAAATGCCAAAGTGGGTTTATCAGTTTAATAGTTCAAACTGCGAAGGAACCCTTTCGCAAAAACCTCTTTTAGGAGGTAAAGGCGCAAATCTTGCTGAGATGGGAAAATTAGGTCTTCCTGTTCCTCCGGGGTTTACAATTACAACAGAAGTTTGCACAGAGTTTTATAAAAATAACCAAAAATATCCAGATGACCTTAAGATTCAAATAGAAGACGCCATACGAAATATTGAAAAAATTTTAGGAAAAAATTTTGGCGATGTTAATAATCCTTTATTAGTATCAGTTAGGTCAGGCGCAAGAGTATCCATGCCTGGGATGATGGATACTGTTTTAAATTTAGGACTAAACGATAAAACTGTTTTAGGATTAATTAAAAAAACTAATAATGAGACCTTCGCTTACGATAGCTATAGACGCTTTATTCAAATGTATAGCAATGTCGTTCTTGAAGTAGATCACTATAACTTTGAAGACTTGCTTGATAACTATAAACTTACGAAAGGTGTGTTATCCGATACAGACCTTAAAGCTGAAGATTGGAAAATAATAATTAGCAATTATAAAGACATCATAAAAAAAAATACAAAAAAAGATTTTCCACAAGATTCTCATGAACAATTATGGGGAGCAATTAGCGCTGTATTTAAATCTTGGCAAAATCAAAGAGCAAAAACTTATAGAAAATTAAATAATATTCCTGAAGAGTGGGGGACAGCAGTCAATATTCAATCAATGGTGTTTGGCAATATGGGAAATGATTGTGCAACAGGAGTTGCGTTTACTAGAAATCCCTCTACAGGAGAAAATAGTTTTTACGGAGAATATTTAATTAATGCTCAAAGAGAAGACGTTGTTGCAGGTATTCGAACTCCAAGAAATATTACAACAAAAGCGAGACTAGAGTCGTCCTCAGAAGATCTTTCATTAGAAGAGACAATGCCAGAGGCGTTCAATGAACTTACAAAAATTTATAAAAAATTAGAAAATCATTATCGTGATATGCAAGATATTGAATTTACCATTGAGAATAAAAAACTTTGGATGTTACAAACAAGATCTGGAAAAAGAACTGCAAAAGCCTCAATTAAAATTGCAGTTGATATGGTGAGTGAAAAATTGATCACAAAAGATGAGGCTTTACTTAGAATTGATCCAAAAATTTTAGATACCCTTTTGCATCCTACTTTAGATCCAAAAGCTAAAAAGAATGTAATAGTAAAAGGACTGCCAGCATCACCTGGTGCTGCAACTGGTAAAGTTACATTTAATGCTGACGATGCTGAGCAAATGAAAGCTAATAATCAGAATACTATTTTAGTCCGAGTTGAGACATCGCCAGAGGATATACATGGAATGCATGCTGCGGTTGGAATTTTAACTTGCAGGGGTGGAATGACAAGTCACGCTGCTGTTGTTGCAAGAGGAATGGGAAGAGCCTGTGTTTCAGGGGCTGGAAATATAAAAATAGATTACACAAATAAACTTTTTAAAGTCGAAAATATAGAAGTTAAAGAGGGAGATATAATAACAATTGATGGTTCAACAGGTGAGGTAATGCTAGGAGAAGTCAAAACAATTAACCCAGATATTTCTGGAGATTTTTCAGAAATAATGAAATGGGCAGACGAAACTAGAACATTAAAAATTAGAGCTAATGCAGAAACTCCATTGGACTCCAGGACTGCAAGAGAATTTGGTGCTGAAGGTATTGGATTATGTAGAACTGAACATATGTTTTTTGATGAGGAGAGAATTTTGTATGTAAGACAGATGATATTATCAAAAACAAAAGAAGACAGATTAAAAGCCTTAGATAAAATTTTACCATTCCAAAAAAAAGATTTCTTAGAAATTTTTACTATTATGAAAGGTTTTCCTGTCACAGTGAGATTATTAGATCCGCCATTACATGAATTTTTACCAAAAACTGATAAGGAAATAGATATAGTAGCAAAATCTTTAAAAATTCACTCAAGCGAAATAAAAAATAGAATAAATTATTTACATGAAGAAAATCCGATGTTAGGTCATCGAGGTTGTCGTTTAGCAATTTCTTTTCCAGAGATTTATGAAATGCAATGCCGAGCAATTTTCGAAGCATTATTTGAATTACAAAAACAAAAAATTGAGTCAATTATTCCAGAGATTATGATTCCGCTTGTTGCAACTCAAAAAGAAATAGAAATTCTTAGAGCTTTAGTAGATAAAGTTGCGCAAGAAGTTCAAAAAAAGAATAATTTTAAAGTTGATTATTTAGTGGGTACCATGATTGAACTACCTCGCGCCGCACTTAATGCCAAGAGTATTGCAAAATATGCAGATTTTTTTAGTTTCGGAACTAATGATTTAACGCAAACAACTCTTGGGATCTCAAGAGATGATTCTGGTAAATTTTTAGATGATTATGTCGAAAACAAAATATTTAAAGTTGATCCATTCATAAGCATCGATCAAGAAGGAGTAGGAGAACTTATCAAACTTGCTTGTTTAGGAGGACTTGAAACAAAAAAAAATATAAAACTAGGAATTTGCGGAGAACATGGCGGGGATCCTGAATCTATTGAGTTTTGTCATAAAATTGGTTTAAATTATGTGTCTTGTTCGCCATACAGAGTGCCTATTGCTAGGTTATCAGCTGCTCAAGCAAGTTTAAGATTAAAAAAACAATAAATTTTTTAAAAGTTAAACCTAATTATTGTAAATTAATTTAAAGATAGTTTATTTAAACAACTTCATGTAAATCTTAGTAAATGGTGGCAACATCGATTCAATTAATTGCGTC
>CANMFY010000010.1 GCA_947497305.1 Candidatus Pelagibacterales bacterium | reverse complement strand
GAAAAAATGTTGTCTTAATGCCATCCTTTATAAATGTGGGAGCTTATGTTGATGATGGAACTATGATTGATACTTGGTCAACCGTTGGTTCATGTGCCCAAATTGGAAAAAATTGCCACATATCTGGAGGCGTTGGCATAGGTGGAGTATTAGAACCTCTTCAAGCAAACCCAGTTATTATTGAAGATAATTGTTTTGTTGGAGCAAGATCAGAAGTAGCTGAAGGAGTTATAGTTGGAGAAGGCTCAGTAATTTCTATGGGAGTTTACCTTGGTGCTTCAACTAAAATTATAGACAGAAAAACAAATAAAATTATTTATGGAAAAGTCCCCCCTTACTCAGTAGTCGTTTCAGGAACACTTGCAAATGAGGATAAAAATAAACCAAGCTTGTATTGTGCTGTTATTGTAAAAACGGTTGATGAAAAAACTAGAAGCAAGACTTCAATAAACGACTTACTAAGAGATTAATATGCTAAAGACTATTAATGAAGTTTTTTTAGCAAGAGATCTTGTTAGATGCAAAAGTGTAACGCCTAAAGATGATGGTGCAATAAATATTGTTGCAAAAAATCTTAAAAAGTTAGGTTTTAAATGTCAGTTTATGGAGTTTAAAGAAAAAGGAACTCCACAAATTAAAAATTTATATGCAAAAATTGGGAAAAATTCTCCAAATTTTTGTTTTGCAGGACACACTGACGTTGTTCCGGTTGGGGATCTAAAATCATGGACTGTTAATCCTTTTGGAGGGGTAATTAAAAATCAAAAATTAATTGGTCGCGGTGTAAGCGATATGAAAGGCTCTATTGCCTGTTTTATTGCAGCTGTGAGTGAATTTCTAAAAATAAATAAAAAGATTAATGGATCGATAAGTTTACTTATAACTGGCGATGAAGAAACTGTTGCAATTAATGGGACAAAAAAAGTAATTGCGAAATTAATACAAAAAAAAGAAAAAATTAATTTTTGTATAGTTGGAGAGCCTACTAATGAAAATAAATTAGGAGAAATGATCAAAATTGGAAGAAGAGGAAGTATTACCGGTCATCTAACAATTATTGGAATACAAGGACATGTTGCTTATCCTCATAGTTCAAATAACCCATCCACAATCATCGTTGAAGTTTTAAATAAAATTAAGAAATTAAAACTAGATAAAGGTAACAAAGATTTTGAAGCTTCGAACCTTGAAATTACAAAAATTAATATCGATAATACTGCAGATAATGTCATTCCAGCTGAAGCAAATGCTTCTTTTAATGTAAGATTTAATAATTTGCATACCTCTAGTTCTATTAAGAAAAAACTAAATAAAATTTTTTCATCAACATCTAAAAAATTTAAAGCTAATTATAAAATTAGATACCATGTTTCAGGAGAATCGTTTTTAACAAAACCAAATAAAACAGTTTATATGATTAAAAATGTTATAAAAAAAAGTACCAAAATTAATCCTGTGCTATCTACAACTGGAGGAACCTCCGATGCTCGTTTTATAAAAAAAATATCCCCTTGTGTTGAATTTGGTTTAATTGCTAAGACAATTCATCAAGTTGATGAAATGGCTAGACTTGCTGATTTAAAAAAATTAAAAAATATATATCGAGACATTCTTTTTAATTATTTTAAGTGACAACTTGTATATTTACATCGAATTCCTCTATTAAGCATGACACAGGCCCTGGTCATCCAGAATGCCCTGAAAGAATCCCAGCAATCTTAAATGGTTTAAAAAAAATACAATCACAAAAATTAATCTGGAAAGAAATTGGGTCTTTTGATGAGAAATACATTGAGCTAACTCATTCGCAAAAATATTTAGAAAAAATTAATCAATCATTTCCAAAAGAAGATTTAGTTTTTCTTGATGGAGATACAATTGTCTCTAAGGGCAGTAAAAAAGCAGCTTACGATGCTGTAGGAGGAATCATAAATGCAATCGATGCCGTAATGAATCAAGAATTTAATAATGCCTTTTGTGTTGTAAGACCTCCTGGCCACCATGCTGAAAAAGAGCAGGCCATGGGATTTTGTATATTTAATAATGTAGCTGTCGGTGCTACTTATTTATTAGAAAAATATAAATTAAATAAAGTAGCGATCATTGATTTTGATGTTCATCATGGAAATGGAACTCAAGATATTTTTTATAATGAAAAAAAAGTTTTATATATTTCATCCCACCAATTTCCATTCTATCCAGGTACAGGTTCTAAAGATGAAATAGGTAAATTTAATAATATTTTAAATATTCCTCTAAAGGCAGGAACTGTTTCTGAAGAATTTTTTAATAGTTATAAGAAAGTTTATGAGAAACTGAATGAGTTTAGTCCACAATTTATATTATTATCAGCAGGTTTTGATGCTCACAAAAATGATCCATTAGCTAATGTAAATTTAGAGTCTAAAGACTATTACATCCTAACAAAAGAAATTATGAAAATTGCAAAAAAAGTTTGCGATAATAAAATAGTTTCAATACTTGAAGGTGGCTATAACCTTTCAGCTATTCAGGAGAGTGCCAAATATCACGTCGAGGCTTTATTAGAGGTTTGAATTAATAAATAATATTTTCTAAATATAATCCTGCTGCAGGCGCTGGACTAGCGCATTGAGATCGATCCTTAGAATTTAATACATCTAGTAGATCTTTTTTTTCCCATTTATTTTCTCCTACAAGCTTTATGCATCCCATCATCGAACGAACTTGATGTTGTAAAAAAGACTCTGACTCAAAATAGCTATAAACGTAGTCGTCTTTTCTAAAAATATTTATTTTCTTCATAGTCTTTATTGGAGATTTTGCTCCACAGGATGCTGACCTAAACGTAGTAAAATCATGAGTACCTACTAAAATTTGTGCAGCATTATTCATATTTTCTTCATTAAGTTTTATTTTTAACTGCCAAGCTCGATCCTTTTCTATGGACAGTGGTGAGTCTCGATTAATAATAACATATTTATAAATTCGCAATTTTGCATCTCGTCTTGCATCAAAATCATCCTGCGTTAATTCAGTTTTTAAAATGCTAATTGAGTCATTTTTTAAATGAAAATTTAATGCATCAGTAATTTTTTTAGCATCAATATCTTTATTAAAATCAAAATGAAAAACTTGATGCACTGCATGGACTCCTGCATCTGTTCTTCCTGCTCCAAAAATTGTTATTTTTTTTTCAGCTACTTTCTCAATTGCCGCCTCAATTGCTTCTTGAATTGACCGACCATTTAATTGTCTTTGCCAACCCACAAATTGGGTTCCATCATATTCTACGATACATTTTAATCTTGGCATTTACAGTAATTGCGATGCTTTTGGAACTTTAAATCCTAATAAAAATTCTTTTACCTTTTGAATTTTTTTTCCAGGTCTTTGTATTTCTAAAACTTGAATTGCATAATCTTTACAAGCAATTAAAAGATTGTCATTAAGAGTTGTGCCAACTTTTCCTTTTTGATCTATAACTTCCGCCCTCCAAATTTTAATCTTTTCATTTTTAAATTTAAAAAAAGCTCCTGGGGTTGGATTTAGTGCATTGATTTGTTGCACAATTTTTTTTGCGGCATTGTTCCAATTAATCTCTTCATCTTCACGTATAATCTTTTTAGCATGGGTAGCTTTGGTGTGATCCTGCTCTACAAATTTACATTTATCTTTGCGTATCAAATCAATGGCCTTGATAATTAATTTTGATCCTAAAACAGACAATTGTTCACTTAATAAGCCATAATTAGATTTATGATTAATCTCTATTTTTTCAGATAATAGCACCGGCCCTGTATCTAAACCTTTTTCGATTTTCATAATTGAAACTCCAGTGAATTGATCACCATTCATAATTGATCTTTGAATCGGTGCAGCGCCCCGCCAATAAGGTAATAGAGAGGCATGAATATTAATAAAACCTTTTTTAGATAAACTTAAAAAATTTTCTGGAATAATTTGTCCGTATGCAACAACGATTACTAAATCAGGATTAATTTTTTTAAAAAAATTTAGTTCTTGCTCATTTTTTAATGAGCTTGGATGATGAATATTTAGATTATTTTTTTCTGCTTCTAGATGAACAGGTGTCTTTTCAATTTTTAAACCTCTGTTAGATTTTTTCGGGGGCTGCGTATAAACATGAGAAATATCTAATTTTTCTTTAAGTAATTCTTTTAATGTAGGAACAGCAAACTCTGGTGTTCCCATGAAAATTATTTTTAATGACATGGATTACCTAAAAATTGATCTGATCTGAAACAGCTTCCTTTTTTGCTTTTATAAGTTTTTTTAAAATAAAAGATTTTTTTAATTTCGATAAATAATCGATAAACAAAACTCCATTCAAATGATCAATCTCATGCTGAATGCAAGTTGCAAGCAACCCTTCAGCTTTTAATAACTGCTTTTTTCCGTTTTGGTCTAAATATTTTACATGACATTGTTCAGGCCTTTCAATTTCTGCAAATTGTTTAGGTAATGAAAGGCAGCCCTCTTCAAAGGTACATTTTTTCTCTGATGTCCAAACGATCTCTGGATTTACAAAATACATGGGATTATTTGGTTCTGGTTCTTTTGCAATATCTATAACAATAACTCTTTTATGAACTCCTATTTGAACAGCGGCAAGACCAATGCCGGGAGCTGCATACATTGTCTCTAACATATCATTCATTAAATTTTTAATTTCAGTGTCAACCTTTTGAACTGGTTTTGATTTAACTCTCAGTTGAGGATCTGGCTCGGTTAAGATTTGCCTAATAGTCATAATGAAAAAATACTAAATCTACTTAATTAATCAAGCGCTTGATGCTAATCACTATTTAAAGAACTACGATATTTAAATGCTGAAAATAATGTTCCATCATCTAAATATTCAATCTCTCCACCCACTGGCAAACCGTGAGCTAGCTTTGTTACTTTCACATTTAAATTTTTAATACTGTCTTTAATGTAGTGAGCTGTTGTTTGTCCTTCAATTGTTGCGCTTGTTGCTAAGATAACTTCTTTTACTGAATTTGCTTTAATCCTATTCACTAATGAACCTATTAAAAGATCTTCAGGATTTACACCATTAATAGCTGAAAGAGTTCCTCCTAAAATATGGTACTGACCACTATAGACGTTGGTACTCTCAAGAGCCCACATATCTGCTACGTTTTCAACAACGCAAATCTGTTCGTAATTATTTTTATTACTACAATTGCACTCAATTTTATTAGTTTTAAAATTTCCACAAATATTACAACGCGCAACATTTTGATAAACTTTATCTAAAGCACCAGACAACGGCTTCATAATGTTATCTCTATTTTTAAGAAGATAAAGTGCAATACGTCTTGCAGATTTTGGTCCTAGTCCTGGCAACTTTGCAATTAGAAACATTAATGTTTCTAAATCTGGATGGGAATTATTTTTCATTACTAAAAAGGAAGTTTAAATCCTGGTGGCATTTTTAAGCCACCAGTTATTTTTGACATTTCCTCTGATGACTTTGCCTCAATTTCCTTTTTTGCATTATTTGTTGCAATAATAATTAAGTCCTCTAGAACTTCTTTATCTTCTGTCATTAATTTTGGATCGATATCTATCTTGATCATTTCATGATCCCCATTCAAAATCACTTTGACTGCACCATTATTTGCAATTCCTTCAGCTTGTAGATTTTTTAATGAGGCTTTTGCTTCCATCATTTTTTGTTGCATCTCTTGCGCTTTTTTTAACATCCCACTAAAATCCATTATTTAATCTCCTCTACATCACTAAGTTCGGCATCTGGAAAACTTTCTTTGATTTTTTTATAAACTTCACTTTCAAGCGCTTCTTGTAATAAATTGTTTTTAAAAGTTTCTTTATTTTCGAAAATTGTACTTTTGCCTACCTCTTTCGATAACGAAATAATCCATCTTTCACCTGTCCACAATTTAAGTTTTTCAGTTAAAGATCTGACAAAATTTTTAGATAATTTTTCATTAAAGGAAATGTCAATTTTTCCGTTCTCAAATTTTACAACTCGAACATTTCTCTCTAAGTCGAATTTTAATTCAATTTCTTTATTAATATTTGTTATCTCCACTAACTTTTCAAAAGAATTAATTATTTCAAGATTTCTAGAGTCTTGTTTCTTTTCTAAAATTTTTGGAGTTCGATCGAAATCTTCTGCTTTTTCTTGAATAATACTTTTAATTTGTGTCTTTGCTGAGGTTTGTTTGTTTATTATTGTTCCAGGTTTAATCTCATTAAAGTCATCTTTTTGTTCGGGGCTTTTTGCTATTTCAAGAGTATCTGAATTTATAACGTCATCAATAACTTGCTCTGGGCTTGGTAAATCTTTTAAGTGGACTAATCTCATGATTAACATTTGAAAAGATAGAAAATGATTTGGAACAAAATTTAATTCTTCAATTCCTTTAAGAATAAATTGCCAGATCATTGAAATATAAGAAAAATCAATATCTTTAGACAGGCTAAAAATTAAATCAGACTCTGACTCGGAAACTGTTAAATCATTTTCAATCTTTCCAAAACTTTTACTTCTTGAAATTAAATAAATAACTTCAAGCATATCTTGCAAAACTAATTTTGGATCTGCACCTAAATCAAATATTTCCTGTGCTTCATCAAGAGCTTTTGCTTTGTTACCATCAATGACTAAACGCACAATATCAATTATTCTTGATCGATCTGCTATTCCTAGCATTATACGAACAGATATTTCTGTTATCTCTTCACCTAAAACATTAAATGTTGAAATTGCTTGATCTAAAATGGACAGTGCATCTCTTACAGATCCCTCTGATGCTTTAGCAATTAACAGTAATGCTTTTTCATTAATTTTTGCTTTTTCTTTTTCAGAAATTTTTTTTAAGAAAGAAACCATTTCTTCAAGCTTAATTCTTCTCAAATCAAATCTTTGACATCTTGAAATAATGGTTAACGGTATTTTTTTAACTTCAGTGGTGGCTAAAATAAATTTAAGATGAGGAGGCGGCTCTTCTAAAGTTTTAAGCAAACCGTTAAATGCTTGCTTTGATAACATGTGAACTTCATCAATAATAAACACTTTATATTTAGCGCTTGTTGGATAATATTTTGCAGAGTCAATTAATTCTCTAATGTCATCGATTCCCGTTTTAGAAGCAGCGTCCATCTCTAAAACATCAATATGATTTGAATTTGTTATAGCTTCACAATGACAAAACCCTTCGCACTTTTTTTCTAAATTTTCAGAATTTTTACAATTAATAGCTTTTGCAATTATTCTTGCTGTTGTAGTTTTTCCTACACCTCTAATTCCTGTTAATAGATAAGCGTTAGGAATACGATCCATCTTGATCGCATTTTTTATAATCTGAACCATAACGTCTTGACCTATGACTTCATCAAAACTTTGTGGTCGATACTTTAATGATAAACCTTTACGATTATTTTCCATAAAAAACGGGAGACTGAGGACAACCTGAAAAATTATCGTTACGGCTGCTTCTTTTCAGACCTGACCGGATTAGCGTAACCTCCACCTGCCACCAATCTCCCAAAATATTATAACAAGATAATTAAAAAAAAACGACAGCTATAATAATTTTAATATCTAAATGAATTAGCAAAATAAACACCTAAAATATCTAATTTTTCAGTATGTTTTTTTAAAATAGAGAGAGCTTTTTTTACTGCTAAATTTTGAATATGCCCTTCAATATCAAGATAAAAACTTACCTGCTTAAAAGAATTTCCAGTTGAAAAGCTCTCGAGTTTTGTAAGATTAACTTTATTTTCAGCAAACCCTCCTAAAGCTTTATGTAGCGCTGATGGCACGCTTTTTAAGCGAAAAATACAAGAGGTAATATATTTTTTATTTTTTTTATAAGATTTTGGTCTTGTCGAGGTGGACATAATTAAAAATCTTGTAACATTACCTTTTAAATCTTCAAAATTTTTCTTTAAAATCTTCAGTCCATAAATCTTTGCAGCGAGTGATGAGGCAATGGCAGACTCGGAATCTATTTGATGTTCAGAAATATATTTTGCAGAACCCGCTGTATCAGCAGCTACAATTGGCTGTAATTTTAATTTATTAATATTTTTTTTACACTGTCCAATTGCTTGGGCGTGGCTTCTTACAGTCTTTATTTGTTTAATTGAAACTTCTTTTAATGCTAGTAAACAATGTTCAACTTTTTGAAAATGTTCCCCTTCTATTTTTAACCTAGAGGACGATAATAAATAATGAATATCTGCAACTCTGCCTGCAATTGAATTTTCTATTGGTATTAATAATTTGCTATTTTTAGTACTTTTAGTTTTTGCAAAAGCATCTTCGAAGGTTTTGCAACATAACATAGTGGGGTTTTTAAAAATCTTGACTGCCGCTAAATGCGAATAAGCGCCCTGTTCTCCTTGTATAATTATTTTATTACCCATTTTTCATAATATTTCTTATTTCTTCTAAATCTTCAATAGTATCTACGCCTAAAGGATAAGAATTTGTGAGCCCCACGCTAAGAGACATATTATTATCCATTGCACGCATTTGCTCTAAACTTCTATCAATTTCATTTTCGCTTCTTTTAAAAGAGATAAATTTTTTTAATGTTTCATACTGATAGCCATAAATACCAATATGATGATAATAAAAATTTGCTTGATTAATATTTTTCAATCTAAAAAAATCTAAAGCATTAGAAAAATTATTAATTGGTATTTCTTTTTTAGTTTCAACTTTAACAATATTTTTATTTTCTAAATCTTTTCTAGAGTTTAGTTGTGTAGCAAGCGTTGCTATTTGATAAGAGTTATTCTTCATAAATTTATCTAACAACTTTATTGCCAAAGGATCAATATTTGGCATATCCCCTTGAAGGTTAATTATATTTTTTGGTTTTTCAGAAAAATTTTTTTCTATAGCTTCATAAATTCTGTCGGTCCCAGTTTTATGTTCTTTGCTTGTTAAAATAGTTTTGCCACCAACATCTTTTATAATTTTTACAATCTCTTCGTCTGCAGTTGCGACGTATACATCTCCGATTTTGCTTTCTATTGCTCGCTGCCAACAATGAGCAATCATAGGTTTTCCATTAATTAACAGTAACGGCTTATTGGGCAATCTGGTTGCGCGTAAGTGGCTTGGTATTAAAATAACTGTATTAACCATAATTAAAATTATGCGACCGTAAGACGCATAAAATAAATTTTAAAAAAAATTTTTTACTTTAAAGATTATGATGTTATACAATTTAGATTATAAAAATCACTAGAATATGGACAGTTTTGAATTTAATAAAATCGCTGCCGCTGTGCTCATTGTTGCTTTATTATTAATTGGTTTAAATCAAATTGCAGATTTTATTTATCAAGTAAAAAAACCTCAAACTCCAGGCTATAAAGTTGAGGGAGTTGTTGAGGAAGCGAAAACTGCAAGTAAAGATGAAATCAAAAAAGTAGAAAAACTTGCTGACATCAAAGTTTTACTAGCCTCTGCAAATATTGGAGCTGGTGAAAATACTTTCAAAAAATGTGCTGCTTGCCATACTAATGTTAGTGGTGGTGCTGTAAAAATTGGACCTCCTATGTGGGGAATCGTTGGAAAAAAATCAGCTTCACATCCTGATTTTAAATATTCTTCAGCCCTAGTTGCTTATGGAAAAAATTGGACAGTAGATGAACTTAATGAATATCTTTACAAACCAGCCAGCTATATAAAAGGAACTAAAATGGCTTTTGCAGGTATAGCAAAGGATCAGGAAAGAGCCGATTTAATTGCTTACTTAAGTACTCTTAAATAGTTTTCTTTATATTTTATATAAAAAAAAATAAAATTATTTCTTAATGTCACTCTCGTATTTGAGTCCACTTTTAAATCCTAATTCATTAAGAATGTTTTTTCTCGGTTTTGCAGCTGGCCTGCCTATCCTTCTAGTTTTTTCTACACTGTCAGTTTGGTTATTTAAAGCAGGAGTAAATAGAGCAACTATTACTTTATTTAGCTGGGTTGGTTTTGCTTACTCTTTCAAATTTATTTGGACACCGATCGTGGACAATTTAAAATTACCAATATTAGGAAATTTAGGACACAGAAGAAGTTGGCTAATATTATCTCAATTAATGATTATTTTTTCATTAATTTTCATTTCTTTTACCGATCCAAAAAATTCTTTAATTTTTACAATTATTGGAGCAATATTTATTGCATTTTCAAGTGCAACCCAAGATATCGTTTTGGATGCCTTTAGAATTGAGTCTGCCCCAAAAATTTTACAAGGGGCACTATCATCCATGTACTTAACTGGTTACCGCATAGGAATGATTGTAGCAGGAGCTGGGAGTCTTTGGATCGCCTCGTTCTTAGGAACAGAAATTTACAATCAAAAAGTATGGCAACAAGTTTATCAAATAATGGCGATACTTATGTTGTTTGGAGTAATAACTGTTTTTTATTCCTCTGAACCAAAAATCAAAAGAGATATTGAAAAAAAATATAATCAAAAAATTAAATTCTTTTTAGCTTTTTTATTTTCTCTTGCAGGATTTATTTTATGTTATTCTTATTTTAAAGATTTAATTAACAGCAATGAACCTATTATAAATTTTGTTAATGAATTTATTAAAATTTTTTTTTGTTTTATAATATTTTTTATAATTTTATTTTTATTAATAAAAATAAAATTTATTAATCAAGAGTCTGTAAAAAGCGCCTATGCAAAGCCTGTTTTAGATTTTTTAAAAAGATATGGATCAAAAGCAACATCTATTCTGCTTTTAATTGGTTTATATAGAATTTCAGATGTGGTCTTAGGTGTGATGGCTAATGTTTTTTATATAGAAAAGGGATTTTCAATTTCAGAAATTGCTACCTATTCAAAATTTTTTGGAACTATTGCAACAATTGTTGGAGGGATTATTGGTGGTATTGCCTCAATTCATTTAGGGGTGATGAGATCTTTATTTATTGGCGCATTAATTTCAGCATTAAGTAACCTATTATTTGCTTGGTTAGCTCTTATTACAGCTGATGTTAAAATTTTAGCTCTTGTTATTACAGCAGATAATATTGCAAGTGGTTTTGCCGGAGCTACTTTTATAGTTTATCTTTCAGCATTAACCTCGATAAAGTTTACCGCTACTCAATATGCTCTTTTTAGTTCTGCAATGTTATTTTTGCCTAAACTCATAGCTGGTTACTCTGGAGGCTTTGTAAACTTATTTGGATATCCAACATTCTTTGTTTTATCTGCAATCATAGGAGTTCCAGTTCTATTTTTAATTATCTGGATAAATAAAACTGTAAAAATTAATAAAAGATGATTTACAGAGATAATTCTGGGGCATATACATCGTCTGTGAAAAAAATATTATTATCCTTAATTTTAGTTTTAATAGTTTGCAATACAGTTTCAGCTCAAAACTCTCCTTTCCCACTAAAAAAGCAAGATTACTTAGATTTTAATAAAAAAGAGTTAGAGAATATTTTTAATAATATAGACAAAAATAAAGACGGTAGAATTTCAAAAGATGAATTCTTTGAAAACCCATTAAAAGAGGCTACAGGAAGATTTGATAACACTGATGCAAATAAGGATGGAATCGTTACTTTAGATGAAGAAAATGCTGCCATAGCTAAATTAAAAAAATTAGAAGCGGATGCTAAAAAGAAACAAGCTGAACAAAAAAAGAATGTCCCAGCTCCAGCACCAAAACAGTAATTTAAAATAAAAGATATTTAAGCTTTAATAAAAGTATCATTACTCTACAGTATAAATAAGAATATGTTGCTTACAGTTAAAAGTTCCATCGCAAATATTTATAAGAAAAATAATAAAAACTCAGGAATTGTTACTCAAATTCTCCTAGGCGAAGATTTTAAAAGTCAAAATAAAATAGGTAAATTCTATAAAGGATATAAAGCTTACGATAAATATAAAGGTTTTATTGAAGCTAAAGATTTACATTTGGACAAAAATAAAAAAACTCATAAAATTATTTCTAAAGAATGCAATGTATACAAAAAACCAAATAGCAAATATAGGCTTAATAAAAAAATTTTTTTTAATTCAAGAATATCTATTTTAGATTATAAAAATAATTTTATCCAAACTAAAAATGGATGGATTTTAAAAAAAAATATTAAACCTATTAATTTTAGAAAAAAGCACTTTCTCGATAATATAAAGTTATATCTAAATACAAAATATTTATGGGGCGGAAATAGTCCTAAAGGACTAGATTGTTCAGCTTTAGTACAAGAATTATTAAAATTTAATAACATATATTGCCCGCGAGACTCTAAAGATCAGAAAAAATTTTTTAGAAAAGAAATTTCTATTAAAAATATTAGAAAAGGTGATTTATTATTTTGGAAAGGACATGTGGCAATTGCGTTAAGTAATAAGAAATTAGTGCACGCTTTTGGTGCTAGAAAAAAAGTAGTTATTATGGGAATAAAAGAAACTATTAAAAAAATATATTCAAAATCTAAATTGCCACTATTGTGTGTTAAGCGTATTAAAAAATTATAATTAAATAATATTTGCCAAAATGAGAACATTATTTCGAGTGATTCGGTCATATTTTATGCCTGCTTTGTTCTTGGCCGATAACAACAGGTAGTATCTCGAAAAAAATTTAATACTAGAAATGTCTTTATTAGAAAAAAAAATTATCGCAGTTCTTGGACCAACTAATACTGGCAAAACTCATTTTGCAATTGAAAGAATGTTGCAATTTGGTTCTGGAATTATTGGCTTTCCACTTCGATTACTTGCAAGGGAAGTTTATGAAAAATGCATTGAAAAAGTTGGCATTGAGAAAGTTGCATTAATCACCGGAGAGGAAAAAATTATACCTCCTTATGCAGATTATTTTTTATGCACTGTAGAATCTATGCCTCTAGATATTAATGCTGAATTTATTGCAATTGATGAAATTCAAATGTGCGCCGATCCTGAACGAGGTCATATCTTTACAGACCGTTTATTAAATATGCGTGGTGATAAATTAACAATGTTTCTCGGTTCTAACATTATGCAAAATATAATAGAAAAATTTGTTCCAGAAGTGGAATTTATATTTAAAGAAAGATTTTCTAAACTTTCGTATGCTGGTCATAAAAAAATATCCAGGCTACCTGGTCGAACAGCAATTATTGCTTTTTCAGTTGATGAAGTCTATGCCCTTGCTGAATTTGTTCGAAGACAAAGAGGTGGCGCAGCAATTGTAATGGGGTCTTTAAGTCCTAAAACAAGAAATGCTCAAGTAGAGTTATATCAGTCTGGCGATGTCGACTTTTTGGTTGCAACGGATGCAATAGGAATGGGAATTAATATGGATATTGATAACATTAGTTTTAATAGTCTCCATAAATTTGATGGAAGAAGAAATAGACACCTTCGTCTAACTGAAATAGGACAGATCGCTGGCCGCGCTGGTCGATATATGAACGATGGTACATTTGGTATCACTGGAAAATGCGATGAATTAAATCCAGAACAAATAGAAAAATTGGAAAATCATAAATTTGACAGTGTTATTAATATTTATTGGAGAAATTCTAATTTAAATTTTTCAAATATCGAAAGTCTTTTAAATAGCCTAGACCAGAAGCCTAATGATCATAGTCTTTTACGAAATAAAGATTTGTTAGATGAAAATGTATTAAGAACTTTAATAATAAAAAATAATTATATTAAAACAGATTATAAAAATAATAACCTTTCTACTTTATGGGAATGTTGCCAAATACCAGATTTTACAAAAAGTTCTTACAATGAACACATTGATATCGTTAGAAAAGTCTTTGAATTCCTAGTTTCTGACAAGGGAAAGATACCTAATGAATGGATGAGGGCACAATTAAATGGTTTGGATAATGAATCTGGAAATATTGATGCAATCGCAAATAGAATCTCTCACGTAAGAACTTGGGCTTATGTTTCATATAAAAAAAACTGGGTTGAGAATAGCGATTACTGGATTGCTAAAACAAAAGATATTGAAGACAAACTTTCTGCAAAGTTACATGAAGAATTATCAAAAAGTTTTATTGATAGAAGAATAAGTATTCTCTCGAAACATTTAAAGCAGGATGCAAAACTAGAAACCAAAATTTCAGAAAAAGATGAGGTAATTATTGATAAGCAGTTTATTGGTACTATTAAAGGTTTGCGACTTAACTTAGATTTTTCAAGCACAGCTCTTCAATCAGATATTAAATCTATAAAAAAGGCTGCGCGCCAAGGGGTCGCTGAAGAGTTAAGAAAAAGAATTAACAATATCGTTAAAGAAAATATTGATACGGCTACTCTTCAATTAAGGCAAGATTTTAAAATATTCTGGAAAGAAAACCCTATTGCAACAATTGTTCCTGGAAAAGATTACTTAAATCCAAAAATAAAACTATTAATAGACGATTCTTTAGATGTCGATGAACAAAGTGAATTGAAAAACTATTTGGAGAAATGGATTGATAAAGAAAAAAATCTTCACTTAAATGACTTAATAAAAACTTCTAAGATTAATTTAGAAAATAGCTATGCTCGAGCTTTATGCTTTAGATTATTTGAAAATCATGGAGTTTTAAAAAGATTAGATGCTGAAGATTTACTAAAAAACCTAGATAAAGAGCAAAGGGCAAATATTAAAAAGATTGGAATAAAAATTGGAAGGTACCATATCTATCAACCATTAATGATCAAACCCAAAGCTGTAAACTTAAAAATAATTCTTTGGAATTGCTTTAATAATAAAACTCAAACCGAAAAATGTCCTGTGTTTGGATTAAATTTTTTAAAAAATTTTGAGACAAAAAATAAAGAATTTTTATTAATATGTGGATTTGAAAGTTTTGAAAATTACATAATCAGAGTTGATATATTAGAAAAACTTTTTATTAAAATCCTAGGTGCGACAAATAATAACCAATTTTCTATATCTTCTGAGATGCTTAATCTTTTAGGATGTGGAAAAGAGGATTTTACAAAATTATTGAAGTTAATGAATTATAGAAAGATAGATAAAGATAAAGACATATTTAGTTATGATTTTAAGAATAAATCTAAAAAGAAAATGAAAAGCGATAGCATAAAAAAAAATATCAATAATCCTTTTGCTACTTTAAAGAACTTATCTTTAAATAATTAAATAATGCCCTGTATTTTTAACTTAGATAATAATATTATAAAAAAATAACTCTTATAGATTCCTAAAAATTAAAGATGACATACGTAGTGAATGAAAACTGTATTAAATGTAAACTGACTGATTGCGTTGAAGTCTGTCCTGTAGACTGTTTTTATGAAGGTGAAAACATGTTGGTGATTAATCCAGATGAGTGTATTGATTGTGGCGTTTGTGAACCAGAGTGTCCCATCAATGCAATTGAGCCAGATACAAATCAAAATACTGAAAAGCTAGTAATTTTAAATAAAGAGTTGTCTGCAAAATGGCCAAATATTAATAAAAAAAAAGATCCACTGCCCGAAGCAGATCAATTTAAAAATGTACCTAATAAACTTGAAAAATATTTTAGCGATAAACCTGGCCCAGGTAATAAATAATCTTGTAAGCTTGTATTAACTAAATAGATGCTATATTAAGCCCCATGGAATTTTTAAAAAAAATAATGCAGAGTAAAAAATCTCAAGATAAAAAAAAAGAAACAAATATAAAAAAAAATAAAAAAATAAAACTAGAAAAAAAACTACCTAAAAAAGAAATTCCAAAAAAAGAAAAGCCTCCAATCGAAATTAAGCCTAAAGGAAAACGAGGAAGACCAAAAAATCCTGAAACAAAAAAAATTTTACAACCTGTTGCTGAACAAAAGCCTTTAACCGCTGCACAAAATGCTGCGGCTGAAATTGTAATTACAAAAGTTGCAAAACAAGAGTCTGATAAGAAAATTTATAAAATTAAAGATCACGTTATTTATCCAAAACATGGTGTGGGTCAAATTGTTGCTATTGAAAACAGTGTCATTGCTGATATCGAAATGACTTATTATAAAATTCAGGTAACTAAAGATAAGTTGATTTTAACAATTCCTGTTAATCAACAAGGAAACTTGAGACCTATATCAAGCGTAAATCAAATTAATAAAGCTATATCTATTTTAAAAGGTAAGCCAAAAATTAGAAGAACGATGTGGAGCAGAAGAGCACAAGAGTATGATCAAAAAATTAATTCTGGAGAAATTTATCAAATCGCTGAGGTTGTTAGAGATTTAAATAAAAATACTGAAATTCCAGTTGATCAATCTTATAGCGAAAGACAATTATTTGAAAAAGCATATGACCGATTATTAGGAGAAGTAGCAATAGGAATGCAACTTAGTAATGAGGACGCTAAAAAGAAATTGGATAAGGCTTTAGGTAAAAAAGAAACTGTAACTGCAGAGCCTATATAAAAAAAACGCCCTTCAAAAAATTTGAAGAGCGTTTTTCTTGAAAACTCAAAAAACTATCTTCTTCTTTTTTTTGCTTTCTTTGCTGGCTTTCTTCTAGAAGTTTTTCTCTTCTTAGAAGATTTCTTAGCTGCTTTTCTTTTTTTAGCCATTTTTTTCTCCCGTTACGTTAATGATCACTTAAATAATTTAAGTGATTCGCATTATTAAATACTTAAAAACATATCGTTTACTAAGTCAAATTGTTATTTATTCAAAAAAATTTTGAATTGAGTCTAAAATTTTTTTTTGATTCAAATTTTATTGGTTTACAATAGTTTTTTGATATTTTTTTTAAATTATAAATCATTTATATTTTACTAAATTGCACTCGTAGCTCAGCTGGATAGAGTACAAGTTTCCTAAACTTGGTGTCAGAAGTTCGAATCTTCTCGAGTGCACCAAATTA
>CANMFY010000009.1 GCA_947497305.1 Candidatus Pelagibacterales bacterium | reverse complement strand
TTTTCATTAATCACATTTCGGCTGGAGCGGTAACATTTAAAATATCTAAAACACTTTTTATAACCAATTGTATTTTTTTAATTAAGAATAATCGTGCTTCCTGAATTTCAGGATGATTCTCATTTAAAATTTTTAAATTATCATTTTCGTTTCCAGTGTTCCAGTAAGTATGAAACAAACTGGCTAATTCATATAAATAAAATGGAACTCTATGAGGTTCTAAATGATATGCTGATAACTCTAAACATTTAGGCCACTCAGCTATTTTTTTTATTATATCAATCTCTATTTCATGATTAAGAAAACTTAAATTTATTTTCTTTTCATTGTTGATTTCGTATTTAGTTTTTCTAAATAAGGAACAAATTCTGGCATGAGCATATTGAACATAAAATACTGGATTTTCTTTAGAGTGATCAGTCACTAAATCAAAATCAAAATCTAATTGAGAGTCATTACTTCTGTATATCATCATAAATCTGACGGAATCTTTGCCGACTTCATTTATAAGGTCACTTGCAGTTATGAAATCTCCTGCTCTTTTTGACATTTTTAACTGATTTCCTGATTTAAATAATTTAACCAGCTGACAAACTTTAGAAATCATTTGCTGCTTATTTTCTGATAAAGCAGACACACACGAGGTTTGTCTTTTTAAATAACCAGCATGATCAGCCCCGAGAACGTTTATAAGTAAATCAAACTTTCTATCTATTTTATTAAGATGATAAGCAACATCATTTGCAAAATAAGTCCAAGTGCCATCTGATTTTTTTAAAGCTCTGTCAGAATCGTCACCAAATTTCGTAGATTGAAATAAGATTTGCTTTCTAGGTTCCCAATCATCAACTTCATTTCCTTTAGGTCTTTCTAAAATTCCTTCATAAACATAATTTTTTTTCTTTAATATGTCTAAAGCTTTTTCAACTAAATTTTGACTAACGATATAATTTTCAGAGACAAAATTATTATGGATAATTCCAAGATTTTTTAAATCACTTTTTATTAAATCCATGGACTCTTCTATACATATCTTCTTAAGATCATTAAAAATTAAATCATAATTATCAGAAATATTTAGATTATTTTTTTTCAAAATATTTTTGGCTATATCAATCACATATTCACCAGGATAGAGGTCTTGGTCAACGGGAAACAAAACTTTATTATTTATTTCTAATATTCTAAAATAAACAGATTTAACAAATTGATTAATTTGATTGCCGTAATCATTAATATAATATTCTTTAACAACTTTATTTCCTACAAAACTCAATAGATTGGCTAATATATCGCCGAATACAGCCCCTCTGCAATGACCCACATGCAAAGGACCAGTTGGATTTGCAGATACATATTCAATTAGAATTTTTTTTGGAACTAAGTTGTCGCTTTTGCCAAAATTAATGTCTGTTGCTTTTAAAAAATCATACCAAAAATCTTTATTAAAAAAAAAATTTAGAAAACCAGGTTTAGCTACTTCAATTTTTATAATCTCATCAAATTTATTATCTAATTCTTTTTTAATAATAGCCGCGAGATCAACTGGACTAAGATTGTTCACTTTGGCG
This sequence comes from Candidatus Pelagibacterales bacterium, assembly GCA_947497305.1. Lineage (GTDB taxonomy): Bacteria > Pseudomonadota > Alphaproteobacteria > Pelagibacterales > Pelagibacteraceae > Fontibacterium > Fontibacterium oligotrophicum. The sequence goes on along the minus strand of CANMFY010000009.1, from coordinate 15,290 downwards.
AAAATCATTGGTGCATTCGTGCTTAAATCACCATGAGTTTTTATTTTAGGAATCTCTACTGAAAAATTATCAAATTTTTCAGGTAGTTTAATAATTTTATCTTTTTCAAGTAGTTTAAAAAAATCAACAAGTTTTACTTTATAATTGATAAAGATATTCATTTTATTTTATTGTATAAATCAATAGCAAACTTATCGGTCATCCCAGCAATAAAATCTGAAACTGATCTTTCTAAACCCCACTTATTTTTTACATCTGAAGGTAAAAATTTTTTATTATTTTTAATTAAGTACATATATAAAGTTTTTATTATATTTTCTGCTTTGTCAGTCATCTCTTTTACAGATTTATTTTCATACATATTGAATTTTAAAAATTCACGAATTTGATTATTTGCTTTGATAAGTTTTGGTGAAAAACTTACTATAAATTTTTTTAAATTATAAACATCATCAATTGTTTTGATTTTATATTTTTTTAAATTTTTTTTTGTATGTAAAATTAAATCTGTGACCATAAAGTTGATGATTGATCTAATAATTTCATTTCTCAGTAATTTTTTATTTTTAAATTGCTTATTTTTTTTTTTTATAATCTCTCCAATAATTGGTAAATCTTTAATATCATTAATTGAAAATAATCCTGCTCTGATGCCGTCATCAATATCATGATTATTATAAGCAATATCATCGGATAATGCGCTAATCTGCGCTTCCAAGGAAGATTGATTATAGAAATTAATTTTCTTAATCTTATTTAAATTAGGTAATAAATCTAGATTTTGTTTTATTAAATAATTAGGACCATTATGTTTTACAATTCCGTCTATTGTATTAATGGATAAATTCAAACCGTCAAAATTTTGATAAGCCTTTTCTAATTCTGTAACTAAACGTATTGAATGAATATTATGATTAAAACCACCATGATTTCTAATACAATAATCTAAAACTTTTTCTCCCGCATGCCCAAAAGGAGGGTGACCCAAATCATGAGCTAAACTTATTGCTTCAGATAAATCTTCATTTAGTTTTAAATATCTGGAGATTGAACGTGATATTTGCGACACCTCTAGAGTGTGTGTAAGTCTTGTTCTATAATGGTCTCCCTCGTGATACACAAAAACCTGTGTTTTATATTTTAATCTTCTGAACGAAGTTGAATGTATAATTCTATCTCTATCTCTTTGATAAAATGATCTGTAGAGGTTTTTTTTATCACCAAATTGTCTTCCTAAATAATTTGAATTATTCGAAGAAAATTTAATTAATAACTTATTGTAATTCTCAACCCCAGACATATATTAATAATTAACATAAAAATTGAATGACTAATAATTTTACCATTACAGATAAAGCAAAAAAAAAGATAGGAAATCTTTTAGAAAAAGAAAATATTAATAAGTTTTTTAGGATTGAGGTGAAAGGTGGAGGTTGTTCTGGTTATAAATATAACTTCACAACGGATATGAAAAAAAATGAAGATGATTTAATTTTTGAAAATGTGTTAATCGATAAATCTTCTTTTGCCTTAATAGAAGGCTCGATTCTCGATTTTTCTGAAAAATTAATTGAAAATACTTTTAAAATAATAAATCCTAAAGCTACATCGTCATGTGGATGTGGAAGTTCTTTTGCCATTTAATGATATTAAGCAGTTGGAATGTTAATTCTGTACGAGTAAGATTAAATCATATTGTTCAATACCTAAAAAAAAACAAACCAAATTTTTTACTTCTTCAAGAGATTAAAACTGAAAATAAAAATTTTCCATTCTCAGAAATAAAAGAAATTGGCTACGATAGTGAGGTTAATGGTCAAAAATCATATAATGGTGTTGCTATAATTTATAATAAAAAAATTAGTAATATAAATTTTGATGTTATTAAAGATGAACAAAAACAATCACGAACTATCTCAGTCGATATGAATTACAAAAATCAACTTATCAAAATTATTTCTGTTTATGTTCCTAATGGAAATCCTGTTGATACCGATAAATATCAATATAAATTAAAATGGTTGAAATCTTTTGAAGAATTTTTAATTAATCAGAATAAATTAAAAAATAAATTAATAATTGGTGGAGATTTTAATATTATTCCTAATGAAGAAGATGTTTATAATCCAGAAGATTGGGAGAATGATGCCCTTTTTAGAATTGAAATAAGAAAAATTTTTAGAAAAATATTAAACGAAGGTTATGAGGATTCATTTAGGTTAGTGAATAAGGAGCCAAATAACTATACATTCTGGGATTATCAACAAAGGTCGTTCGATAAAAATAAAGGATTAAGAATTGATCATTTTTTATTATCAAAAAATATTAGCCATTTAATTAAGGACGTAACTATTGATAAATATTTGAGAACTCTAGAAAGACCTTCCGATCACGTACCTATAAGATTAACTTTAAACTAAGCTCTACCGTAAATATCTTTAATACGAATAATATCATCTTCCCCTAAATAACTGCCCGTTTGAACTTCAATAATTTTTAACAAATTTTTTTGTTTATTTTCAATTCGGTGAACTGCGCCTTGGGGAATAAAAATAGAATCTGATTTATCCAATAATATATTCTTTTTATTTAACGTAACGTTAGCTTTTCCCTCAACTACAACCCAATTCTCAGATCTATATTTGTGTTTCTGAAGACTAAGAACTGCTCCGGGATTAACAACTAGTTCTTTGACTTGAAAATTATTTCCAACAAATATGTTTGTAAACTGACCCCAAGGTCTTTGTGTAGTTGTGTGTTGATCTATAATTTTTGGAAACTTTTTACTTATTATAGGATAAATTTCTTTAAGGTTATTATTATTAAGATCCGAAAGATAAAGAACATCATTATTATCAACTGCAAGTATATTTTTTAAATTACTAGCAACAACAGTTCTGGTAGATGAAATATAAGAATTTTTGATATTGTTCTTGAATACATTACCTCTTATAAAATTATTATTTTTATCTTTTTTTTCGATTTGCCATTTTTGCATCCAACTGCCAACATCTTTCCAGTCACTTAAAAGTTTTGAAGAATAAACATTTTTAGATTTTTCTAAAATAGCATGGTCAAAAGAGATAGAATTAATTTTTGAATAATATTTATTATCTAATGTGACAATGTTATTTGTAAGTTTTGCATTTATATAAGAATCGCAAACTTGTACCGCCAATTTTGTCTGTAAAACTGAAAATTCATTTAATAATGCTGATTTGTTTGAGAAAAATATTCCTGAATTCCAAAGGTAATTGCTGTTTTTAATAAGTTTTTTTGCTCGAGATAAATTTGGTTTCTCAACAAATTTTATAACTTTATTAAAATTTTTATTAACTCTTTTTGAATATAAATAACCATAGCCCGTTTCTGGATAATCAGGCTTAATGCCGAAAATAAAAATTTTATTCTTATCTAAATAGTTACAAAATTTTTTAATTTGTTTCTGAAAAACTATTTTTTTTTCAATTATATGATCAGAAGAAATAATTATTACAGGCTGATAAAATATTAAATCATCATCATTAATTGCTGCAAGAATTGCAGCTGCTGTGTTTTTTTTATCTGGCTCAACAAAGATTTTACAATTTATATTTTTTGTTTCTTCTTTGATTTGATCTAAAAAATTGGCATTAGAACAAATGGTAATGGGGTCAAAATTTATACCTGTGACTCTATCAATTGCGTGTTTTAATAAACTCTTTCCATTAATTTTAATAAATTGCTTAGGATGTTTTTTTCTAGATTCTGGCCATAATCTAGTACCTTCTCCACCACATAAAATAATTGGCTTAATTTTCATTATATTAAAAAAAATAAAATAACTGGTATTGAAATAATAGAAGCAACAGTGGACACAAAAACAGCTGCACCAATTTCTTGATCATATGAATTATTTTCTGAAGCTATCAAATATGTCAATATGGCAGCCGGCATTGTTGATTGTAATATTACAACTTTAGCTACAATACCATCAAGATTTAATAAATAAACTACCAGCAATCCAATAATCGGACCGATAATAATTTTAAATATACCCAGCAATAAACCTATTTTTAAATTTTTAATATTAATTTTGCTGAGTGACATTCCTAATGCTAGCAAAACTAAAGGTATAACAAGTCCTGATAAAATTTTTGCAAAACTATTAATAAAACTTGGCATTTCAATTTTGTAGAACAAAATAATAAGTGAAGCTAATAATGCTAACAAAACAGGACTTAATAATATTTTTTTTAATGAATAATTTCCTGATGAAATTGCAGAATTAGCCGTAAAATGACTTACCATTACAATAGAAGCAAATCCTGCAGCTAGTGCAAGGCCCTCACTACCGAAAGTTAATAAAGCAAGTGGCAGACCCATGTTACCACTGTTAGGGTGCATTATTGGAGTTGTTAATTTAATAGATGGAAGTTTGAAAATTTTTATAAAAAAATATCCAAATAAAAAACCAAGAGATAGAACTAAAAAAGCTGAAAAAAAAATTTCAAAAAAAATATTTATAGTTAAATTTGCTCTAGTTATGGAATCATAAATCAGACATGGTAGAGCAATATTTGAAACAAGTTTTGTAACAGCAACAATATTAAAATCTTTGTTATAGATATTCCACAGATATCCGATAAATATTACAAAAATAACTGGGAGTATTATATTTAAAATTGTAAGAAACAATTATTCCTCAAATGTCCGCGTAACATTTTTTTTCTTTAGAGCCACCTGGATGAGTTACTGCGCCATATTTTGAAGATCCAACAGACTGTGCATATTTCCAAAGGGTTCCTGATGTAAAATTAGGTTTTATATTTTTCCAAGATTTTTTTCGTTTTTGTAATTCAGAATTTGAAATTTTAACTTCAATAGTACCTTTATTAGCATCGATAATTATTGTATCGCCATTTTTTAATAATGCTATCGGACCACCATTAAATGCTTCTGGCGCAACGTGTCCAACGCAAAAACCTCTAGTTGCTCCTGAAAATCTTCCATCGGTAATTAATGCAACTTTTTCTCCCATTCCTTGGCCATAAATAGCTGCAGTAGTCGAAAGCATTTCTCTCATTCCAGGACCTCCCCTTGGCCCTTCATATCTAATAACTATAACGTCCCCTTCTTTATATTTTCGTTTTTGAACTGCTTTAAAAGCCTCTTCTTCACTATTAAAACACAAAGCTTTTCCTTCAAACTTTAGAGTTTTCATTCCGGCAACTTTAACGATTGCACCTTCAGGAGCTAAATTTCCCTGTAGACCAACAACTCCTCCTGTTTTTGAAAGTGGTTTGTTATAAGGCCTCATTACATCCTGTTTATTATTAAATTTAACATTTTCTAAATTTTTTTTCATAGTTTCGCCAGTCACAGTCAAACAATCTCCATGCAAATAACCTCCATCCAATAAAGTTTTAAGTAGCATTGGCACTCCCCCAGCCTCAAACATATCTTTTGCAACATATTTTCCACCTGGTTTTAGATCTGCTAAATAAGGAGTTTTTTTAAAAATTTTAGCAACATCCATAAGATCAAATTTGATTCCACATTCATTTGCAATTGCAGGAAGATGAAGAGCGGCATTTGTAGATCCGCCGGTTGCAGCCACAATAGTTGCAGCGTTTTGTAATGATTTGAGTGTAACGATATCTCTTGGTCTAATATTTTTTTTTAATAAAGACATTACTGCTTGTCCACTAGCATAAGCATATTTATCTCTTTCCTCATACGGCGCAGGAGTTCCTGATGAATACGGCAACGCCAAACCAATAGCTTCTGATACACATGCCATTGTGTTTGCAGTGAACTGCCCTCCACATGCTCCTGCACTTGGACATGCGCTGATTTCTAATTCTTCTAAATCCTCATCTGACATTTGGTTGTTAGAATGTTTTCCAACAGCTTCAAAAACATCAACAACTGTTACGTCTTTTCCTTTAAATTTTCCTGGTAATATAGATCCACCATAAATAAAAACGCTAGGCACATTTAATCTACACATGGCCATCATTAGTCCTGGTAAAGATTTATCGCATCCGGCTAAACCAACTAATGCATCGTAACAATGACCTCTAACTGTTAGTTCTGTTGAATCTGCAATTATTTCTCTAGATATTAATGATGACTTCATTCCTTCATGCCCCATTGCAATTCCATCTGTAACTGTAATCGTACAAAATTCTCTTGGAGTTCCACTATTATCAGAAACACCTTTTTTTGCAGATTGAGCCTGTCTCATTAAAGCAATATTACACGGAGCTGCTTCATTCCATGTAGAAACTACTCCAACAAAAGGTTTGGCAATATCACTTTTTTTTAAATCCATTGCATAATAAAAAGATCTATGTGGAGCTCTATCTGGTCCTACTGTTGTATGGCGACTAGGTAGTTTTGATTTATCAAATTTCATAATTAATTTTTAATAGATATTATACTTTCTAATTGATTTAAATCATTTACTAATCTCTTGAAAATATCTTTTTCTTTATCTACTACATCTTTTGGAGCTTTATTAATAAACGATTTATTAGAAAGTTTATTTTTAGTTGCAATAATACTATTCTTTATTAAATCTATTTTTGCTTTTACTTTAATAATCTGATCATTTAGAGAAATTTCTGTTGTAAATTTAATAAGAATAGCATCTCCATCCAAATAAATTGGTAGTATATTTTCATTTTTTTCATCTTTTTTAAAATAATTTTCAACTCGAGAAGCTTTTTTAAAAATTAAAGAATTTCTTTCTAAAAAATTTTTTTTATCTTTTGGTAAATGATCAACACAAACATCCACAAAATTACCAGGTGCAACTTGTAAAATAACTTTTGTAGATCTTATTAAACTTACAAGTTTTATTAACCAATGGATCGATTCAATATTGGTATTTTTAATTATTTTAATTTCTTTTTTAGAATTGAAATTAATTAAAGGACTTTTATATATTTCATCAAACTTTAGCTTACTCCATAGCTCCTCTGTAACAAAAGGTATAAATGGATGAAGAATTAAAAGTATATTTGAAAATATAAATCCAAAAACTTTTTTGGTTTCTTTTATTTGGCTTTGATCATTTGAGTAAAAAATTGATTTAGAAAATTCTAAATACCAGTCACAAAATACATTCCATACAAAATTATAAATTTCTTTAGAAGCTTCATCAAATCTAAAATTTTTTATGTGACCCTCAATATTATTTTTAGTATTAATAAACTCATTTATAATCCATTGATTTATTTCTAATTTTATTTCTTTGCTGTCAATTTGAATATCTTCGTTACATTTATTAAATTCACAAAATTTAGAAACATTCCAAATTTTAGTTAAAAAGTTTCTATACCCTTTAACTCTATCCTCTGAAAGTTTGACATCTCTTCCAGGTGATGCCATGGACATTAAAGTAAATCTTAAAGCGTCTGCTCCATATTTTTCTATTAAATCTAAAGGGTCAATTACATTGCCTTTTGACTTAGACATTTTTTGACCATCAATATCTCTAACTAATGCGTGTATATAAACTTTATCGAATGGAACTTTTTTGGTAAAAAATAATCCCATCATCATCATTCGAGCTACCCAAAAAAATAAAATATCAAATCCCGTTACCAAAACTGATGTTTTATAAAATCTTTTAAGATTATAAGTTTTTTTAGGCCAACCTAGACTTGCAAATGGCCATAATGCTGATGAGAACCAAGTATCTAAAACATTGATATCTTGATTTATAGGAGAATTTTTTTTTTTATAATACTTGTCTGCTTGTATTTGAGCGTCATTTTGATCTTTTGCTGAAAAAACTTTTCCATCATTTCCATACCAGATAGGAATTTGATGACCCCACCAAATCTGTCTGGAAATACACCATGGTCTAATATCTTTTAACCATAAATTATAATTTTTAGTCCATGACTCAGGAAAAAAAATTGTTTTTTTATTTTTTACCGCCTTTAATGCCTCCTTCGACATTTTTTTAACATTTAAAAACCATTGTTCTGTAAGATAAGGCTCGATTATAGAATTTGATCTATCACCGTAAGGAACGTTATGTTTTATTATTTCCTCTTTTTCTAATGCATTAATTAATTTTAAATCCTCTATTATTAATTTTCTTGCTTCAAATCTATCAAGACCTTGGTACTTTTTAGGACAATTTTTATTAAGTCTTCCATCGGCCTCTAAAATGTTAATTTTTTCCAAATCATGTCTTAATCCAACCTCATAATCATTAAAGTCATGGGCAGGAGTAATTTTTACAGCCCCAGATCCTTGATCAGGATCGGCATAATCATCAGCTATTATTTTAATTTGCTTATCTATAATTGGAATTTTTGCTTTTTTACTAATAAATTTTTTATATCGTTTATCTTTGGGATTTACGGCGATTGCAGTATCAGCGAATATAGTTTCCGGCCTAGTAGTTGCTATTGATATAAAATCGTTTTTATCAATAAAATATTTTATATAATAAAGTTTACCTTCTATTTCTTTCTGCACTACTTCTAAATCAGAAATTGCAGTTTTTAATACTGGATCCCAGTTTGATAGTTTAAAATCTTTATAAATAAGTTTTTTTTTAAATAATTCTGAAAAAACTTTAACCACTGCTTCAGACATATTTTCGTCCATAGTAAATCTGGTTTGAGACCAATCACATGAAGATCCTAATTTTTTAAGTTGATTTATTATTATGTTTCCAGAATGATCTTTCCAATTCCAAACTTCTTTAAGAAATTTTTCCCTACCTAATATTTTCTTTGATTGTTTTTTTTCATTTAGTTTTTTTTCAACAACAAGTTCAGTTGCTATTCCAGCGTGGTCAGTCCCTGGTTGCCAAAGCGTTTCGTAACCCTTTAATCTATAAAATCTTACTAATAAATCTTGAATAGAATTATTGAGAGCATGCCCCATGTGTAGATTTCCAGTTACATTAGGAGGAGGTATTACAATAGAAAAGTATTTTTTTTTATTACTATTTTTTTTAGGTTCAAATAATTTATTTCTTTCCCAGAAGTTATAAATTTTATCCTCTATTTCTAGGTGGTTATAGTTTTCTTCTAACATTAAAAATTAAATTCTTCTTTGTCGATATAATTTATAATTATAGGTGCGCTAGCATTCATAATTTTCAATTTTTCATATCCACTTACTTTTTTTTTATAAAGATAAATACTTGAGTAAGAGTCGTCTTTTAGAATGCAAACCAATTTTCCATCAACTTTTAATTTGTCTAATAAATTTACAGGATTATCATTTACCGTTCCATTGATAATAATTTTATCAAATTTTAGATCTAGATTATTTAGTTTTCTGTAATTTGAAAATAAAACATTAATGTTTATGTAATTTTTAATTTTAATATTTTTTATTACTAAGTCGAATATGATTTTGTCTTGTTCAATTGAATAAACAAAATTTACTAAATTGGCTAATATGGAGGTTGTATAACCACCACCAGAACCTATTTCTAAAATAGTATCAGAGAGTTGAGGTTTGATAATATTTAAGAATTTAGCAAAGATAAGTGGTTTTAAAATAAAACTATGTTGAGAGAATTTTATGTGATCATCAATATAGGATAAATTTTTTAAAGAATCTGGCAAAAAATCTTCTTGATGAACTTTTTGAAATGCAGCAATTAAATTTTCATCTATTATATTATTAGGCCTTAATTGGCTCTCAATCATATTTAATTTTCGAGTTGTATGTTGCATAATATTTGCGAGTCTTGAAAACTAAATATATATACACGATAGCTATTAGAAAATAATACAGAAAAAAATATGGCCACGTGGCGGAATGGTTACGCAGAGGACTGCAAATCCTTGTATCCCAGTTCGATTCTGGGCGTGGCCTCCAAATAAATATTGTTTTTAAAAAAAAAAATCGTATTGTGTTTTTTTTATTCCCCGATAGCTCAGCTGGTAGAGCAGTTGACTGTTAATCAATTGGTCGCAGGTTCGAGTCCTGCTCGGGGAGCCAAAAAATTTACGCTGTCCTAGATAGTTTCTTATTTGAATTTAAGATATTTAAAAGTTTATCTTTTTCAACTTCAGTTAATTTTCCGACAAAAGCTTCTAAAGAGTTATCATTTTTATTTTGTGAGTCTAAATTTTGAAAATCTTTAAATTCCTCAAAAAAATACTTTACAGGAACTTTTAAAAAATTGGCTAATTGTAATAATCTGCTGGAACTAACTCCATTAGTTCCTTTTTCATATTTTTGTATTTGCTGAAATGTAACATTAATTGCTCTTGCTACTTGAGTTTGTGTAAGACCAAGAGCAGATCTTCTAGCTCTTAATTGCTTTCCTAAATGTTGATTTAATTCTAGTGACATTGATCCCTTTATTTAAATAATAAAATCTGATTAAACGTATTTTAAGTAAATAAATCAAGTCTAAAAATTTAAAAAATATTTATAATGTTAAGCTCTGTAGTTTGGTTAAAGGATGACTTCAGAACTATTAATAATCCTGCAATTTCAAGCTTAATTAATGAGAAAAAAAGCGCAAAAAAAGTTATTTATATATTTGATAAAGACAAATACCATAAGCAAGAGGCACAGAGGTGGTGGCTTGCAAAATCGCTAGAAGTTTTCCAGGAAAAATTACAAGAATTAAATATTACGCTTGACATAATTTCTGGAAATGCTGAAAAAATAATAAAAAATTTAGTTAATAACAAAAAAATCGACAAAATTTTTTGGAATAAGTCCTGCCATTTAGATGAAAACCGTACTGAACAATGTGTAAAAAAAATATTAGAAGAAAATAATATAATCTTTATAGAATTCAACTCTAATTTATTAAATCCTGTAGAAAAAGTAAAAAAAGATGATGGTACACCTTTTAAGGTTTTTACTCATTATTGGAAAAAAGCTGAAAAAATTTATCTAGAAAATAATCAAAAAATTGATGAGAGAATTAGCTCTTATTCCAAGAAAAAAAAAATTAATAAAGATATTGAAGCTATTTATCCAAAGAAAAATTGGAATAAAAAATTTGAAAAATATTGGGATCCTAGTGAGGAGAAGGCAATTGAAATACTAAATAATTTTATAAAAAATAATATTGAATATTACGCAACAAATCGAGACATCCCTTCATTAAGCGGCACATCAAAATTATCACCATATTTGAAATTTGGTCAAATATCTGTCCATCAAATAATGAATAAATGTTTGATGATTAAAAGTAAAAAGATTGGTTTTAGAAAGTTTATAAATGAAATTGGTTGGAGAGAATTTTCTCATTCTTTACTTCATAACTTTCCAGAAATGGAAAAAAATAACCTTAGAAAAGAATTTGATAAATTTAATTGGATTAAAAATGATGAATTTTTGAAAAAATGGAAAAAAGGATTAACTGGTTATCCAATCGTTGATGCTGGCATGCGAGAACTTTATGAAACAGGCTGGATGCATAATAGAGTAAGAATGATTACTGCTTCCTTTTTAGTAAAACATTTAAGAATTCATTGGAATGAAGGTGAAAAATATTTCAGAAATTCCTTACTAGATTTTAATATTGCAAATAATGTTTCCGGTTGGCAATGGGTGGCAGGTACAGGGGCAGATGCCGCACCCTATTTTAGAATTTTTAATCCAATTTTACAGGGAGAAAAATTTGATCCCAATGGTGAATATGTCACTAAATGGTGTCCAGAATTAAAAAATGTACCTATTGAATTTTTACATAAACCTTGGGAAATGCCTGAACAATTACAAAATCAAATTAATTTTAAATTAGGACACAGTTATCCGTTACCAATTGTAAAACATGTAGAAGCACGAAATTCAGCTTTAAAAGCTTTTCAAGATTTAAAGAAATGAAAAAAAAAGTTGCCATAATTGGCAGCGGTATTTCTGGATTGACTGCTGCTTTTGAATTGCACAAAAAATATGATGTCCATGTTTATGAAAAAAACTCATATCTAGGTGGACATACTCATACTCACGAAATATTTGAAGGTAAAAAAAAATATTCTATTGATAGCGGTTTTATAGTTTTTAATAATAAAACGTATCCAAATTTTATTGAATTTTTAGATAAACTGAGAGTGCCTAAAGAAAATACAAATATGAGTTTCTCTGTAAACTATCCAACAGAAAATTTTGAGTGGTCTGGTAAAGATATAAATAGCCTTATTTTTAGAAATAAGAACTTTTTCTCTATAAAATTTTATAAAATAATTATGGGAATTTTGAAATTTAATATATTAGCAAAAATTAATATAAAATCTTTGAATGAACTTAAAATAGATAAATTTCTTAAAAAATTTAATTTTAGCACTGAATTTAAAAAATATTATTTATATCCTATGTGCTCATCAATTTGGTCAAACCCAATCAATAAAATTAAAGAGTATAAAACTCATTTTTTAATCAAATTCTTTATCAATCATGGCTTAGTAAATGTTTTATTTAGACCTCAATGGAAAGTTATTAAAAATGGAAGCAATCAGTATATTAAGAGAATTATAAGCAACTTTAAAATAAAATTTTTTTTAAATTTAAATATAAATTCAATAAAAATTGATAAAAATAAAATTATTATTAAAAAAAATGGCAAAACATTAATTTATGATTTTTTAATATTTTCAAACCACACTGATGAAATAAAAAAAATACTGCCAAAAAGTTATATAAAACAAAGAAAAATTCTATCTTTAGTTGATTATCAATATAATGAGGCATGCCTTCACACGGATAATACTTTAATGCCTAAAAATAAATTTAACTGGTCAAGTTGGAATTTTATAAATTCGGATGATAATATTCCAAGACTAACTTATTGGATGAATTATTTACAAAATTTAAAAAGTAAAAAAGATTATTTCGTGTCGATAAACTCTAATAATTTGATTGATCAAAAAAAAATTATAAAGAAAATGAAATATAGCCATCCAGTTTTTAAATATAATAAGGAATTTGTATTAAAAAAGTTAGAAGAAATACAAGGCATTGATAACATTTATTATTGTGGTGCATGGTGTGGATATGGCTTTCATGAAGATGGAGTTGTATCTGCAAAAAATGCTGTAAAAAATTTAATTTAATGGAAAGTACCCTTCAGCCAGGCTTAGTTTTTCATCAGAGACTAAGTCCAATAAATTATAAGTTTAACCATAAAACTCTTTTGATTTTAATAAACTTAAATGAATTAAAAATAATTAACAAGTTATTTTTTTTTTCAGTAAATTCTTTTAATCTTTTTGGCTTTAATTTTAAAGATCACGGAAAGAGAAAAACTGATAGTAATCCAAAGAATTTCATTGAGGAAAAAATCTTAAAAAAATTTAAAGATAAAAAAAAATATACAATTTTTTTATATTGTTCACCCTCATTTCTTGGATATGTTTTTAATCCAATATCGATTTACTTATGTAAAAATGAAAAAAATAAAATTAAATATTTATGTTATGAAGTCAAAAATACTCATCATGAACAACATTGTTATTTTATAAAAGTTAATAAATTGCATAATAAAAAAATTTACTCAGAGCTAGATAAGAAATTTTATGTATCTCCATTTTTGCAAATGCAATTAAAATATAAATTCTATTTGGAAAACGCGAAAGAAAACTTTTCACTTAATATTGATGCTTACAAAAAGAATCAATTAATATTAAAAACTGGAATTAAATCCAAATCAAAACCACTATCTAATCTGTCTTTGATCAGTGAACTTATTAAGAATTTATTTTTTTCACAAAAAATAATGATTTTAATACATTATCAAGCAATGAAAATATTCAAAAAGCAACGATCTTTTTTTTTAAAGCCTGAAAAAAAACATGATACAATATCTTTCTATGGATAGTTTATTAAAAAAATATTTAAATTTTAAATTCCAACATATTAAATGGGGAGAAATTAAAGTAAATTTTAAAAATTCTTATGAAAAAGTATTTAAAGCACATCAGGGAGATTTAGCCTCAAATATTGTTATAAAAGATAACACTTTTTTTAGCGATGTATTTCTAAAAGGCGAACTTGGCTTTGCTGAGTCTTATATAAATAATAAATGGGAAACTTCTAACCTTACTAACTTATTAAAAATATTACTTAAAAATCAACAAATAAAAAGAAAAAATTGGGCAGATAATTATTTATCATTACTCATTGAAAAATTTAAATTTTTTTTAAAAGCAAACTCTATAAATCAAGCAAAAAAAAATATTTATTATCATTACGATTTAGGAAATAAATTTTATTCATTTTGGTTGGATAAATCTATGACTTATTCCTCTGGAATCTTTAACACAGAAAATGATGATCTGTTTGCATCCCAAATTAATAAGTATGATAATATAATAAAAAGTTTAGATATTGAAACTTCTGATACTGTTTTGGAAGTTGGTGCGGGCTGGGGCGGTTTTATAGAAAGAAATTCTCAAACTGTTAAATCTAACATCGAAGGACTAACGATTAGTGAGCAACAATATAATTATATTGAAAATTTAATTAATCATAAAAAATTAAATAATAATTCTAAAATTTTTCTTAAAGACTATCGAAAACTTAATTTGAGTAACACTTACGACAAAATTGTTTCCATTGAAATGTTTGAGGCAGTTGGAAAAAAGTATTGGGATCTATATTTTAAAATATTAAATAATGCGCTTAAGAAAAATGGTAAAGCATGTTTTCAAGTCATAACAATTGACGACAAAGAATATGAAAATTATATAAATCAAGTTGATTTTATCCAAAAATATATTTTTCCAGGCGGCATACTTCCATCTAAAAAAATTTTATATAAACTTTTTAAAGATAATAATTTTGAATTATATGAGGAAAAATCCTTTGGTAATGATTATGCAAAAACTTTAAAACTTTGGAAAGAAAGCTTTAATAACTCTTGGGATAAAATTTCGAAACTTAATTTTGATAATAAATTTAAAAATTTATGGAACTACTATTTAAGTTATTGTGAAACCGGATTTGCAACTGGGCATACTAATGTCAGCCAGTTTTTCGTAAAAAAAGTTGCATAAATTAATTTTAATTTTTTAATTTATATTCCCAATCTCCTTTAAGTGTAAATTTCATATCAACCCATTTAAGGTCTTTTTCAGTATAACCAATATTTATATCAAGATTATCACCTTTTATATTATAAAAATTTACTACCTCATTTTTATCATTAATTTTTTTTTTTTCCTTTTTTAAAAAATTTATTTGAGTTTTTAAATTTCTACAACCCTGCCCCAAAACATAATTATTATTTAATAAAGAATCATGATTCCACCAAAGCGCTGGATAAAATTTTTCAGTTAGCTCATAAATATATTTTTTATTTT
>CANMFY010000008.1 GCA_947497305.1 Candidatus Pelagibacterales bacterium | reverse complement strand
TGTAACCGTTAACTTTTCTTTTAAAATTCCATAGTCTTTTGTAATTAATTCCCATGCAAATTTGATTGCTGCTTCTTTAAAATAATCCCCAAATGAAAAATTTCCTAACATCTCAAAAAAAGTATGGTGTCTTGGCGTATATCCCACATTTTCTAAATCGTTATGTTTTCCACCTGCCCTCACGCACTTTTGAGAAGTAGTTGCTCTTTTAAAGGGAAGTTTTTCTAAGCCTGTAAAGACGTTTTTAAACTGAACCATTCCTGAATTTGTAAACATTAATGTCGGATCGTTATGAGGAACTAGAGGACTAGAATCTACGATTTCATGAGAATTTTTTGAAAAAAAATTCTTAAAAGTACTCCTACATTCTGAAACTGTTTTTGTACCCATTATACTTATAGATACAACTTTTTATATATATGTCTAGAATGCTAAAGGCGCTTTTTTAAAAGCGCCTTTTTTTAACGTATTAGGAATATTTATATTTAATTTTACTAAACTTTATTATCTTCTTTTTCTTCAGGAAGATTCTCAGAGTGATCGCTTAATTTTTCTGAAATTAGTTTAGCATTTGTTCTAACTGCCATTTCAACCTCAGCTGCAATCTTTGGATTTAATTTTAGATATTGCTTAACATTATCTCTTCCTTGTCCTATTTTTTCTCCTTTATAGGAATACCAAGCTCCGGCTTTTTCTATAATGTTTGCTTTTGCTGCTAAATCAACAACCTCTCCCATTTTACTAATACCTTCTCCGTACATGATATCAAATTCTACTACTTTGAATGGTGGAGCGACTTTGTTTTTTACAACCTTAACTCGTGTTTGATTACCGATTATCTCTTCTTTATCTTTAATTGCGCCTATTCTTCTAATATCAAGTCTTACAGATGAATAAAATTTAAGTGCATTTCCTCCAGCAGTTGTTTCTGGACTACCAAACATAACTCCAATTTTCATTCTTATTTGATTTATAAAAATGATCATAGTGTTTGTTTTAGAAACAGATCCAGTCAATTTTCTTAAAGCCTGACTCATTAATCGTGCTTGCAAACCCATATGATGATCACCCATCTCACCTTCTAACTCTGCTCTTGGAGTTAATGCAGCTACAGAGTCTACAACTAGAACAGAAATAGATCCTGATCTAACTAAAGTGTCTGCGATCTCAAGGGCTTGTTCCCCTGTATCTGGTTGAGAAATTAATAGTTCAGTTGTATCAACGCCTAATTTTTTTGCATAAACAGGGTCAAGAGCATGCTCCGCATCAATGAACGCACAAATTCCACCTTTTTTTTGTGCCTCAGCAATAACTTGTAAAGATAACGTAGTTTTTCCTGATGACTCTGGTCCATAAATTTCTACAATTCTACTTTTTGGAAGACCTCCAATTCCAAGAGCAAGATCTAATCCTAATGATCCAGTGGATATAGATTCTATATCAAGGACTCTAGACTGCCCCAATCTCATTACAGAACCTTTTCCGTAATTTTGATCTATTTGACTTATTGCAGCGTCTAAAGCTTTTTGTTTTTCTTTTTTATCTTCCGTTTTTTCAGTATTTACAACTTTTAGAGTATTTTTAGTCATTTTTTTCCTTTTTAATTTATTAATTGTTTAACGACTCAATAAAACAAATGTACACATTTTGTTCTTTTATTCAATTATATTATTAAGTATATGAAATATATGTATTTTTTACTAAAAAATGTGTCTTATCCAGCTTTTATTTGGATAATCATTTGGATCATATAATTTTGTCTCTAAAGCTAAATTTTTTGCTGTGAGCCCCCCTATAGAAGATAAAAGCTTAAATTGAGAAACAATTCTATCTTTATCTGAGATTGCATTATTTACTCTTGATTCAAGTAGTGTCGATCGTGATGTAATAACATCTAATGTAGATCTTGATCCAGTTTCATACTCTTGAATAATCCCTTCATAAGCAATCTCAGATGCTTTAACTCTTAACTTTGTCAGCTCAGCATTACTTATAGAAAGTCTATAATTTGACCATGCCGAATAAGAATCTCTGTCCACAACATTTTTAGAATTTTGCAGATCTAATTCAGCACTATCTAATAAAGATTTCTTTTGAATGATTAATGAAGTCTGTTTTCCTCCTTGATAAAGAGGAATTGAAGCTTGAGCTTTTGCAATTGATTGTTTTGTTTTATCAACGCTTGAACTGTAGCCATCATAATCAGTAATTCCTAATGATAAACTGAAAGTTGGAGAAAGTTCAGCTAAAGCTATTCTATATTCATCTTCAGCTTTTTTAAGAGAGAACTCTGAAATTTTTAAAATAGGATTATCTTTTAGAGCTGATACTGACGTTTCTTCTAAAGATTTAGGTAAGTTTAAATTTAAATCTTTTAATTCATCTAAATCTACAGGATCATATCCAATTACATTCTTAAAATTTTTCTTAGCAATCAACAATTCATTTTCAGCATTTAATAAGTTAGATTGTGCTGCTGCTAATGAACTTTCAGATTGTGCTAGATCTGAAATTGTAATTATTCCAAGTTCTAATCTACTTTTATCTAAATCAACTTGTTTTTCAGACAAGTCTAAATTTTCTTTATTAAAAATTAATTTTTTTTGAGCAAGTAGCGTTGAAGCATAAGCTTCTGCTGCTTCAAGAAGAATATCCTGTTCAGCTTTTTTTAAAGTAAATCTAGCAATTTCTACGGAATTTTTTTCTTTTTGATAATTATACATATCATTAAAATTAAATAACTTTTGCTCAATCGTAATTGATTTAGCAGTAGTTTGTGCATTAGTAGAGGGTGAAGGAGATCCTGTTGAAGTTGTTATTTTAGAGCTATCTGTATCGCTTTTATAAGCTGATATTGTTACCGTCGGTTTAAATGCACTAAAGGCCTGCACTAAACTTTCATCAACAGCTTTTGTTCTTTCCCTTTCCGCATTAATTTTTGGATTATTTAAGTAAGCTGATATTAAAGATTTGTTAATATTTTCAGCAGAATAAGCACTTGTGCTTATGAAAAAAATTAACAAATACAATTTTTTAAAAAAGCTCATCTAATTTAGTATAATTTTTTTTGGTTGATGATTTGAACTAATAGGAACAATTATATCAGCAAAATTAGGCATATCTATGAGCATCTTTTTAGTTATTCGCTCATAAAACATTATAAATCTTTTAATTTGACTCTCCGTCATTATTTTCATTTTATTTTGGGACATATTTTTTTTAGAATAAGCTAGTTTTTTTTCCTGTAAGCCTCTCCAAGCTAAAACTTTATTGAAATTAGGCACTTTTAAGTAAATCATCAAATCAATGAATGAAAATAATTCTTTGTAATCAGTCTTTAACTGGTGATTAACGTTAAATCTCCACTTGCAATTTTTATCTTCAATTAACTCTAATTTATTAATTGGTTTTTTTAAATTATCTATATTTTTTTCAGGCCTCGCCCCGACGCACCACCCCTCTAATATAAATATATCTATATTTTTTTTAAGATGATGCCATTTACTTTTTGGAAGTCTGTCATCAATAGATTTGTCAAACTTTGGAATTGAATAAAATTTATTAACTTTATTATTCTTGAGCATTTTAAAAAAAATATTTAAAAATTTAACATCATGTGTTCCTGGAACACCTCTTGTAAGAAATAATTTATTTATTTTTTTTGAAATTTTTATTCTTTCTTTTTTTGTCTTGTAAATATCATCAATGGAGACTACAGCTGTTTTTAAATCATACTTATTTTCTAAAATTAATTTTAGAAAATGTGCAAATGTTGTTTTGCCTGATCCTTGCCCTCCTGCTAAGCCAATAATTAAGGGCTTTCCTAAAAAAACTTTTTTTAAAAAAATTAACTCTGAAATCTTTAAATAAATTAATTTAAAATTTTTATTTAAATTTTCTTTTATGAAAAAAGAATTTTTTAACTTATTAAGTTTATTTATTAAACTTTCTTTCATGAAAAAAAATTTAATTATTTTTTAAAGAATATTCTAATAGTTCTAATCTATCTTGACCCCAAAAAATTTCATTATTATAAACGTAACTTGGAACCCCAAATATATTCATATTTATAGCTTCTTGTGTGTTAGCTTCATAAATTTTTTTAATTTTATCTGAATTTGCTAATTTATTTAAGTCCTCGAAATTAATTTTAAGATCATCTGCAATTAATTTAAGAGTATCTGCATTTGAAATATCATTTTCTTTTACCCACAAGTGCTCTAATACTTTAGAACTAAATTCTATATTAATTCCCATATCGATACTTGCTAAACAAAAAAAAGCTGGCAAGTGTGGATCTTTAGGTGGAAAAAACTTTGGTTTTTGATTAATTTTTATATTTAAAAACTCTCCCCACCTTTTTAATTCCAATAATCTATAATTTTGTCTTGAAATATGTCTTTGCGGTACAGGGGTTCCTCCTGTAGCAACAAAAACTTTTCCAACTAAATCAATTGGTTTTTCAATTATCTGAACAGAATATTTCTTGGAAATTTCTGTTAGTCTTTTAATTCCAAGATACGACCAAGGAGAAGCGACGCTATAAAAATATAAAATTTTTTTCATATATACTTATATAAACGGTTTAAATAAAATAAACAGTTTATATGATTGAGCTATTTTATCACCCAACCCCCAATGGTAGAAAAATTTCTATTTTGTTAGAGGAGCTAGGATTAAAATATAAATTAACAAAGATTGATATTACTAAAAATGATCAATTTTCAGATAGTTTTTCAAAAATCAGTCCACTTAATAAAATTCCAGTTATAATTGATAATCAAGAGACTATTTTTGAGTCAGGTGCAATATTAATTTATCTAGCCAAAAAAAATAATTTTAAATTTTATAATCAAAAATATGAAACTAGTATTAACGAATGGTTAATGGTTCAGGTAAGTTTTGTTGGACCTATACTAGGACAACTTCATTTCTTTTATAAATTTAATAAGGGTAAAAGCGAATATGCTGAAAATAGATTTTTAGAAATCGCAAAAAAGATTTATCAATATTTAGATATACAATTAAGTAAAAATAAATATTTAGCCTGCAATGATTATACAATTGCAGATATCGCAACTTTTCCATGGCTATGTCGACATGAGTGGCATGGAATTGGAATTAAAAAATATAAAAATTTGTCAAGATGGTATGATGAAATCTCTAAAAGACCCGCTGTTATAAAAGGTTATGATCCTGAAAATATAGGAGAAAAAATTCCTATAGCGTCTTAATTGTCAGCAAAAATTTTCTCTTCCCTTTCATGTCTTTCTTGAGCTTCAACAGTCAAGGTTGCTATTGGTCTGGCCATTAATCTTTTTAAACCTATTTCCTCGCCTGTTTCTTCACAGTACCCATAGGTATCATCTTTTATTTTTTTAATAGCACTATCTATCTTAGAAATAAGTTTTTTATTTCTATTAACTGTTCTCATTTCAATAGCTTTACCTGTTTGTGAAGTTGCTTGATCAACAACATCAGCCGAGGTATCATTGTCATCAAGTTCATTAAAAAGTATTTTGTCATTCTGAAGAGCTAACTCTTTTTTCCAATCTTCTAAAGTTCTTCTAAAATACTCTTTGTGTTTAGCGCACATATACTTTTCCTTAGCACTAGGAGTATAATTTTTGGGTAATTTTGTAGCCATTAGGATTGGGCAATATAAGAGGCTTTTTTATAGTGTCAAGTTACATTGAATCAATTAAATCTTGATTAATGATACAACCCAATAAAGAAAAAAATTTTTTTTATTTATTGTGTCTTTACCATTTAATTATCTGGACAGTCATACCTTACCTATCTAATAAAAATTTACCTCTAGATATCATTGAGGCATTGGCTTGGGGGCAAAATTTTGATTTAGGTTATGCTAAACATCCACCATTAAGTGCATGGATACCTGGAATACTTTTTAAGTTTTTTGGAAATAAAGATTGGATTTATTATTTTTTAAGTCAAATTTTTATAATCATTTCTTTTATATTTTTGTGGAAACTTGCATCATTTTTTTTTAAAAATAAAATTCATATACTTTTATCTGTACTTTCAGTTGAGGGTATTGCTTTTTATACTTTTGAAAGCCCGCAATTTAACGTTAATATTTGTCAAATACCTCTATGGATCGGAACTATATATTTTTTTCTTAAGTCAATAAAAAATAATAAAATTTGTGATTGGGTTCTTTTAGGTATCTTCTCTGCTTTAGGATTTTTAACAAAGTATATATTTTTATATTTATTAATATCTCTATTTTTTTATTTAGTATTCATTTTAATTAAAAATAAAAAATTTTATTTTAATTTTTTTTACTCTCTGTTTACTTTTTTATTAATAATATCTCCCCATTTACAATGGTTATTTCAAAATGATTTTTCTACTATTAATTACGCTCTTAAACGCGGGGGATTACATGAGTCTAATATTTATAATCACTTATCAAATCCTTCTAAATTTTTAATAACTCAAATCATAATCTCTTTTCCATTTTTCTTGTTAATTTATCTTTTGATAAAAAAAATAAAGATTAGACTTCCTCTGAACAATGAAAAGTTCATTTTTTTATTATTCTCTTTTTTACTTCCATTTTTTTTAATTCTAATAACTTCGATAATTACTGGCTCTCGCATTAGAACCATGTGGATGATTCCATTTTATTCTTTGATCGGAATTTTTTTTATATATTTATATGAAAATTATATAAATTTAAAAAAATTAAAAAATTTTAAAATTTTATTAATTATATTCCTAGTCATATCACCAACACTATACTCTTTAAGATCAATATATTTTGATAGTAGAACTGGTTATGAAGGAAAAATAATCACATTGGAAATTGAAAAAGAATGGAAAACTATTTCTAAAGTTGACATATCTAATGTAGGCTTTTCTGAATGGTATGCTGGTAATCTTTCCTATCATTTGCATAATAGACCAAAGGTTTTTTTAGAAGAAAATATTGAATTTTATAAAAATCCAGCTGTTATTATTGCAAAAGATGTTGGTCCAAATCTATGCAAGCGAGAAAATATAAATATTAAAAATATTGTATATAAAAAAATATATAATCATGATGTATGTTTTATTTTCTAAGTAAATGAAAACTTATAAAATTCTAATTCCAGTTTTTAATGACTGGGAATCACTTTTAATTCTTTTAAATAATATTCACATTTTAAAAATTGATAATCTAGCTCATATTAAAATCTTAATAATCGATGA
Organism: Candidatus Pelagibacterales bacterium; assembly: GCA_947497305.1. Taxonomy (GTDB): domain Bacteria; phylum Pseudomonadota; class Alphaproteobacteria; order Pelagibacterales; family Pelagibacteraceae; genus Fontibacterium; species Fontibacterium oligotrophicum. The sequence continues at coordinate 10,492 of CANMFY010000008.1, read as the reverse complement.
CTGCTCGACTGAAATATTAGATAAAAAAATTGAATTTAGTTCATTTAAAGATGTAGAAATTATTAGAAATTCAAAAAATATTGGGCATGGCAAAAGTATTGCGTATGGAATTAATTATTTGATTAAGAAAAATGATTTTGATTACTTGATTGTTATGGATGGGGATGGCGAGGATAGACCCGAAGAAGTTAAAGAATTGATATTAAAATCTATAGAAGTTCCCTCTAAAACAATAACTGCTAATCGCATTAAACGCTCTGAAAATATATTTTTTAAATTATCTTATATTCTCCATAAAACTTTAACTTTCATTTTAACTGGATATTCAATCAGATATGGAAATTTTATGTGTATTCCTAAACAAGATCTAAATTTAATAATTAATAACAAAAATCTTTTGGTGAGTTTTTCAGGAACTATTGCAAAATTTGTGAAAAATAAAACCTATATACACTCGATTAGAGGTATTAGATATCACGGTCCAACAAAAATGAGTTTCTTAAAACTCATTAGGCACTCTTTTCTAATCATTTCTATATTTAGAAAAGAGACCGTTATTAGACTGTCAGTAATATTTTTAATATATTCAATGTTAGTATTTTATTTATTTAAAAAAATGTTTTTTTTATTAGTATTTCCAGTAGCTCTAATAAATATATTAATTATTTTTATTCTTTTTTATCTTTACCGAAAAAATGCGGCTTATAATTTACTTAATTCCTAAACGCTTATGGATCTGTGTAGATGAAGTTGTATGTTGAAATACAAGATTTTCATCTGGTCTTGCTCTAACAAAACACTCTCTTGCTGCTAAAGCCCCCTCATGAAACCCGGAAAGAATTAGCTTTAATTTACCAGGATAAGTACAAATATCTCCAATAGCAAAAATACCATCCTCATTAGTTTGAAAGTTTTTTGTATTAACTAAAATACATTTTTCTTCAAGATTTAATCCCCACTTCGCAATAGGTCCAAGCTCCATCTTAAGTCCAAAAAAAGCAATTACAGAGTCTATCTTTAAAACTTCTATAGCTTCATTATTTTTTTGAATTTCGATATTATTTAATTTTGAATCTCCATTTACTTCTATTAATTTATAAAAAGTTTTAATTTCTATTTTTCCTGATTTTGAAATTTCTTTTATTTTACTTAAGGTATGAGGAGCTCCTTTAAAATCTTCTCTCCTATGAACTAAATAAATTTTTTTTGCTATATTTGATAATTCTAGTGTCCAATCCAAATCGGAGTCTACTACTCCAAATATTGCAATTATTTTATCTTTAAACTTTGATTTATCTTTAACGGAATAATAAAAACCGTTTCCTTCAAATTTTTCAGCATTTTTAATATCTACTTTTCTAGGTTCAAAAGATCCTACTCCTCCAGCTATTATAACATTGGGTGTTTCGAAAATTTTATTATCACTTGTAATAACTTTCCATAATTTATTATTTTTTTTTATTTCATTAACTCTTTGGTTAAGATGAAATTCCGGTTTAAAGGGTTTAATTTGATCCAATAAATTTTTAATTAAAACTTCCCCTGTGCAATTTGGAACTGCAGGAATATCATAAATAGGTTTCTCAGGATAAAGCTCTATACACTGTCCGCCTATTTTATCTAAATTATCAATCACATGAGCATTAAGTCCTAAAATACCAAGTTCAAAAACAGAAAATAACCCAACAGGACCTGCCCCTATAATTACCGCATCGGTTTTAATTGTCATTTTAACTTTGTTTCTTTGGCATTCTAACTATTATACCATCAATTTCATTTGAAATTATAATTTGGCAGCTTAGTCTACTTGATTTATCGGCATCCTGTACAAAATCTAACATATCTTGCTCTGCCTCCTCAGCTTTAGGAATTTTCTGTAAAAATTTTTCATCTACATAAACATGACATGTCGCACAAGCACATGACCCCCCACAATCAGCATCGATTCCTGGAATAGAATTCTTTATGGCCCCTTCCATTATTGAAAAACCAAGTGGCATTTCAATTTGATGTTCTTTACCGCTATGTTCTATATAAGTAATTTTTGGCATTAAATTAAAAACTTAAAGTTATATAACAGTGAATTTATGTTTTTAAAATTACAATTTGTTAAAAAAAAATTTTTTTTAAAAGATTCATTCCGAATATCAAGGGAAAATAAAAAAGTTTTAAATCTAATAATAATAAAACTGACTGAAAATGATAGGTGCGGCTTTGCTGAATGTGTTCCATACAAAAGATACGGAGAAAGCCAAAAAAAAATATTCACATACTTAACCAATAATCAAAATAAAATTCTTAAATTAATCAGACGGAAGAAACTTGAAAAAATTAAATACTTATCTCTTAGAACGGCACTAGAACTAGCCTTAAAGCACCTTAATATAACTCAAGAAAAAAAATATTATTTAAAAAAAAAGTATAAAACTTTTATGACTATAACCATAATTAGACAAAAAAAAATTAGAAAAATTATATATAAAATTAAAAATGTGAATTTTATTAAAGTTAAAGTTAATAAAAAAAACATTTTAAAAATAGTAAAGCTTATTAATAAAAGTTGTCCCAGTTCAAAAATTATAATTGATGCTAATGAAGGTTTAAATTTAAAATTATTAAAAGCAATTATTAAAAATTTAGAAAAGTTAAATGTGATTGTTATAGAACAACCATTTAAATATGGATTAGACTACAAACTTAAATATATAAAAACTAAAATACTATTCTGCGCTGATGAGTCTTTTCATGGAAATAATAAGAACCAAGTTTTAAAATACTATCAATTAGTTAATATAAAATTAGATAAATTCGGTGGTCTTAATAAAAGCTTTAAAATTATTAAATTTTTAAAAAATAAAAATAAAAAAATACTACTTGGATGTATGGTTAGTTCCTCGTTATCGATTGTACCTGCATTAACAATTGCTAAATATTGTGATTTTCTTGATTTAGATGGTGCTTATTTTTTAAAAAATGATTTTATAAATGGTGTGTCTTACAAGAATGGCAACTTAATACTTAATAAAAATTTTATCTGGCTAAATAAAAAAGGCCCTGAAGAAAATCTTCAGGGCCTCTTTAAAAATTAATCTTAATTGATTACTTAGCTCCTGCTGGTGTTAAACTTGCAGCAGTCTTGTAAATAACTAAACCGAATAATATTTTATTAATAAAATCCGCTAAGTTATAAACTAGATTTAACGTAACTTCGTTTGCTGATCCAGTCATGTATCCAAATAGATAACCTAAAGGATAAACTGACCAACCAATAGTTACGATCCACTTACAAAATTCAAAACAATCTTTTGCAGGACCAGATAATCTTGCTGCTTCTCTACCAGCTTCGCCTGAGAAAACTTCATATAGTATGAAGATCCAACCAGCCATACCGATAATAAAACCAGCATTAATATTCATGTATCCGGCTTCACCTAGATAACCACCAATCAACATAACTAGTGTTCCAAGTAACAGTCGCCAGAAAATTCCTGTTGAAACTTTTTTAACAGCTGACAAAATAAAATAGAATTCAACCATTAATAAAGGAACAGTTAACAACCAATCAATATATCTAAATACTGTTGGTGATGTTCCTGTGCTTACCCAAACTTCTCTCATGTACATATAATGTACAAAAGCAATACCAGTTACTAATCCTGATAAAGTAACTGAAGTTCTCCAAGAAGCTTTTACAGAATTTCTTTCGATAAAGAAAAAAACTGTAGTAGCTAACAAGGCCATTGATATTAACCAGAATGTAATTCCAGTTATATCGCTGGATTGCAATAGTGTAGTTTTCATTTATTAATCCCCTATTGTTTATTTAAGTGAATGAAAACTAAATGAATTTGATTATCTTTGAAAGAAATTTAAACTTATATAAAGTATTGATTTATAAGTATTTTTATTAAGTTTCAACTTATGGTTAAATTAAAAAAATTAATAAATGTCTAAAAACGCTGTTGTAATTGGCTCGGGTTTTGGAGGAATTGCCTCTGCAATAAGATTAAGGGCGATGAATTATAACGTTACTTTAATCGAAAAAAATTCTGATTTAGGTGGTAGAGCAAGAACTTTTCATAAAAATGGCTACACATTTGATGCTGGACCCACAGTTATTACCGCTCCTTATTTACTGGAGGAATTGTTTTCTCTTTTTAAAAAAGACATAAAAGATTATGTAAAGATTATTCCGCTTAAAATTTGGTACCAATTTATTTTTAGCGACCTTTCTAAATTTAATTACACTGGAGATCATCATGAGAATTTAAAAGAGATTTCTAAATTTGATTCAAGCGATATTCAAGGTTTTGAAAAATTATTAAAGTTCTCAGAAAAAATATTTAATAAAGGTTATTTAGAATTATCAGATACACCTTTTTCTAAATTTTCCTTTATGTTAAAACAAATCCCATCTTTGTTAATTCTCAAAAGTTATCTTTCGGTTTTTAAATTAGTATCTAAATTTTTAAAAAATGAAAAATTGAGAAAAATTTTTAGTGTTCATCCCCTTCTTGTTGGTGGCAATCCATTTTCTACAACTTCTATTTATACTTTAATTTTATTTTTAGAAAAAAAATGGGGGGTTCACTATGCTTTGGGCGGTACGGGTAAAATTATCTCGTCGTTAGAGAAACTTATGAATGAAATTGGTATCAATGTCATAAAAAATGACGAGGTCGTAATAATTACAACTGAAAAAAAAAATGTTACGGGCTTGATAACTAAAAATAACAAGATTATAAATTCGAAAATTATTATTTGTAATGCAGATCCTCCCTTTGTTTACAAAAATTTGCTAGACGAAAAGCAAAATAGTTTTTTATTTAAGACTAAGATTAAAAGAATGAACTATTCAATGGGTTTATTTGTTTACTATTTTGGATCTAAAAAGAAATATCATAATGTAGAACATCACAGTATTTATTTCGGAGATTCTTATAAAGAATTGTTAGATCAAATATTTAATAAAAAAATATTAAATGATGATATTAGCTATTATCTGCACCGACCTACTGCAACGGATCCGACTATGGCCCCACCAGATAAAGATTGTTTTTATGTGTTAGTCCCTGTTCCTAACAATTTGTCTAATATAAAATGGAGTGAGGAAGGCGAAAGATTTAAACAAGTAATTATTAAAAAATTAAGCTCAACATTATTACCTAAAATTGAGGATTTTATTGAAGAAGATTTTTACGTAACACCAGATTATTTTGAAACAGAACTTAAAACACTTTACGGCTCAGGTTTTTCTATTCAACCAAAATTCTCACAATCTGCTTACTTTAGATTTCACAATGAGTCAGAGATTTACAAAGGACTATATTTTGTAGGGGCAGGAACTCATCCAGGCGCAGGCATTCCAGGAGTGTTATCATCGGCTAAGATTTTAGATAAAATCGTGCCCAAAATGGAATGAAAATAGAAAATTATATTAAGTTTCACGGAAAATCATTTTATTGGGCAGGAAGATTCTTAGAAAAAGAAGTTTTTGACGACTGTTCTATTCTTTATTCTTTTTGTAGGGTTGTTGATAATTTAGTAGATACAAAATCTAACTCTAAAAACAACATTAAAAAATTTATAAAAGATTACAAAAGAAAAAATTCAAAAAATTTAGTTACTAAAAAATTTAAAATAATTGAAGCGAAATATAAAATTCCTAAAAAATACATTATGGATTTATTTTTTGGAGTAAATTTAGATACGAAAACTGTAAAAATTAAATCAATAAAAGAAATTATAAAATATTCCTATTATGTAGCTGGAACGGTTGGAGCAATGATGTCTTATATTTTTCAAACATCAAAACCCAAGGCAATAAAACATGCAATAAATCTTGGGATAGCGATGCAACTTACAAATATTTCAAGAGATGTTTTAAAAGATGCTCATTTGAAAAGAATTTATATCCCCGAAAATATGTTGAATAAAAAAATAGATACGAAAGACATTATAAAAAATGATTTTGATAAAAAATATTTATTTTCAGTAATACAAAAATTAATTATCCTAGCTGAAAAATATTACAAAAATGGAAACGCTGGAATTAAATATCTTCCAAAAAAAATAAGGTTTTCGATTTTTTTAGCAAGCTGCTTATATAGGGGTATTGGACAAAAAATTCTAAATTCAAATTATAATAAATACTTTCTAGAAAGAACTTATTTAAATTTTTTTGAAAAAATTATCATGACTTTAAAATCATTTTACTTATTTTATATTATTAATAACCAATTTAAAAATTAGATAATAATGAATAAATTTGATTATATAATTGTTGGCGCAGGTTGCTCTGGTCTTTCCTTGGCTTACGAGATGAATGCTAGAAAACTTTTCGCAAATAAAACATGCGCTATTATTGATAAAAGGAAAGATTTTAAAAAAGATAAAATATGGTCCTATTGGGATGTTTATAAGCATTCTTTTACAGATTGCTTGATTAATAAGTGGGATAAATTTCATGTTAAAAACGGTCAAGATCAAATAATTTTAGACTGCAAAAGTTTTGAATACCAATCAATCGATAGCGACAAGTTTTACAAAAAAATTATTAACAATTTAAATTTAAACAAAAATATAAAATTGATTTTAGATAAGCCTATCAATAAAATTTACGAAACCAACGAAGGGGCTGTTATTGAGTGTGATAGTGAAATTTTTAAATCAGACGTAATGTTTAATAGCTCGTTAGATAATAAGAGCACAAAAGAAAACCAAATCTACCAGCACTTTTATGGTTGTGAAGTTGAATTTGATGAGTATGCAAATTTACCACTTTATCCAACGTTAATGGATTTTAATTGCAATCAAGATAATTGGGTCCATTTTTTTTATACGTTACCCATGGCTAAAAATAAAATTTTTATTGAAAATACATGGATATCAGATGAAAAAAGTTTTTCATTAGAGCGATATGTTTCTGAAATAGATCACTATATTCAAAATAATCTTAGTTATAAGAAAAAATATAAAAATAACTATTCAGAACTTGGGTCAATTCCCATGTTTCACTTCCAAAATAATACGGAATATAAAAAAATAATACCTATTGGTACTTCTGCTAACCTTACTAGAAAAAGTACGGGTTATACATTTTTAAATATACAAAAATCCGTAAAAGAAATAGCCACTAATATTTCTCAGGGTAAAAATTTAATTCAGACTAATTTGAATTTAAAATATAACTACCTTGATAATATATTTATAAAAGTACTCTTAGAAAAAAGAGGAAGCATGTGTAATATTTTTTTTGATCTTTTTAAAAAAAATAAAACAAGGGACATTGTCAAATTTTTATCAAATACAAGCAATTGGTATGAAGATTTCAAAATAATTCTATCAATGCCTAAATTAATTTTTATAAAAAAATTATTTAATTTATAATTTTATGGAAATGATATTAAAAAAATATTTTACGAATATAAATTATTTTTTTTTCGTTTTTATTATATTTTTGTTACTTATTGAGGGCTTAGTAAATTTAACTGAAACAATTAAATATATCATTTGTTTTTTTTTAATTGCAACAATTGGAATATCACATGGAGCTTATGATAGTCACAAAGGATTAATATTTCTTAATAAAAAAATTAAATTCTCAAAATTATTATTCTATTTAACTTATATAAGTCTTGTTTTGTTTGTTTTTATTATTTGGTATTTAAATCCTAAAATTTCTTTAACTATTTTTTTAATTATATCTTCCTTTCATTTTGGTAAGGAAGATTTAGAAATTTATATAACTAGAATATTTAAATTTAGATCTATCATTTTTTTTTTGAAAGGATCACTGATTGTTTTATTGCCACTATATTTTAAACCAGAGGAAACAAATGAAATTTTTAATAATATACTTTTTTCATACTCCTCTAATTTAATTCCAGATAATTTTGTAAAGTTGTTTTTACCCGTAAATCTATTAATTCAATTTTTCTTTTATGTGTATATTTTTTCTAAAAGAAGACTTTTATATAAAGATTTTTTAATTATTTTTTTTGAGATTCTTTTAACAGTAATTATATTTTATTTTTTTAGTACCATAACAGCATTTACTCTTTACTTTTGCTTTATACACTCGCTTAAAAACATTATTATAATTTCCAGTGAGTTAAATGCAAATATTTACTTGGGATTTAAGATTTTTTTATTAAAATCTCTACCCATAACTATCCTCACTTTTTTAATATTACTTGCTTCTTTGTATGTATTCTCAAATCTCGAAACTTTAGAAGAAGTAATTCAAAAAATTATTTTTATAGGACTTGCATCTTTAACATTGCCCCACATTGTCCTGCATTATTTTATAGATAGATAATTAGAAATTCGCGATTATTTATTTGGCAATTATTTGTTGTTTTTTTTTTCGTTTAGTATTTAAATTATCCTATTAATAGGGGTTAAAATATTGATTAGTCGTTACGAAAACTTATATAAAGCTTCCCTTGAAAATACTGAAAAATTTTGGGATGAGGCTGCTAAAGATGTTAAATGGTTCAGGCCTTATAAAAAAATTTTAGATCGCTCTAACCCCCCTTTTTATAAGTGGTTTCCTGATGGAGTAATTAATTCCTGTTATAATGCAATAGATAGACATGTAGAAGAAGGAAACGGTTCTCGCACAGCTATTATCTACGATAGTCCAGTAACTTCTATAAAAAATTCATTCAGTTATTCAACTATAAAAAAATTAGTTTCTACTTTTGCAGGAGCGCTCAAAGATTTTGGAATAAAAAAAGGTGATCGAATAATTATTTATATGCCAATGATCCCTGAGGCACTTTTTGCAATGCTTGCATGTGCAAGAATTGGCGCAGTACATTCTGTTGTATTTGGAGGGTTTGCTGCTAACGAACTTGCAGCAAGGATGAATGACTCTGAAGCTAAACTAATAATTTCTGCCTCTTGTGGTTTTGAGCCAGGTAGAACAATTCAATATAAACCTCTTCTAGATGAAGCAGTTAGACTTGCAAAAAGTAAACCAAAAAAATGTATCATATTTCAAAGGGAGAATAATTTTGTTGAGTTAGGACCAAATGATATTAGTTGGAGCGAATTTATTAAAAATTCAAAAGAGATTGACTGCGAGCCGATGAATTCAAATGATCCTGCTTACATACTTTATACCTCGGGTACAACTGGAACACCGAAAGGTATTGTAAGAGATACTGGTGGTCACATCGTAGCTTTAAAATGGTCAATGAAAAATATTTATAATATTAATCCTGGAGATGTCTGGTGGTCAGCGAGTGATATTGGTTGGGTTGTTGGACATTCTTATATAGTTTACGCACCATTATTTCATGGATGTACGACAATACTTTACGAAGGAAAACCTGTTGGAACTCCTGATGCTGGTTCTTTTTGGAGAGTAATATCTGAACATAAAGTTAAAACATTATTTACTGCCCCTACCGCTTTTAGGGCTATTAAAAAAGAGGACCCTGAGGGAAAATTTTTTAAAAAATATGATTTATCTAACTTTGAAAGTTTGTTTTTAGCCGGAGAAAGAGCGGACTCGGATACAATTAAATGGGCAGAAAACCTATTAAAAAAACCAGTTATTGATCATTGGTGGCAAACTGAGACTGGCTGGGCCATTAGTTCAAATTTTGCAGGTCTTGGTTTATTTAAAACTAAATACGGCTCTGCTGGAAAAGCCGTTCCAGGATACAACATTCAAATCCTTAAACCAGATGGTACTCAAGCAAAAAGTTCTGAGATGGGAGATGTAGTTATAAAATTACCTCTGCCACCAGGAACTTTTCCAACACTTTGGAATGCAGATAGAAGATATAAAGAAAACTATATGGATCCTTATCAAGGTTATTATAAAACCTATGATGCGGGACATATTGATGAAGAAGGTTATGTATGGATCATGTCAAGAACAGATGACATTATTAATGTTGCAGGTCATAGACTTTCAACAGGTTCAATGGAAGAAATTTTATCTGAAAATAATAGTGTTGCAGAGTGTGCAGTACTTGGAATTGCTGATAGCTTAAAAGGTCAAATACCTCTTGGTTTAATTGTTCTAAAATCTGGCGTTTCAAAAAAACCTGAGGAAATTACGAAAGAATGTATACAGATGGTTAGAGATAAAATTGGACCGGTAGCTGCATTTAAAAATATAGTTATTGTAAAAAGACTTCCAAAAACAAGATCTGGGAAAATTTTAAGAGGAACAGTAAGTAAAATTGCAGATCAAGTCTCTTATAAAATGCCAGCAACCATAGATGATCCTGTTATTTTAGATGAAATCAAATCCTCTTTAATTACAGCTGGAATAATTAAAAATTAAAATTCTAAAGGTTTTCCAAATTTAGTATCAACAATTTTCTTATCCCAAGAGGCAATTTTACCATTTACAATAGTCCCAACTGGAAATCCTTTTACTATCTTATTGTTAAAGGGCGTCCAACCACATCGACTTGCAATCCAATCATTAGTAATTTTAAAATGTAAATTCATATCAATAATAGTTAGA
>CANMFY010000007.1 GCA_947497305.1 Candidatus Pelagibacterales bacterium | reverse complement strand
CCAGGTGTTCGTTATCATACTATTCGAGGAGTTCTCGATACTCAAGGTGTTACAAAAATGAAACAACAAAGATCTAAATACGGAGCAAAGAGACCTAAATAATTATGTCACGAAGAAGAAAACAAACCAAGAGAGATGTAAGTCCAGATCCAGTTTATAAATCTAAAGTTGTTACTAAATTTATGAATTCTTTGATGTATCAAGGAAAAAAAACTGTTGCTGAAAAAATTTTATATAAAACTCTTGAATTAATTAAAGCTAAAACGAATGATGATCCAATTAAAGTTTTTAATGAAGCTCTTAAAAACGTAAAACCAAATTTAGAAGTTAAATCAAGAAGAGTTGGAGGCGCAACATATCAAGTTCCAGTGGATGTAAGGGCTGATAGAGCACAGGCTTTAGCAATTCGTTGGTTAATAGATGCTTCAAGAAAAAGAACAGACAAAAGTATGCAGGAAAAATTACTTAAAGAATTATTAGACGCGGCATCTAATAAAGGATCAGCAATCAAAAAAAGAGAAGACACTCACAAAATGGCAGAAGCTAACAAAGCTTTTGCGCATTTTAGATGGTAAATTTATGAGCGAAAAATTTTCAATAGATAAATACAGAAACATAGGTATCGCCGCCCATATAGATGCTGGCAAAACTACTACTACAGAAAGAATTTTATATTATACAGGTAAAGCCCATAAAATTGGTGAAGTGCATGATGGAGCTGCGACCATGGATTGGATGGAACAAGAACAAGAAAGAGGAATTACAATTACCTCTGCAGCAACAACTTGTTTTTGGAAAGATCATAGAATTAATATTATCGATACACCAGGACACGTTGATTTTACCATTGAAGTTGAAAGGTCGTTAAAAGTTTTAGACGGGGCTGTTGCTTGTTTTGATGGAGTTGCAGGCGTTGAGCCTCAATCTGAAACAGTATGGAGACAAGCGGACAAATATAAAGTTCCAAGAATTTGTTTTGTTAATAAATTAGATAGAACTGGAGCCAATTTTTTCATGTGTGTTGATATGATTAAAGAGCGTTTAGGTGCAACTCCTATGGTACTTCAGCTTCCAATTGGAATTGAAAGTACATTTAAAGGTGTAGTTGATCTTGTGTCAATGAAAGGTGTTGTTTGGCAAGATGAAAGTTTAGGAGCTAAATTTGATTATGTTGAAATCCCGGCAGATCTGAAAGAGCAGGTAGCCAAGTACAGAAAAGAATTAGTCGAACTTGCTGTTGAGCAAGACGAAAAGGTAATGGAAAATTATCTTAATGGAAAAGATCCTTCAGAAGCGGAGCTAAAAGCTTGCATTAGAAAAGGAACAATTTCTTTTGCTTTCGTTCCAATAGTTTGTGGAGCTGCTTTTAAAAATAAAGGAGTTCAATTAATTTTAGATGCGGTAGTTGACTTTTTACCAAGTCCCGAGGACGTTGGTCAGGTAAAAGGAATTAAACCAGATTCAGAAGAAGAACTTATTAGAAAATGCAAAGACTCTGAACCATTTTCTGCTTTGGCATTTAAAATAGCAAATGATCCTTTCGTTGGATCGTTAACTTTTATTAGAATTTATTCAGGAACATTATCAACAGGTACAGGCGTGCTTAATGCTACAACTGGAAAAGAGGAAAGAATTGGTCGTATGTTATTAATGCATGCTAATAATAGGGAAGATATTAAAAGTGCAAGTGCCGGTGACATTGTTGCGTTAGCAGGTCTTAAAAATACAATTACAGGACATACTCTGTGTGACAAAAATAGTCCAATCGTATTAGAATCAATGGACTTTCCAGAACCAGTTATAGAAATTGCAGTTGAGCCTAAAACAAAAAATGACCAAGAAAAAATGGGTGAAGCTCTTAACCGCTTAGCAAAAGAAGATCCTTCATTTAGAGTTTCCTCAGATAACGAGTCTGGACAAACAATTATTAAAGGAATGGGAGAATTGCATCTTGAAATTATTGTAGACAGAATGAAAAGAGAATTTAAAGTTGAAGCTAACATTGGAGCTCCTCAGGTTGCTTATAGAGAGACAATTACTTCAACTTCTAAACTTGAATATACACACAAAAAACAAAGTGGTGGTGCAGGACAATTTGCTAAAGTTAAGTTAGCTGTTGAGCCTCTAACTCAAGGAGAGGGTAGAATTGTTGAAAATTTAATTAAAGGAGGATCGATTCCAAGAGAATTTATTCCGGGCGTTGAGAAAGGAATTTTAAGTGTTGCAGATTCTGGAGTGTTAGCAGGATTTCCATTGTTAGATTATAAAGTTCAAATTTTAGATGGACTACATCATGAAGTAGACTCTAGTCCTTTAGCATTTGAATTAGCAGCTAGATATTGTTTTAGAGAGTTATGTTTGCAAGCAAATCCAAAACTTTTAGAACCAATCATGAAAGTCGAAGTAGTAACACCAGAAGATTATATGGGTGATGTTATTGGAGATTTAAACAGCAGAAGAGGACAAGTTGGATCCACTGATAAGAGAGGTAATGCTGCTGTTATTAATGCGATGGTTCCACTCGCGAATATGTTTGGTTATGTAAACACTTTAAGATCAATGTCTCAAGGTAGAGCACAGTATACTATGCAATTTGATCATTATGATCGCGTTCCTCAAAATGTTCAGGACGAAGTTACAAAAAAGATGGCTTAAATTATGGATAAACAGAATATTAGAATTAAATTAAGAGCGTATGATCATAAAGTTTTAGATCAGTCTACTCTTGAGATTGTAAATACTGCAAAAAGAACAGGAGCTCAAGTTAGAGGACCTATACCACTTCCAACACGTAAAGAAATTTTTACAGTATTAAGATCACCCCATATCGATAAAAAAAGTAGAGAACAGTTTGAAACAAGAACACATAAACGTATGATAGATATTTTAGATCCTACGCCTCAGACAGTTGAAGCGTTAATGAAATTGGATCTAGCTTCAGGTGTAGATGTGGAAATTAAGATTTAAATTATGACTTTAGGTTTGATAGGAAAAAAAATTGGTATGACAAGAAGATTTTACGAAAATGGTCAATCTGTACCTGTAACTGTTCTTCATGTTGAGCCAGGCAAAGTAGTGGATGTTATCACTAAAGAAAAACGTGGTTATAGTGCTGTGCTTGTTGGATTTGGGCACATTAAAAATTCAAAAGTAACAAAGCAGATGAAAGGTGTTTTTGCAAAAAAATCTCTAGAACCAAAAAAAATTTTAAAAGAATTTAGGGTAGATAAGGATAGCGATCTTAAATTAGGGTCAGATGTAGATTTAAATATTTTTAAAGATATTAATTTTGTTGATATTAGATCAAAAACAATCGGAAGAGGTTTTGCTGGAGTTATGAAAAGACATAATTTTTCAGGTTTAAGAGCAACTCACGGTGTTTCGGTTTCGCATAGATCGCACGGATCAACGGGTCAAAGACAAGATCCAGGAAGAGTATTTAAGGGTAAAAAAATGGCTGGTCATATGGGTGATAAATTTAGAACAGTTGAAAGACTTGAAATTATTGAAACGGATTTAGAAAATAATTTATTATTTGTTAAAGGATCGGTTCCGGGAGCAAAAAATGCTGTAGTTGAGATTAATAAAGCTGTTAAAGAAAGAAATAAAAGAACTATGAAAGATACTATTCAAGCTTTCAAAGATGATCTTGCTGAGGGATTGAAAGAGAAATCAAATAAAAAAGAGAAAAGTGTAGAAACTAATAAGAAAGATGCAAAACCAGCAGCAGCGGCAGCTCCTGCAACAGAAAAAAAGAAGTAACTTTATGAAAATAAAAGAATTGGGAATCGATGGAAAAGATGTTGGAAATATTGAAGTTTCTGACAACATATTTTCATTAAAGCCAAGAAAAGACATTATAAAAATGGTTGTAGATTGGCAAATAAGTCGTAACTCAAAAAAAACTGGTTATACGAAGACTAGAGGAGAAGTTGCTGGATCTAGAAAAAAAATTGGACCACAAAAAGGATCTGGTGGGGCACGACATGGTAATATTACAGCTCCAATATTTGTTGGTGGCGGTATTGCGCATGGGCCTAAAGCAAAAGGTAAGCACAGAGTAAAAAAATTAAATAAAAAAGTTAGAAAATTAGGGCTTAAACATGCTTTATCCAGTAAAGTTTTGGATAATGAAGTTAGTATTTTGTCAGAAAAAGATTTTAAGAATTTTAAAACTAAGGACTTTAGTAAGTTTTTATTAAAAATTAATTCAAAGAGTACATTATTAATTTACGATAATGAAAATGAGGTTTTATTAAACAATGTTAAAAATATTAAGAATATCAAAAACATTCCAGAGATTGGAACAAATGTTTATGACATTTTAAAATACCAAAATGTTTTATTTACGCATTCTTCAATTAAAAAACTTCAAGAAAGATTACTAAAATGAAAAAAAGAGCTGATAATTTTTCATATGATATTATTCTTGAGCCTGTAGTGACTGAAAAATCTACGAATCTAAGCTCTTTAAATAAAGTTGTGTTCAAAGTTGCCCCTTTTGCTACCAAAGCAAGTATTAAAAAAAGTGTTGAGAAACTTTTTAAAGTGAGTGTTGTAAAAGTGAATACTATTAATCTTCATCCAAGATATAAAACTGTAAGAGGTAGAATTGCTAAAACTCAAGGATATAAAAAAGCTATTGTCACTTTAAAAAAAGGACAATCAATTGATATCACAACTGGAATATAAAAATGGCCCTAAAGACATATAAACCTTATACAAAATCTACTAGAGGAACAATTATTCTAGATAGAACAGGGCTTTGGAAAGGAAAACCTGTCAAATCACTTACAGCAGGTATTAATGGTTCTTATGGAAGAAATAATTTAGGAAGAATCACATCGCGACATCGTTCAGCTGGGCATAAAAAAAAATATAGATTTGTAGATTTTAAAAGAAATAAGTTCGACATGCCAGCAACAGTAATTCGTTTTGAGTACGATCCTTACAGAACGTCTAATATTATGCTTGTTGAATATGAAGATAAAACTCAAAGTTATTTAATTGCTCCACAAGATATTAAAGTAGGAACTAAAATTTACTCTGGAAGAAAAAAAGACATAGAAATTGGTAATTGTATGCCATTAATAGATATTCCTCCTGCGACTGTGGTTCATAACGTTGAAATGACACCAGGAAATGGTGGAGTATTAGCAAGATCAGCTGGCACTTCCGTACAAATTATGAGTCACGATCAAGATTATACAACATTAAAATTAGCCTCAGGCGAAGTTAGAAAAGTGCAAAGTTTATGCAAGGCAACTATCGGTGCTGTGTCAAATCCAGACCAAAAAAACATTAAAATTGGTAAAGCAGGCAGAAGTAGATGGTTAGGTATTCGACCACAAACAAGAGGTATAGCAATGAACCCCGTTGATCACCCACATGGAGGAAGAACTAACGGAGGAAGACACCCCGTTACTCCTTGGGGTATCAAAACTAAAGGAAAGAAAACTAGAAAAAATAAAAATACTGACAAATATATTATCTCAAGAAAAAAGAAGAGAGGTATTAATTAATCATGAGTAGATCAGTTTGGAAAGGTCCTTTTGTTGAATTAAGTTTAATGAAAAAAGTACAAAAGCATAAAGATCAAAATATTAAAAAACCAATTAAAACATGGTCAAGAAAATCTACAATTATTCCAGAATTTATTGGAATGACTTTTGAAGTTCATAATGGAAAAAAATTTTTCCCAGTGACTATTACAGACGAAATGATTGGTCATAAATTAGGTGAGTTTTCGGCAACAAGACAATTTTTTGGACATACTCCAGCTGATAAAAAAGCTGCTCCAGCAACTGAGAAAAAAGATGATAAAAAATAAAGATTTAAATCAAGTTAAAGCAATTTATAGGAACTTAAGATCAAGTCCGCGTAAAATTAATAATATCTTAAAAAGTATAAGAGGAAAAAATGCTAATGTGGCTATGAGAGATTTAGAATTTACAGACAAAAGAGTAGCAAATGAGATTAAAAAAACTTTAAAATCAGCGATCGCCAATGCTGAGAACAACAATCAATTAGATATAGACAATTTGATTGTAAAAGAAGCGTACGTTGGAAAAGGAATAACACTAAAACGTTTTATGCCAAGAGCAAGAGGTAGATCCGCTGGTATTAAAAAACACTTTTCTAATTTAACAATTATTGTTTCGGAAAACAAAAAAGCTCCGGTGGAGGCTAGTAAATAATGGGACAGAAAGTTAATCCAATTAGTTTTAGATTAAGCATAAATAAAAATTGGGATTCAATGTGGTTTGCTAAGAAAAAAGAGTACGGGCAATATTTAATTGAAGATTTTAAAATTAGAGAATATATTCATAAAAATCTCAAAAATTCTGGAATTTCAAAGATCTTTATCGAAAGACCAACTAAAAAGTGTATCGTAACAATCTTTACGTCTAGACCTGGTTTTGTAATCGGAAAAAAAGGTTCTGATATTGATAAAATTAAAAATAATCTTAATAAAATCTCCAGCTCAGACGTTTCAGTAAATATAAAAGAAATTAGAAAACCAGAATTAGATGCGTATTTAGTTGCAGAAAATGTAGCTCAGCAACTTGAAAAAAGGATTGCATACAGAAAAGCAATGAAAAGAGCGATGCAATCTACTCTTAGATTGGGAGCTAAAGGTATTAAAATAACTGTTGCTGGACGATTAGCTGGTACGGAAATTGCTAGAACCGAGTGGTTAAGAGAAGGAAGTATTCCACTTCACACACTAAGAGCCGATGTTGATTACGGAGAAGCAGAAGCAGAAACTACTTATGGAATTATTGGAGTAAAAGTTTGGATTTATAAAGGCATCGTGTTTGAAAAAGATAAGAAAAAAATTGAGGATGCCGAAACTAAAAATATAAAAGAGAAAGAAAATGTTACAGCCAGCTAGAACAAAATATAGAAAAGCTTTTAAGGGAAAAATACACGGTAATGCTACACGTGGATCCGAATTGAATTTTGGATCATTTGGGTTAAAAGCAATTGAACCTAACAGAGTAACTTCGAAAGAAATAGAAGCCGCAAGAGTTGCTTTAACTAGACATATGAAAAGAGCTGGCAGAGTTTGGCTTAGAATTTTTCCAAATATTCCCGTAACAAAAAAACCAATCGAAGTAAGGATGGGTAAAGGTAAAGGTGGATTAGAATATTATGTATTTAGAGTTAAACCAGGAAGAATTATTTTTGAAGTCGACGGTGTTGATGAGTCAGTGGCTAAGGAAGCATTTGAAAGAGCTAAAGCCAAATTGTCTATAAAAACTAAAATGGTTAAAAGATTAGGAACGCAATAATGAAAACCAAAGAAATTAAAAAATTAACACAAGACCAGTTATTTTCTGAATTAGAAAAATTAAAGAAAGAGCAATTTAATATCCGATTTAAAAAAAAAAATGGACAGGTAACTAATACTGCTTCTATCAAAACTAATAGACGAACTATTGCAACAGTTAAAACTTTTATCAATTTAAATAGAGTAAAATAATGGCTAAAAAAATTTTAAAGGGAAAAGTGGTAAGTGACAAAAGCAATAAAACAGTAGTTGTTGAAGTCAGCAGAAGATTTGTACACCCCAAATATAAAAAAGTAATGACTACTTATAAAAAATATCATGCTCATGATGAAAAGAACAAATTCAAAATTGGAGATATGGTTTCTATAGTAGAAAGCAAACCAATTTCTAAGCTTAAACGTTGGACGATTGTTGGAGGGGAAAAATAAATGATACAAGTACAAACGGAATTATTTGTTGCTGACAATACAGGGGCTCGAAAGGTTGAGTGTATAAAAGTTTTAGGCGGTTCTAAAAGAAGATATGCAACAATAGGTGATATTATAGTCGTGTCAATTAAAGACGCTATTCCAAAGGGAAAAGTTAAAAAAGGAGACGTTCACAAAGCAGTAATTGTTAGAACAAGAAAAGAAATTAAAAGATTAGATGGAACATCAATAAAATTTGATGCTAATGCTGCAGTTTTGGTTCAGCCAAATGGCGAGCCTATTGGTACAAGGATTTTTGGACCTGTAACAAGAGAATTAAGAAATAAAAACTTTATGAAAATAATTTCTTTAGCACCAGAGGTATTATGATTAAATTAAAAATTAAAAAAGGAGATAACGTAAAAATTATTACTGGTGATGATAAAGGAAAAACAGGAAATGTTATTAAAGTATTTCCGGAACTAAGAAAAATTTTAGTAAAAGGTGTTAACGAAAAGAAAAAACATCAAAAACCAACAAAAGAGAAAAAAGGTGGAATTATTACTATTGAAAGACCAATTGATATATCAAATGTTGTTAAATTATTAGATGCAAAAGTAGAAAAAAAAATAGAAAAGAAATTAGAGCCTAAAAAAGTTGAAAAAAAAATCGAAGAAAAAAAAACTACAAAAATAGAAAAACCAAAAACAAAGAGTAAAAAATGAAATTAATACCTAGATTAAAAGAAAAATATATAAAAGAGATAGTACCTAATTTATGCAAGAGTCTTTCCTTTGGCAATAAAATGCAAGCACCTAGACTGGTTAAGATCGTTTTAAACATGGGTCTTGGCTTAGATGGGACTGATAATAAAATTTTAAAAAGTGCAGAGGATGATTTGTCAGCTATAGCAGGTCAAAAAGCTCAAGTTACAAAATCAAGAAAATCAATTTCTAATTTTAAGACAAGGGTAGGTATTCCATTGGGTTTAAAAGTTACTTTAAGAAAAAATCAAATGTATTTCTTTTTAGATCGTTTAGTAAACATTGCGTTGCCAAGAATTAAAGATTTTAGGGGTTTAAATCCAAATAGTTTTGATAGTGAAGCTAATTATAGTTTCGGTGTTAAAGAACATATTATTTTTCCTGAAGTAAATTTTGACAAAGTAGATAAGATTAGAGGTCTAGATATTACTATTGTAACGACTGCTAAGACTAAAGAACAAGCAAGAATGTTACTTGATAGTTTTAATTTCCCATTTGCAAAAGTTGGAATTTTTTCTGCAGATAAGAAAAAAGTAAAAAAAGATGACGACAATGAAAAAGATAAAGGTAAAGAAAAAAATAAGGAGTTAAACTAAATGGCAAAGCGAAGTTCTATTGAGAGAAATTTAAAAAGAGTAAAAATGGCTAAAAGATTTGAAAACAAAAGATCTAAGCTTAAAAAAATTATTATGAATAAAACAATATCTTTAAATGAAAGATTTTTAGCGAGCTTAAAACTTTCAAAAGTGCCAAGAAATTCAGCGAAAAGCAGAGTTAAAAATAGATGTGAAATAACCGGTAGATCTCGCGGTTATTATAGGAAATTAAGAATGTCTAGAATTGCACTTAGAAAATTCGCTTCTAGTGGAAAAATTCCAGGCATGACGAAAGCTAGCTGGTAAGGAGAAAATATGAAAATTACAGATCCAATTGGTGATATGATTACAAGAATAAGAAACGGACAAATGCGTGGCTTAAAAAAAGTTTCAGTGCCTGGTTCTAAATTAAGAAAAGCAGTTTTGGATGTTTTGCATAAAGAGGGATTCATTCAAGAATATACTGTGTCAAAAGACAAAAGTTTCGAAACAATAGAAATTAATTTAAAATATATGTATGGCGATCCAGTTATCAAAGAAATTGAGAGAGTATCAAGACCTGGAAGAAGAATTTATTCTAGATCAGATAGTATTCAAAAAATTCAAAATGGATTAGGAATTTCGATTATTTCTACTTCAAAAGGAATTTTTTCTGATAACGAAGCTAGAGAAAAAAAACTTGGTGGGGAGGTCCTTTGTAAGGTTTCTTAAAATATGTCAAAAATTGGAAAAACACCTATTACATTGCCACCTGGAGTTACTGTTAAAGTTGAGAATAATAAAGTTATTATTCAAGGTGCTAAAAGTAAAAAAGAGCTAATTATTGATCAAAATATTTTAAAAGTCATAATCGCTGACAACAAAGTATCTTTAGAGCCTGTAGACAAAAAAAATGTAAATAAACTTACATGGGGGTTACATAGAAGTTTAATTAACAATGGTATTATTGGTGTATCAAAGGGATTTGAAAAAGATTTGAAGCTTACAGGCGTTGGTTTTCGAGCAACATTACAAGGAAAAAAAATTGTTTTTCAATTAGGATTTAGCCATGATGTTCATTACAATATTCCAGACGGTATTGAAGTAGCGATAGACAAACAAACAGCCATAAAAGTTAAAGGAATTGACAAAGAATTAGTAGGTAAAGTGTGCGCTGATATTAAATTCTTAAAACCTGTTGAGCCTTACAAAGGAAAAGGCATAACTTCATCTGATCAATTTGTTTTAAGAAAAGAAGGTAAAAAGAAATAATCATGGCTAGTGATATTAAAAGGCAGAGTAGAATTAGAGGTAAAATGAAAAAGAACAATCCTACAGGATTGCGTCTTACTGTTTTTAGATCTTTAAAAAATATTTATGCTCAAGTTATTGATGATGCTAAAAATCAAACCCTTGTTTCGGCATCTTCAGTTGAAAAAGTTATGGATAAAAAGAAAAAAATGGAATTATCAGTAGAGGTTGGAAAATTAGTAGCGAAAAGAGCTTTAGAAAAGGGAATAAAAGAAGTGTATTTTGATAGGGGAAGATATAAGTACCATGGTCGTATTAAGGTATTAGCAGACTCTGCAAGAAAAGAAGGATTAAAATTTTAAATTATGAACACACAATCAGAACTAAAAGAAAAATTAGTGGCCATAAATCGAATTACTAAAGTTGTAAAAGGTGGAAGAAGATTTGGTTTTGCAGCACTAGTTGTGGTTGGAAATCAAAAAGGTTTAGTAGGTTATGGGCATGGTAAAGCAAAACAAGTTCCGGATGCTATAAAAAAAGCTTCTGAAGAAGCTAAAAGTTCATTAGTAAAGATTCCATTAAGAGAGGGAAGAACTATACATCACGATACTTATGGTAAAAGCGGATCTGGAAAAGTTCTTCTTAGAAGTGCACCCGCTGGAACTGGAATTATCGCTGGAGGAGCAATTAGAGCAATTTGTGAAATGTTAGGAATGCAAGATATTGTTGCAAAATCAATTGGTTCATCAAATCCTTATAACGTTGTAAGGGCATGTATGCTTGCATTATCAAAACAAAGATCGCCAAAGGATATTTCTATACTTCGAGGGAAAAAAATTAGCGAAGTAGTAGCAAGAAGATAAAATATGAAACTAAATACATTAAACGTCTCTCTTTATAAAAAAGGAAAAAGATACGGGAGAGGAATAGGTTCTGGAAAAGGAAAGACAGCTGGGCGAGGTGTGAAGGGTCAAAAAGCAAGATCGGGCGTATCTATTAAGAGTTTTGAAGGAGGTCAAATGCCTTTGTATAGAAGACTTCCTAAAAGAGGATTTAATGCAATAATTAAGAAACATTCTTACGACCAGATGATTATTAACTTAAACGATATTCAGCATTTAATAGAAAAGAAAAAGTTAGATACAACCTCGAAAGTTACATTGGATAGTCTTAGAAAAGTTAAAAATATTAAAAATAATTTCAAAAAGTTAAAAATTTTGGGTAATGGTGAAATAAAAGCAAAAATACAAATAGAGGCACATCAAATCAGCGCATCTGCTAAAATTAAAATTGAAAAAGCAGGCGGTAGCGTTAATTTATTGAAACAAGCAGAGGCTAAATAGTTTTTTTATGTCGAGTTCTTTTGCGTCTGTTGACACATTAAAATCGAATTCATCATTAGACGATTTAAAAAAAAGAATTTTCTACACATTATTTATTTTAATTATTTATAGATTTTGTACCTATGTTCCTTTGCCAGGTATAGATGCGCAAGCTTTAAAAGGTCTAATATCTGATAATCAACGATCATTACTAGGAATGTTTAATTTATTTGCTGGAGGAGCTGTATCGAGAATGGCAATTTTAGCTTTAGGTATTATGCCATATATTTCTTCATCTATTATAATTCAATTATTAACTGGGGTTACTGATTATTTTAAAAATTTAAAGAACTCAGGAGAAATAGGTAGAAGAAAGATTACGCAATACACTAGATATGGAACAGTGCTTCTAGCGTTAGTTCAGGGATATGGAGTTGCTGTTAGTTTAGAAAATTCGCAAGGAATTGTTTTAGAAGCAGGTTTTTATTTTAGATTAGTTACAACAATTACTTTGCTAACAGGAACAATGTTTTTAATGTGGCTTGGAGAACAAATTACCGCAAGAGGTATTGGCAATGGTATTTCATTGATTATTTTTGCAGGTATTGTTGCTGAAATCCCTGGTGCACTAGCTTCTACTTTTGAATTGGGAAGAACTGGGGCAATTTCTGCTGGAGTATTATTAGTAATTATAGCAATTCTCATTGGAGCTATATATTTTATAGTTTTTGTAGAACGCGCCCAAAGAAAAATTTTAATTCATTACCCTAAAAGACAAATCGGTAATAAATTATATGGAGGAGACGCTTCTCATCTTCCATTAAAAGTTAATACTGCAGGTGTAATCCCCGCAATTTTTGCATCAGCTCTTTTAATTTTACCTATTACAATTTCTAATTTTGCATCCTCTTCAAATGAAATTGTTGTTGGAATTACTTCTATGCTTGGACAAGGAAAACCTTTGTATATGATAATATATGCAGCTGGAATAATGTTTTTCTCTTTTTTTTATACTTCAATAATTTTTAATCCAAAAGAAACAGCCGAAAATTTAAGAAAATATGGGGGGTTCGTTCCAGGAATTAGACCGGGTGAACAGACAGAACAATTTATAGATAAATTACTTTTAAAGCTTACTACAATAGGTTCTATATACTTGGTGCTAATTTGTTTATTACCAGAATTTATAATCGCTAATTATCCAATTCCATTTTATTTAGGTGGCACGTCACTTCTTATAGTAGCTGTTGTTGCAATGGATACGGTAGCGCAAGTACAAACAAGATTAATGAGTCAACAATATGAAAGTCTAATTAAAAAAACAAAATTTAATCGTTAATGAATCTTGTAATTTTTGGTCCTCCCGGAGCAGGAAAAGGAACTCAATCATCAAAGCTAGTTAAAGAATTTAATTTATTTCAATTATCAACAGGCGACTTACTTAGAGATGAAGTGAGTAAAAAAACTAATTTTGGAAATAAAATTGAAGAAATTATGAAATCCGGAGGCTTAGTTTCTGATGAAATTATTAATAACTTAATCGAGAATAAAATTTCAAATCCACTATATAAGAATCGAATTATTTTTGATGGATTTCCAAGAAATCTTGAACAAGCTAAGAGTTTAGATAATTTATTAAAAAAAAATAACCAGCAAATGAGTTTGGCTCTTAATTTAAAAGTAGATAATCAAATTTTAGTTAAACGAGTCACTGGAAGAGTTACTTGCTCAATATGCAATAAAACATTTAATATTTTTTTTAATCCTCCAAAAAAATGTGAAATTAAAAACTGCGATCAGAAAAATCTTATTACTAGATCAGATGATAATCAGGAAACAATTGCTAAAAGATTAAAGACTTACGATGAAAAAACTTTTCCAGTTTTAGACTACTACGTAAAGAAAGGAATAATGAAAAATATAGACGGAATGCAGGAAATTAATGCTATAAGTGATCAATTATTCACGTTAATCCGTGCCATACGTGGTTGACTTTGATAGCTTGATTCATATAATCGCATTTTTTCAAAAATAAATTTTTAATTTATGGCTCGTATAGCTGGGGTGAATATTCCTCAAAATAAGGTTGTTAAAACTGCACTTACTTACATTCATGGTATAGGTGATAAAACTGCAAATGATATTTGCTCTGAGTTAAAAATCGATAAAAATAAAAGAACTAATGCTCTTACGGATGACGAAGTTTTAAAAATTAGAGAATTTATTGATAGTAAATATTCTGTTGAAGGAGATCTTAGAAGAAACGTCTCATTAGATATTAAAAGATTAAAAGATCTTGGAACTTACAGAGGGTCAAGACATAGAAAAAGACTTCCAGTAAGAGGGCAGAGAACTCATTCTAATGCAAGAACAAGAAAAGGTAAGGCTATTGCGATTGCAGGAAAAAAATTAACTAGTATGAAATAATCTAATGGCTGAAGATAAAAACATTAAAGACAAAAAACCAAAAGCTGAAGGTGCTGCAGCGCCAGCAAAAGATGCTAAGCAAGAAGCTGGCGGAATAAAAAAAAAATTAAAAGTTAAGAAAAAAGAAAAGAAAAATGTCATAAATGGAAATGTTTATGTAAATGCTACTTTTAATAACACAATTGTAACAATCACAGATAAGCAAGGAAATGTAATTTCATGGTCATCTGCAGGATCAAAAGGATTTAAAGGATCAAGAAAATCAACTCCATACGCAGCTCAAGTAGCAGCAGATGATGCAGCCGGCAAAGCGTTGGAGCATGGATTAAAAAATATTACAGTTGAGGTTAAAGGACCTGGTTCAGGTCGTGAAACAGCTCTTAGAGCATTACAAGCTAGAGGTTTTAAAATTACCTCTATAAAAGACATGAGTCCGATGCCACATAATGGTTGTAGGCCTCCAAAGAAAAGACGCGTTTAATAATAACTAAACAGGAGAAGTAACTTGATAGATAAAAATTGGAAAGAACTTATAAAACCATCAAAATTAAATATTACGCAAAGCGATGATAAAAAACATGCAAAAATAATTGCTGAACCTTTAGAGAAAGGTTACGCTTTGACTTTAGGAAATGCATTAAGAAGAGTTTTATTATCTTCGGTTCAGGGAACAGCTGTTACAGCTATACAAATTGATGGTGTTTTACACGAATTTTCTTCTATTGATGGTGTAAGAGAAGATGTTACTGACATTGTTTTGAACGTTAAAGGTTTAGCTTTAAATTTAAAAACTTCTGGGCCAAAGAAATTAATTTTAGATGCAAAAGGGCCAGGTGAAATAAAAGCAAAAATGATTACTTCAAATCCAGACATTGAAATATTAAATCCTGATTTAGTAATTTGTAACCTAGATGAAAAAACTAAATTTCATATGGAATTAACAGTTAATACTGGAAAAGGTTACGTTCCTGCAGACAGAAATAAAGCTAGCAATTCTCCATTAGGACTAATAGCGATAGATGCTGTTTTTGGCCCAGTTAAGAGAGTTTCTTACAACGTATCTAATGCAAGAGAAGGATTAACTTTAGATTATGATAAATTAACAATGGAAGTTGAAACAAATGGTTCTGTAACAGCAGAAGATTCAGTTGCTTTTGCAGCTAGAATTTTACAAGATCAATTAGCAATGTTTGTGAACTTCGACGAGCCTGTTGCAACAATTCAGGAGAAAAAACCTTCTGAACCTGAATTTAATAGAAACTTACTAAGAAGAGTTGATGAATTAGAACTTTCTGTAAGATCAATGAATTGTTTGAAAAATGACAATATTATTTATATTGGTGATTTGGTTCAAAAAAGCGAAAGTGAAATGCTAAGAACTCCTAATTTTGGAAGAAAATCGTTAAATGAAATTAAAGAAGTTCTTACAACAATGTCATTGTACCTTGGAATGGAAGTTCCAAATTGGCCACCAGAAAATATTGCAGAACTTTCAAAAAAATTAGAGGATAATTATTAATAAAAATGAGACACAAAATTGCTCATAGAAAATTAAACAGAACTTCAGAGCACCGTAAAGCTTTGTTTAAAAATATGCTTAATTCATTAATTAAGCACGAGCAAATTAAAACAACTTTACCCAAAGCAAAAGAATTAAAACCATTAATTGATAAAGTTATAACCATTGGGAAAAAAAAAGATTTATCAGCTAGGAGATCTTTAATTTCAAAACTACAAGATGAATCTTCAGCAGAAAAATTAATTACAGTTTTAAGTAAGAGATATGAAAATAGAAAAGGCGGCTATTCAAGAATTATAAGAACAAGAAATCGTTTTGGTGATAATTCAACAATGGCATATATTGAATTAGTAGATAAAGACTTTAACGCAAAAGGACAAGATTCAGGTCCAGTTCAAAAAAAACCTGAAGAACCAAAGGAAGAAGCTCAACAGATAAGCAAGTAAACAGTTAATGAAGTCTTACTTATTAATTGCTTTATTTGGTGCTTTTGGAACTTTAGCAAGGTTTTCAGTTATACAAATTACTCCAAAAATTTTTCAAACTATTTTTCCGATTGGAACGCTTACAGTAAATTTGTTGGGGTGTTTTTTGATTGGTTTAGTATCTGGAGTGTTAGATACAAAATTTTTAAGCATTGATGAGAATTTTAAAAATTATATTACGATTGGTTTTTTAGGAGGGTTCACAACATTTTCATCTTTTTCACAAGATTTTTTTAACCTTATTAATAGCTCTAATTATTTATTAGCTTTTATTTATATTTTTATTTCAGTATTTTTTGGATTACTGATGTTTTATTTAGGAGATAAGTTTATTCATATCATTTCATAATGGAGCCTAAGCATATTTTTAAAATTGAAGAAGATTTTGAAAATATTCGTTTTGATAAATGGTTTAAAAAGAAAGTAAAAGCTCTACCCCAATCACTCATTGAGAGAACTCTAAGAAAAGGCAAAATTCTTGTTAATGGTAAAAAGGTTAAAAGTTCTTATAAAATACAAATAAACGACGAAATCAAAGTGTTCGCCGATATTGATAATGATGACAAAATAATTAAAAAAAAATCTTCATATCTACCTTCAAAGAAAGATTACGATTTAATTAAAAATAATATTTTATTTGAGAATGAGCACTATTTAGTCTTAAACAAAACTTATAATTTAGCCGTACAATCAGGTACTAAAACTGCAAAAAATATTTTTGATATATTAAAAAATTATGTAGAGACTGAATATCCGACACCTCATTTAGTACATAGATTAGACGCTGAAACTACTGGAATTTTGATTATAAGCAAAAATCATAAAAGCGCTAAATTTTTTTCAGAGTTATTTAAAAATCAGACTATAAAAAAGAGTTATTTAGCTGTAGTCGATGGAGTTTTAAAAGATAAAAATGGTACTTTAAAAAATGAACTTACTTATATTGAAAATGATAAAGAAAAAATACATTTATCAATTACCAATTACAAAGTCATTTCAGAATCAAACGATCACTCATTGTTATTATTAAATCCGGAGACAGGAAGAAAACATCAATTGAGAAGACAGTTAAGTTTTATAAAACATCCTATTATAGGAGAAAAAAAGTATACAAATAAAGGCTTAAATAAATCCAAAGAGATTCATTTGATGCTACATGCCTATAAAGTTGAGTTTTTAATAAATAGTAAAAAAATAATACACAATGCAGAGCCTCCGTTATATTTTAAAAGTTTTTGCAAGGATAAAGAATTACCTTACGATTTAAACAATTTATAAAAATTTTCTTTTATAGAGGTATTAATTTTTTCATCATCTGGAACTGCACATAAATCTGAAATATTAATAATTCCTTTATTCGATATCCCGCAGGGTACAATTCCACGATAATGAGATTTGTTAACATTAATATTTAAAGAGAAGCCATGATAGGCAATCCATTTTTTAACTTTAATACCGATTGCAGCAATTTTATTTTCTTCGTTATTTTTTTTAACCCAGATGCCTATATTTTTTGGATCAGCATATGATGAAATGTTAAAATCATTAAGAATTGCAATAATCCATTTTTCTACATTACGTACAAATTTTTTTATTTCTTTTTCACGTTTATTAAGATTTATAACAAAATAAACGATTTTTTGTCCAGGGCCATGGTATGTAAATTTTCCACCGCGATTTGTTTCCACTATAGGAAATAAGTTAGGTATCAATAAATCTTTATTAGATGCACTTATGCCTTTAGTATAAACGGAATCGTGTTCTAATATCCAGATAAGTTCATCATCTGAGTTGGCATGAACACCTTTTACTTTTTGTTCTAAAAAATCTAACGCCTCTTTATAAATTACAGGCTTTTGTGATATTTTAATTTGCATTAAAAATTATCTATTAATCTTACGCCATTTAAATAATAAGCAAGAAATACTTTAGTATTTACTGATGGTTTATTAGTTTTTTTTAAATATTTTAAATTAAAAGCAGTTAAATAATCTATTTTTTTAGCACCAAATTCTATGATTTTGTTTAAATACAATAAGTTATTTTTTGATTTAATAATTTTATTTTTATTACTTTTTAGAAAATTAATTATTCTACCAGCAATATTTAATGATTTTTGATCTAAAAGTTTATTTCTAGAAGATAGGGCAATACCATTTTTATCTCTAATTGTATCACAAGGGACAACTATTATTTTTGAATTAACACTTTCCAAATATTTTTTAATAATAATTAATTGTTGATAATCTTTTTTTCCAAGAAATAGATAGTTTGTTTTTACATGTTTTAGTAATCTTTTCATAACTTCAATAACGCCTTCAAAATGTCCGGGCCTAAATTTTCCTTCCATATATTTTTTGAAAAAATGTATTTTATTTTTAATAATAATTTTTTTTTCTGGATAAATTTCTTTTTTTTGAGGTAAGTATACGTAGTCTACTTTATTTTTTTTACAAATTTTTAAGTCATTTAAAATAGTTTTGGGGTATTTTTTAAAATCCTTTTTATTGTTAAATTGAAGTGGATTTACAAATATACTTACTACAGTTAATAATTTTTTCTTTTTTGATTTTCTTATTAACGAAACATGACCTTCATGCAAGCATCCCATAGTTGGGATAAAGCCAATTTTTTTTTTATTTAGTAACTCAGAAGCTATTTTATTTGCTGTTTTAATTATTTTCATTTAAGAAATTGAATATAATATTTAATGATAAAAGAAGCGATAATACCATTAGCTGGTTTAGGTACAAGACTTCTACCATTTAGCAAAATACTTCCAAAAGAACTGTTACCCTTGGGGAACAAAACTATTTTAGAACATGTTTTGGATGAATGTTTAGAGGCGGGCATTAAAAAAATAATTCTAGTTATCTCTAAAAAAAAAACGATTATAAAAGATTATCTATATCCTGATAATTATTTAATAAATTATTTAAAAAAAAAGAAAGATAATAAATCTATTAAGAGAATTAAAATTTTAGATCGTTACAAGAATAAAATTAAATTTATTTATCAAAAATCTCCAAAAGGTCTAGGTGAT
>CANMFY010000006.1 GCA_947497305.1 Candidatus Pelagibacterales bacterium | reverse complement strand
ATGAGCACTGTTCTTATAAATCCTCAAGAATTTGGCTACAAACTTTGCCAACAAAAAACAAATATGTAATTCAAGGACCAGGTGAAAATGCAGGTGTTGTTGATTTTGGCGATGGAGATGTTGTTATTTTTAAAATTGAAAGCCACAACCACCCTTCTTATATTGAGCCTTATCAAGGTGCAGCAACTGGAGTTGGTGGAATATTAAGAGATGTTTTTACAATGGGTGCAAGACCTGTTGCTAATTTAAATTCTATAAGATTTGGCTCACCTAATCATGAGAAAACAAAATATTTATTAAATGGGGTTGTTTCTGGAATTGGCGGATATGGAAATTGTATAGGTGTTCCAACTGTTGGAGGTGAGACTGAATTTGATGAATGTTATAACGGAAATATATTAGTTAATGCCATGAATATTGGTATTGCCAAAAAAGATAAGGTTTTTTATTCAATTGCTAGCGGCATCGGTAACCCCGTTGTCTATGTTGGTTCAAAAACAGGTAGAGATGGAATCCATGGTGCAACGATGGCATCAGCTGAGTTTGATGAAGACTCCGAGTCAAAAAAACCAACAGTGCAAGTTGGAGACCCATTTACTGAAAAACTTCTCTTAGAAGCTTGTTTAGAGTTAATGCAAAAAAAATCTATTGTCTCAATACAAGATATGGGTGCCGCTGGTCTTACCTCCTCCTCTATAGAAATGGCCTCAAAGGGTGATCTTGGAATTAAAATTAATTTAAATTTAATTCCTTGTAGAGAAAATAATATGACGCCTTATGAAATTATGCTCTCTGAAAGTCAGGAGCGAATGTTAATGGTTTTAAAAAAAGGAAAAGAAAAAGAGGCTCGAAAAATATTCGAAAAATGGGGATTAGATTTTGCAATTATAGGAGAATTAACAAATTCAAAAAAACTTGAACTTGAGTTTAATAAAAAAAATGTATGTAGCATTCCAATTCATTCATTAGGTGATAATGCCCCTAAATATAAGAGAGAATATGTAACTTATAATTATCCAAAAACAATTAATCACGACTCTGAAATTGAAAAATTAGATATTAAAGATTCATTAATTAAAATTTTATCTCATCATAATTACTCAAATAAATCGTGGGTATGGGAACAGTATGATCATATGGTAATGACAGACACTATTCAAAAGCCAGGCGGTGATTCTGCTATTGTTCGTTATCATGGAAAAAATAAAGGAATAGCCGCTACGGTTGATTGTGTGCCAAGATATTGCAAAGCTCATCCAAAGTCTGGAGCGATGCAAGCTGTTTGTGAAACTTGGAGAAATTTAATTTCAGTTGGAGCTCAGCCTATTGCTATCACTAATTGTTTAAATTTTGGAAATCCTGAAAAAAAAGAAATCATGGGTCAGTTTGTAGATAGTATCAATGGAATGAAAGAAGCTTGTGAGGCTTTAAATTACCCAGTGATATCTGGAAATGTATCTTTATATAACGAAACAAATGGTGTTGCCATTTATCCAACTCCAACAATTGGTGGTGTTGGTCTTTTAAAAAATATTAATAATATGATGACGTTTAATTTCAAAAATACAGAAAGCATTATTGCCATTATTGGAGAAACCTCGGGTCATCTAAGTCAAAGTGCATTAATTTATGATATTTTAGAGGATAAAGACGGTCCTCCTCCACAGATTAATTTAAAAGAAGAAAAAAAAAATGGTCTTTTTATTAGCGACTTAATCAAGGGAAAAATGGTTAGTGCAGTTCACGATATTTCTCACGGTGGAATAATAGTTACATTAGCTGAAATGTGTATGGCATCTAATATTGGTGCCAAAATTAAAGTATCAGGATCAAATATCGATAAAATTAAATATTTATTTTCTGAAGATCAGGCTAGATATTTAATTGAAATAAATAAGAAAAATTTAGAGAAAGTGAAAAATATTGCAAATGATAAAAATATTAAAATAGATATTATTGGAAAAACTCAAAGTGAGATATTTGAAATAGAAAATAATTTAAAAATTAGTGTTAAAGAATTAAAGACAAAAAATGAAAGTTGGTTTAAAAATTATAATAAAAATTAATTATGGCTATTAAACAAGAAGAAATTCATAAATTATTAAAAGAAGGTTTTCCAGATGCTGAAATTGAAATAAAAGATCTGGCCGGCGATGATAATCATTATGCGGCTAAAATTAGATCTTCAAAATTTAAAGGTAAGACTAGAGTTCAACAACATCAAATGGTATATGCTTCTCTTAAAGGAAAAATGGGTAATGAATTACACGCACTGGCACTAACAACGGAAGAAATGTAAAATGACAAACATTAATGAAAAAATAAAAGATATTATAAGTAAAAATGATGTAGTTTTATTTATGAAGGGCACTCCTGATATGCCGCAATGTGGATTTTCAATGACTGTTACTAATATTTTAAAACAACTTAAGGTAAAATTTAACGGTATTGATGTTTTAGCTGATCCTGAAATAAGACAAGGAATTAAAGATTTTAGTAATTGGCCAACTGTTCCTCAACTTTACGTTAAAGGAGAATTTATTGGTGGCTGTGATATTGCAAAAGAAATGTACGAAAAAGGTGAATTGCAAAAACTTCTAAAATAGAAAATTATCTAGAATAGTATTCAACAACTAGTTTAGGTTCCATTTGCACTGGATATGGGATCTGATCATACTTTGGAACTTTATTAAATTTTGCAGTCATTTTTTTGTGGTCAGCAATAATATATTCTGGAACTTCTCTCTCTTTGCTTTGTGTTGCTCCGATAATTGGAATTGATTGTTTGAATGAATCCTTTATTTCTATTTCATCATTTTCAGAAACTAAATAACTTGAAATATTAACTTTCTTTCCATTCACTTTTACTTTTCCATGATTAATCATTTGTCTTGCAGCAAAAACAGTAATGGCAAATTTTGCTCTATAAATAACAGCGTCTAGTCTTCTCTCTAATAAACCAACTAAATTTTCTCCTGTATCCCCCTTTTTTTTATAAGCTTTTCTAAAAAGATTTCTAAATTGTCTTTCACTTATATTACCATAATAACTTTTTAATTTTTGCTTAGCTTGTAATTGAATATTATAATCTGAGGGTTTACCTTTGTTTCTTTGTCCGTGCTGTCCTGGACGATAGGCTCTAGTGTTAAAGGGACTTTTTGGTCTACCCCAAAGATTTACCCCAAGTCGTCTATCAACTTTATGAGTAGAATTTATTCTTTTTGTCATATTTTAAAGTGCCCTCTTATAATAACCCTTATTCTTTTAGTCAATGTTACTCTCATTCTTTAAACTTAATTAAAGAACTAATAACTCCTGATAAAGTTCTAATTTCCTGCGTAGAAAGAGAGCTTCGGTGAAAAATATTTTTAACACTTCTAATCATTTGTTGTTTTTTTTCAGCTGGCTTCAAAAAACCTACCTTATCTAAATGAGATATTAAAAAGTTTAAAAAAGCGTTAACTTCTTTCTTTTTTGCATCATCACTTCTATACAAATTCTTAACAATAGGTTCAAATTTTATTGAAGCAGTAAATAATTCAAAAGCAAAAATAGTCACGGCATGTGATAAATTTAACGATTTAAATTTATTACTTGTTGGAATATTAACTAAATAATTAGCATTAATAAGATCATCATTGCTTAATCCTGAAGCTTCTGGCCCAAAAAAAATTCCAGTTTTTTTATTATGAATACTTTGTTTTTTTATAATCTTTATAGCTTTAGATAAATCTATAATCTTTTTATTTACCGACCTACTTCTTGATGTGGTTGCAAAAACATAATCTAAATCTGCAACTGCTCGATCAATATTTGAAAAAACTTTTGCTTTATGGACAATATCCTTGGCTTCTACTGCAGTATAAGTTGCGCTTTTATTTGGCCAACTGTCTCGAGGAGAAACTAATCGTAAATTTTCAAAATTAAAATTTTTTAGTGATCTAGCAGCAGCTCCTATATTTTCTCCAAGTTGAGGTCTGACTAAAATAAAATGAATATTTTTAGATAACATTACAAGTTTGCAGGGGCCTTATCCTTGTACAACTTGTAATCAATACTATCTATCAACGCTCTAAAAGATGCTTCAATTATATTCGGCGAAACTCCAATGGTAAACCAAATGTCACCTGTATTGTCGGTGCTCTCAATAGATACTCGGGTAATAGCATTGGTTCCCGTATTCAAAATTCTAACTTTATAATCTACTAACCTTAAATCTTTTAAATACTCGCTATATTTTCCAATTTTATTTACGTTAGATCTAATTGCGTTATCAATTGCATTGACTGGCCCATTACCTGATCCTTCGCAAATAATATCTTTTTTATCGACTTGTAAAATAACCGTTGCATAAGAATTAATAAGATCATTGTCATTACTTTTACTAACTTTTACTTCGTATTTTTTTATATTTAAATAATTAGGAACTTCTCCTAACAATCTTCGAGTTAACAACTCAAATGAGGCATCAGCGCCATCATAAGCATATCCAATAAATTCTCTATCTTTAACCTGTTCTAACAATTTTTGAACTTTAGGATCATCTTTATTAATCTTAATATTTAATTTTTCTAATCTTGACAAAATATTAGATCTTCCTGACTGATCTGAAATAACAATGTTTCTTTTATTGCCTACAGACTCTGGAACAATATGTTCATATGTTTTCGGATTTTTCTCAACAGCAGAAACATGGAGACCTCCTTTATGCGCAAAAGCAGAGGCGCCGACATAAGCAGCATGATTATTAGGTTTTCTATTTAAAATTTCATCTAATAATCTAGAACATTCGGTTAAATATTTAATTTTTTTTTCCTCTACTGAAATATCGAATTTATCTTTAAAATATTTTTTCAATAATAAAGTTGGAATAATCGATACAATATTTGCATTCCCACATCTTTCTCCTAAACCGTTTAAGGTTCCCTGAACCTGTCTAGCCCCCGATCTAATTGCTGCAAGAGTATTTGCTACTGCGTTTTCTGTATCGTTATGGGTATGGATGCCTAAATTTTTTCCAGGAATAACTTTTGCAACATCATTTACTATTTCTTCAATTTCAAAAGGTAAAGTTCCTCCATTTGTGTCACATAAAATAACCCATCTTGCACCATTATCGTAAGCTGAGCGTATACATTCTAATGCATACTTTTTATTATTTTTATACCCATCAAAAAAATGTTCGGCATCAAACATGTATTCTCTTTTATTTTTTACAAAATGTTGTGTTGTATCGACAATATTTTCTAAATTCTCTTGTTTTGAAATTCCTAGAGCTACATCTACATGAAAATCCCATGTTTTTCCGACGATGCAAACAGATTTAGTATTTGAATTTATAATAGCAGATAACCCTGGATCATTTTCAGCACTCCTGCCAGATTTTTTAGTCATACCAAACGCAACTAAAGTTGAATTAGATAATTTTGGAGGTTTGTTAAAAAAATTAGTGTCTGTTGGATTTGCGCCAGGCCATCCTGCCTCAATATAATCAACTCCTAGTTTAGATAATGCGGTAGCAATTTTATTTTTTTCATCCATTGAGAAATTTACACCTTGAGTTTGCGCTCCATCTCTTAAAGTGGTGTCGAATATGTAAATTTTTTCTTTACTCATTATTTATATTTCCAATGTGTTTTATCATTAAGATCTTCAATTAAAATTCCATTCTTTTCAAGATCTAGTCTAATTTTATCAGCTTTTTTAAAATCTTTATCTTTTCTGGCAAGATTTCTTTGTTCTATTAGATTTTCAATCTCACTTTCATCAAGATTTGATTTTTTTCTTAAGCTATTAAATTGCTCTTCACTTTGATCAAATAAACCAATAAATTTAAGTGCAGAATTTAAATCTTTTTTAGCCGTAGCATCTCCAGTTTTTGCTCTATTATAAAGACTATGAATGCTTGTTATAAATTTTGGTGTATTTAAATCGTCCAATAAAATATTAAATAATTCCTCGCTAATTTCCTCTTTTTCAGGAGAATAAAAACTATACCAATTTTCTAATATTTTTTTGTTTGTTTCTAAAATTTTTAAATTCCAGTCTAAAGGTTGTCTGTAGTGAGTGCCTAAAATGGATAATCTGACGATTTGTCCGTTAAAATTTTTTTTTAAATTATTAATAGTGACGAAATTTCCATCAGATTTTGACATCTTTTTTCCATCAACAGTCAAATAGCCGTTGTGCATCCAGTACTTTGCAAGAATATTAGTGTCATTTGCGCAAATTGATTGAGCTATCTCATTTTCATGATGGGGAAAAATAAGATCTAATCCACCGCAGTGTAGATCAAATTCTTCACCTAGATACTTCTGTGCCATCGCAGAGCATTCTATATGCCAGCCTGGTCTTCCTTTTCCCCAAGGAGAATCCCAAAAAGGCTCTTTATCTTTTGAGGGTTTCCACAAGACAAAGTCTAAAGGATTATTTTTAAATTCTGAAACTTCTACTCTTGATCCAGAGATTAATTCTTTTGTATTTTTATTTGAAAGTTTACCATAGTCTTCAAATTTGTTTACATTAAAATAAACATTACCATTTTTTATATATGCAATTTTTTTAGCAATTAAATTTTCAACCATTTGAATCATGCCTGATATATTTTCAGTTGCTTTGGGCTGGTGATTTGGAGTTAAACAATTTAAATAATTACAATCGTCAAAAAAAATATCTGTGACATTTTTTGTAAGTTCATTAATATCAATTTTTAATTCACTTGCTCTTTGAATAATTTTGTCATCAATATCAGTAATATTTCTAATATAATTAACTTTATTTTTTCCAAAATTTTTAATTAAAATTCTAAATACAAGATCAAAAATAATTAACGGTCGAGCATTACCAATATGAGGCTCGTCATAAACAGTCGGACCACAGACGTACATTCCAACCGAGTCTTTATTTAAAGGAATAAACTCTTCTTTTTCTCTTCTAAAGGTATTGTAAATTTTTAAACTATTCACTGTTATTAAATTTACAAATTGGAATTAAGTCCATTTTATGAAGATTTCTTTTTCTAATTTTTAAATATTTTTCATAATTTTTATCTTTTGGATTAAGCATAGCTTTTTCTAAATCCTCATATGACATTCCCAATTGACGTTCATCAGTTCTTCCGTCCGTCCACAATCCATCCGTTGGTGCTGCATTAATAATATCCTCTAATATTTTTAGCTCTTTTCCCATATCCCAAACTTGAGTTTTTAAGCAATCTGCTATTGGAGAAATATCAACACCCCCATCGCCATATTTAGTATAAAAACCTACTCCAAAATCTTCAACTTTATTACCTGTACCAACAACAATTCCATTATTTGCTCCTGCTACTTGGTATAAAGTTGCCATTCGCAACCTTGCTCGCGAATTTGCAAAAGCGTGCTCACTGTTAAAATCTTTTAAAGATTTTTCAAAATTATTAAAAACTTCATCTAAGTTTATAATCACCTCATCTACGTTAGAAAATTTACTCTTTAACCATTTGAGATGAGCTTTGCTTAAATCATCTTGAAATTTTAATTGTTTAATCGGCATCGAAAGGGCTTTAACCCTCATTTCTGTCATTGCTGAAATGGTGCTTACAACCGCTGAGTCAATTCCACCAGACACCCCAACAACTAAACAATCAGGTTTCTTTTCCATTGAATTACAATAGTTTTTAATCCAGTTTTTAATAAATTGAATTCTATCTGCTGATGTCATTATATTATTTTTACTTTTTTTTTAGATTTAAGCAAAAAAATTATTAAAAAATAATTTTTAAGAAGCTTTTCTAATTGAGTTTATTGAATATTTAGAATTTTTCTTAATTTCCTCTGAAATAAGAAATGCTAACTCAATAGCTTGATTTGCATTCAATCTTGGATCGCAATGCGTATGGTATCTGCTAGATAAATCTTTATCAGTAATATTCTGTGCACCCCCAATACATTCTGTGACATTTTTTCCTGTCATTTCAATATGAAGTCCCCCGGCGTAAGTTCCTTCTCCTTGATGAATATCAAAGAAGCTTTTAACTTCTGAAATTATATCTTTAAATGGTCTAGTCTTAAATCCAGTGGTAGATTTAATAGTATTACCATGCATTGGGTCACAAGACCAAATCACTTTCCTATTCGATTTTTTTACAGATTGAATAAGTTTTGGTAAAAATTTTTCTACTTTATCATGACCAAATCTAGCTATTAAAGTTATTCTTCCAGCTTCATCCTCTGGATTTAAAACTTCAATTAATTTAATTAATTCTTTTGGATCTAAGCTTGGACCACATTTAATCCCTATTGGATTTTTAATTCCTTTACAAAACTCCACATGGGCACCATCTATTTGTCTAGTACGGTCTCCAATCCATAAAAAATGCGCTGAAGTATCATGATGTTCACCTGTTGTTGAATCAACTCTCGTCATTGCCTCTTCATAAGGTAGATGTAAAGCTTCGTGACTTGTGTAAAAATTAACGGTTCTTAATCTTCTGTTTTGCTCAATAGTAATCCCACAAGCGTGCATAAAATTTAAAGCTTCCATAACTTTATTTTGAATATCTTTAAATTTTTTATCAGCACTCTTATTTACAAAATCCATATTCCATAGGTGAACTTTACTTAAATCAGCAAATCCTCCTTGCGAAAATGCTCTTAATAGATTTAATGTTGCAGCTGACTGCGAGTATGATTTTAATAGTCTTGCAGGATCAGGCTTTCGAGACTGCTCATCAAATTTCATGCCGTTAATATTATCCCCTAAATAGCTAGGAAGCTCTTTTCCATTTATAATCTCTGTAGAAGAACTTCTTGGTTTAGAGAATTGACCCGCAACTCTACCTATTTTTACTATTGGTAAATGTGATGAAACTGTAAGTATTAAAGAAACTTGCAAAATAACTTTAAATAAATCTCTGATATTATCTGGATGAAATTCCTCAAAACTCTCAGCACAATCTCCTCCCTGGAATAAAAAAGCTTTTCCTTCACTCACTTCGCCAAGCATTTGTTTAAGAGTTCGAGACTCTCCAGCAAAAACAAGTGGAGGAAATTTAGAAATTTCCTTCAAAACCTCGTTTAATTTATTTTCGTTTTCATAAACGGGTAAATGTTTTCCAGTTTTCGTTCTCCAAGAATTAGGTTTCCAATTTTTCATATTCAACCTACAGTATATATATAGAGTGTTCTAAGCCTACAAGAATAAATTATTCTACCGTAACAGATTTCGCTAAATTTCTTGGCTTATCTATGTCGTTACCTTTTTTTAAAGCAACATAATAAGCAAGTAGTTGTAAAGGAATAGTACTTAAAAAAGGAGAAAGAAATTTATGGATTTTCGGAATTCTAATTTCTGACCAAATATTTTCGCTAGTTATAATTTCATCTGTATGATCTGATATTAACAAAATTTTTCCTCCCCGCGCTATAACCTCCTGCATATTAGAAATTGTTTTATCATAAAATCTATCTTTTGGAGCAATAACAATGACTGGCATTCCATTTTCAACTAGTGCTAAAGGTCCGTGCTTCATCTCGCCAGCCGGATAACCTTCTGCATGTAAATAAGTTAATTCTTTGAATTTGAGAGCGCCTTCTAACGCAATTGGGTAGGAAAGCCCCCTGCCTAAAAACATTGAACCTTTAATATTTAAAAAATCTCCAGCAAGTTCTTCAATAAATTTTTTATTATTCAAAATTGATGCTACGTTCAGGTGAATATTTTCTAAATCTTTAATAATATTAAAATATTCATCATCCTTAATCTCATTTCTAATTCTTCCTATTTTTAAGATAAATAATAAAAGAACTAAAATCTGGCCTATAAAAGCTTTTGTTGAAGCAACGCCAACTTCTGGACCAACATGGATTGGTAAAACTAAATCTGATAATCTTGATAAGGTACTTTCAGTAACATTAACAATTGCACATGTTTTTGCACCCTTTTTTTTACAAAAATCTAGTGCCGCAATAGTGTCTGCAGTTTCGCCAGATTGAGAAACAAAAATATAAAGTTCATGTTCTTTTATTTTGTTATTTCTATACCTAAACTCTGAAGCAACATCTACACTTACATCAATATTAGTAAATTCTTCGAACCAATATTTTCCAATAATACAAGCATGATAAGCTGTTCCACATGCTATTAAATTAATTTTTGTAATCTTCTTAGGATCAATAGGAAAATTGACTATATTAATCTCTTTTCTTATTTTATCTAAATATTCATTAATACATTTCTTAATAACTTCTGGTTGCTCAGAAATTTCTTTAGACATAAAATCTTTAAAATTTCCTTTGCTATAACCTCCCTGTTCATTAACTAATTTATGGGTTTTTTTTTCAATCTTTTTCTTATTTTTATCAAAGAAATCAATTTTATCTTTTGTTAGCACACATACATCTCCATCATCGAGATAGGAAACTTCTTTAGTCATGGAGTTTAATGCATAAGAATCTGAACCTAAATATTTCTCTTTATCTCTATAACCAACAGCAAGTGGGCTTCCTCTTCTTGCTCCAACAATTAAATTATTGAATTTTTTAAAAATAATTCCTAATGCAAAACTACCTTCTAATTTCTTTAAGGTTTCAAATACAGAATCTAAATAATTCATTTTTTTTAAATTTTCAGTGATAAGATGTGTGATAACCTCAGTATCTGTCTGGGATTTAAAAATATGGCCTTTTTCAATAAGTTCTTTTTTAATAATTGATGAATTTTCAATAATACCATTATGGACAACTGATACCTCATCTGAGGAATGTGGATGGGCATTTATTTGATTTGGAATTCCATGAGTTGCCCAACGAACATTACCAATTCCAATATAGCCTGATAGCGATGTTTTTTTAATTAATTTTTCTAAGTCAGAAACTTTACCAGCACACTTATTCTCTACTATTTCTCCATTATTTATTGTTGAAATGCCAGCAGAGTCATAGCCTCGATATTCAAGTTTTTTTAATGATTCTAAAATTTCTTTAGAAATATCTTTATAACTAGCAATACCGATAATACCGCACATAAATTATTTTTATTTTTTTCTTTTTTTTAATTCTCTTTGAGAAACTCTACTTAAGGCAAGGGTATTATCTTTTACATTTTTCGTAATCGTAGAACCCGCACCAATCACTGTATTCTTTCCAATTTTTACCGGCGCAACTAAAGACGTGTTAGATCCTATAAAAGCATTATCTAAAATTTTAGTCTTATATTTATTTTTACCATCATAATTACAAGTAATTGTTCCTGCACCAACATTAACATTTTTTCCTAAAATTGAATCACCAATATAGCTTAGATGGCTGACTTTAGAATTTTTTCCAATTTTAGATTTTTTGATTTCGACAAAATTTCCAATTCTTGAATTATCCTCTAAAATTGTATCTGGTCTTAACCTTGCAAACGGTCCAATAATTACATTATTTCCAATTTTTGTTTTTTCTATATAAGAAAAACTTAAAATTTTAACATTATTTCCAATTTTCACACCTTCGCCAATAACAACATAGGGTTCTATTAAAACATTTTTTCCAAATTTAGTATCTGGAGATAAATAAATTGATTCTGGAGAAATTAATTTAACTCCTTTTTTAATAGCTAACTTGCGAATTTTATTTTGTAATAATTTTTTAGACTTAATCATAATGAAATTATAAATAACTTTAATTCAACTTTATGATTTATTGCTATTTGCACAATGTTACTATAGGAATGATTTTAATAATTTAACTCACAAATTATTTCTTTTAACTACTAATTTTTCAATTATTTATGAACAAAGCAATAGTGTTTGATCTTGATGGAACACTTGTAGATTCTGCGCCAGATTTAATGGATGCCCATAATTTTGTGATGAAAAAATTTGGTTATGATCAAAAGCCATTAACAGATATTCGTCAATTGGCCGGTAGAGGCGCAGCTAATATGATTTTAAGCTCTTTAAAGAAAGAAGAAAAAATTTTCGACCAAAATATTCATAAAAAAATGACCGAAGAATTTATTAATTATTATAGAGAGAATATCTCAAAAAAATCGCAAATTATCAAAGGAGTTAATGAGTTTCTTATTTGGGGAAAATCTCAAAAAATTAATTTTGCAATTTGCACAAATAAAATGGAGTCTTTGGCTAAAAAACTTCTTAAAGAAATCAATCTTATTGAATTTTTTGATTACATTGCAGGTGTTGATACATTTGAATATAAAAAACCAGATCCAAGACATTTAACAAATATATTAGAGATTTTAGATGTAAAAAAAGAGGATAGTATTATGATTGGCGATAGCGAAACTGATGCTGAGACAGCAAGAATAGCAAAAGTGAAATTTATTCTTGTAAAAGGGGGATATACTGAAAAGGATCATACTAGTATTTATCATGATTATTTAATTAATGACTTTACTGAAATGAATGGAATATTATCTAAAATGAAATTTTTGAATTAATTATGTATTTTGTTAAAAAAACACCTTTAGAAAAAAGAGCTGACTTACAAAAGAAATTACAAACAAAAAAACTTATTCGTTTTCCGGGAGCATATAATCCTTTAGTTGCAAAATTAATTGAAGAAATTGGCTATGAAGGGGTTTATGTTTCTGGCGCTGTTATGGCTAATGATTTGGGAATTCCTGATATTGGTCTTACAACTTTAGCTGAAGTTTCTTATAGAGCTGAACAAATTGCTAGAGTTACAAATCTACCCTCAATTGTTGATGCTGACACTGGATTTGGCGGACCTATGAATTGTGCGCGAACAATTGAAACGTTTGAAAACTTTGGAATTTCAGGTTGCCACATTGAAGATCAAACTAATCCAAAAAGATGTGGGCACCTAGATAATAAAGATGTTATCAGCACAAGTGAGATGATTAAAAAAATTAAATCAGCAGTTAAAGCCAGGAAAGATAAAAACTTTTTAATTATAGCAAGGACGGATGCTAACGCTACTGAAGGTTTAGATAAAACAATTTCAAGAGTGAAGGCTTATGTGGATGCCGGGGCAGATATGATTTTTCCTGAAGCTTTAAAAAATGAAAAAGAATTTGAAAAAATTAGAAAAGCTACAAAAGCATATTTGCTTGCAAATATGACTGAATTTGGAAAGTCAAAATTACTTTCTGTAAAAGAACTTAGTAACCTTGGATATAATTTAGTTATT
Source organism: Candidatus Pelagibacterales bacterium (assembly GCA_947497305.1). Lineage (GTDB taxonomy): Bacteria > Pseudomonadota > Alphaproteobacteria > Pelagibacterales > Pelagibacteraceae > Fontibacterium > Fontibacterium oligotrophicum. The sequence continues at coordinate 6,037 of CANMFY010000006.1, read as the reverse complement.
TATCCAGTAACAACACAAAGATTAGCGCTAAAAAATGTTGAGGATGGTTTAAGACAGATATTTAAAGACGGTCATCAAAATAATGTTATTGATAAAATGCAAACTAGAAAAAGATTATATGAATTAGTTGATTATGAAAAATATAGTGAATTTGATAGCTCTATATTTAAGTTTTCTAAAAAGGGACATGAATAATAATGGCTGAAACTGAGATTAAAAAAGGTCTAGTTGGCGTAATCGCTGATGAGACTAAAGTCTCAGAAGTGATGCCGGATATTAATTCTTTAACCTATAGAGGTTATACAGTTCAAGATCTAGCCGATGCGTGTACATTTGAAGAGGTTGCTTACTTATTATTAAAAGGGGAACTTCCTAGTAAATCACAACTTAATAAATTTCAAGAAGAAGAAAAAAATAATAGAAAAATAAGTGTTAATTTAAAAGAAGTTATTCAAAAATATCCAAAAAAAGCACATCCTATGGATACAACAAGAACTTCTATTAGTCATTTAAGCTTAGAAGATAGTGAAACCTCTGTAAATACTATTGAAGCTAATTATAATAAATTTATAAAAATTTTTGCAAAAACTCCTACTGCAATTGCTGCAAATTTTAGAACAAGAAAAGGATTAGATATAATAGATCCAAAAATAGATTTAAGTTTTAGTGAAAATTTTTTTCATATGTGCTTTGGAAAAATTCCAGGCAAAGATGTTATAAAAGCATTTGATGTTTCTTTAATTTTATACGCTGAACATAGTTTCAATGCTTCAACTTTTGCATCACGAGTTGTAGCAAGCACCCTTGCTGATATTCATAGTGCAATCATTGGAGGGATTAGTGCTTTGAAGGGTCCTTTGCATGGTGGAGCAAATGAAGCTGTTATGGAAATGTTTTTAGATATTAAAGAGCCAGAAAATGCTGAAAAATATATTTTAAATAAAATTAAAAATAAGGATTTAATTATTGGTTTTGGCCACCGTGTTTATAAAAAAGGAGATTCTAGAGTTCCTACGATGACAAAATATTATTACAAAACCGCAGAATTTTATAAAAATGATAAATTTCCTAAAATTTCTAAAATATTAGAACAAACTATGATTAAAGAAAAAAATATATTTCCAAATTTAGATTTTCCATCGGGTCCCAGTTATTATTTAATGGGTTTCGATGTTGATTTTTTTACACCAATTTTTGTAATGTCGAGAATTACTGGTTGGTCCGCACACGTAAATGAACAATTAACTGATAATAGATTAATTAGGCCGCTTTCAAAATACACCGGCGCGGCCCATCGAAAAGTCCAGTCAATAGATAAAAGATAATTTAAAGCTATTTAGTAAATTCAAAAGCTTCAACCCATGAACCTTTTGTAGAGGCTTTAGAGTACTCTGTTGCCCTACCTTCAAAAAAGTTCATGTGCTCAACGCCATTTAACATATCATCTAACCATGTTAATGGATTTTCTTTAACTTCATAAATTTCTTTTAAACGTAATTGCGATAATCTTCGGTTTGCAATCCATCTAATATAAGTTTTAACTTGTTCAGCAGTTAAACCTTCAATATTGCCCATTTCAAACGCTAAATCGATAAAAGCATCCTCATGGTGAACGATTGTTCTGCAAGCATCATAGATTTCTTTTTTTAAACTTTCATCTAGCAATCCAGGATTTTCATCACAAAAAGTATTAAAAATTTTAATCATTGAATTACAATGAAGTGTTTCATCTCTTACTGACCAAGTAACTATTTGGCCCATACCTTTCATTTTATTGAATCTTGGAAAGTTTAATAAGATCGCAAAACTTGCAAATAACTGCAAACCTTCTGTAAAAGCGCTAAATACAGCAACTGTTTTTGCAATTTCTCTTTTATTATTCATATTAAAGTTTTGCATATAGTCGTACTTATCTTTCATTTCTTTGTACTTTAGAAATGCGGAATATTCTGAATCTGGCATTCCGATTGTATCTAACAAATGAGAGTAAGCAGCAATATGAACGGTTTCCATTGATGAAAACGCAGTCATCATCATTAAAACTTCTGTAGGTTTAAAAACACTTGTGTAATGTCTTAAGTAGCAATTATTTACTTCAACATCTGCTTGAGTAAAAAATCTAAAGATCTGTGTTAATAAATTTTTTTCACTTTGTGTTAATTTTTTTTGCCAATCTCTAATATCTTCAGATAAAGGAACCTCTTCAGGCAACCAATGAATTCTTTGTTGAGTTAACCATGCATCGTAGCACCATGGATAACGAAAAGGTTTATATACTGGATTATCTTTTAACAGACCCTGTGTATCACAATAATTTTTATCTATAATTTTTTCTGGTATTTTAATTGCTGCTACTGACATGACAAACATTCCTCATAGTTAGTTGTTTTATTAGTTTCTTTTTTTTCTGCTGAACTTTCAACAAAACTTTTACTTACAACCTCTGCTCTCTGTATAGATTTCGACCTACAGTAGTAGAGGCTTTTTAGTCCTTTCTTCCACGCTTGAAAATGTATTTGATGAAGATCTTTTTTATGAACATCTGCGGGAATAAATACATTCAATGATTGTGCTTGAGATATATAAGGAGTTCTATCTGCTGAAAGATCAATTAACCATCTTTGATCAAGTTCAAATGCAGTCTTAAAAATATCTTTTTCTTCCTGTGTTAGAAAATTTAAATGCTGAATGGATCCTTGGTTTGTTGTGATAGAAGACCAAACATCGCTATTGTTTTGCCCATATTTTTCTAAAAGTTCTTCTAAAAATTTATTTCTCACATTAAATGAACCAGATAACGTTTTATGTGTATAGCTATTTGCAGCTATAGGCTCAATTCCTGGAGAGGATCCGCCGCAAATAATAGAAATAGATGCCGTTGGAGCTATTGCTGTTTTATTAGAAAATCTCTCCATAATCCCATATTCCGCAGCATCAGGGCACGCTCCTCTTTCTTCTGCTAATTTTTTAGATGCTTTATTAACTTCTTGATCGATATATTTAAAAATTTTTGTATTCCAAACTTTAGCCATGACAGATTCAAATGGAATTAAATTTTTTTGTAAGAAAGAGTGAAATCCCATAACACCTAAACCAACACTTCTTTCACGGTGTGCTGAATACTTTGCGTCTTTAAAAGAATCTGGTGCTTTTTCTATAAACTCACTTAAAATATTATCTAAAAATCTCATAATATCTTCAACAAAGTTTTTATCATTCTTCCACTCATCGTAAGTTTCTAAATTTATTGACGATAAGCAACAAACAGCTGTTCTATCTTTTCCATTTTTATCAATTCCTGTTGGTAAAGTAATTTCCGAACAAAGGTTTGACGTCTTAACTGTTAAGCCTGCAAGTTTATGATGCTGTGGTATCATTCTATTTACTGTGTCTATAAAAATGATGTAAGGCTCACCTGTTTCAACTCGCGCAGTTAACAATCTAATCCATAAATTTCTTGCAGAAATAGTTGCTTGGACTACTCCATCATAAGGACTTTTTAATGCCCATTGTTCGTCAAGCTCAACAGCTCTCATGAAAGCGTCAGTAACTAAAACTCCGTGATGTAAATTTAAAGCTTTTCTATTTGGGTCGCCTCCTGTTGGTCTTCTCATCTCAATAAATTCTTCAATTTCAGGATGATCAATTTGTAAATAACATGCAGCCGATCCTCTTCTTAATGATCCTTGGCTGATTGCTAAAGTTAATGAGTCCATCACTTTAATGAATGGAATAATTCCAGAAGTTTTTCCAACTCGGCCAATTTTTTCTCCAATGGATCTTAAATTACCCCAGTAACTTCCTATTCCACCGCCTCTTGCTGCAAGCCAAACATTTTCTGACCAAAGATCTAAAATGCCGTCTAGACTATCTGTGGCTTCATTTAAAAAACAAGATATTGGCAAACCTCTGTCCGTTCCTGCGTTCGACAAAACTGGCGTTGCTGGCATGAACCAAAGGTTACTTATGTAATTATAAATTCTTTGTGCGTGTAAATTGTTATCAGCATAATTTGCTGCAACTCTTGCAAATAAATCTTGGTAAGACTCTCCTTCTGCTAAATATCTGTCATCTAAAGTTGCTTTACCGAAATTTGTTAATTTTGAATCTTTGGATCGGTCAATCTTAATTGTGATCCCTCTTTCGTTTTGAAATAATTCTGTTTCTTTTGTTAAAGAAAAAAGATCTGGTTTTTTAAGATCCTGAACGTTAGATTTAGGAGTTGATGTTGGAATGTCGATTCCTTTATCCAAAACGAGGTTCTTGATGGCTAAAGCCAAATTATCTTGCATAATTCTATATTTTATTAGATTTTTACGTTAAAACAACTACATGTTGTGTTACAAAATCATGAATATACTATTAATAAGTATACTACAATAGAACATTAATAGAACATTATAAAAAAGTCAATTAAAAAAATTTAATTTTGATAAACCATTAAAAAATAACAATTAAATTTTTAATGAATTCTAAAGATATTCACATAAACAAAAATGGTTTTAGAGAATACGATGCGAGATGGTTGTATCCTAAAGACATAAATTTAGGTGGTATAAAAAATTTAGGAATAGGTCTTGGAACACAAATCACAAATAGAACTAAAAAAAATCCAAGAGTAATTGTCGGTCATGATTATCGATCTTATAGTGAAGAGATAAAAAAATCACTAATAAACGGATTAATAGAAGCCGGCTGTCAGGTTGAGGATGTGGGTTTATCGCTTTCGCCTATGGTATATTTTGCTCAATTTGAATTAAATGCTGATGGAGTAGCCATGGTTACAGCTAGTCATAATGAAAATGGCTGGACTGGAGTTAAAATGGGAATTGAAAAAGGATTAACCCATGCCCCAGAGGAAATGAATGAACTTAAAGATATTGTACTAAATCAAAAATTTAACTTTAATAAAGGATCTTATAAAGAAATTAAAGGATTTAAAGAAATATATATTAATAATTTAATATCTAAAAATAAAATAAAAAAAAAAATTAAAGCAGTTGTTGCTTGCGGAAATGGGACTGCTGGAGTATTTGCTCCTCAAATCTTAAAGGGAATTGGTTGCGAAGTTATAGAACTAGATTGTAATTTAGATTTTACTTTCCCAAAATACAATCCTAATCCTGAGGATTTAAAAATGTTACATGCTATTTCAAAAGCGGTAAAAGATAATAATGCTGATGTTGGCTTTGGCTTTGATGGAGATGGAGATAGAGTTGGAGTTATTGATAATAAGGGAGAAGAAATTTTTTCTGATAAAATTGGACTTTTAATAGCTCGAAACCTTGCTCCAAAATATAAAGGATCTAAGTTTATTGTAGATGTTAAATCTACGGGTTTATTTGCAAAAGATAAAATTCTAAAAGAAAATAATTGTGAGACTATATATTGGAAAACAGGACATTCTCATATTAAAAGAAAAGTAAATCAAATTAAAGCGCTTGCTGGATTTGAAAAAAGTGGTCACTTTTTTTTTAATAAACCTTTAGGATATGGTTATGATGATGGAATTAATTCGGCACTTCAGGTCTGTCATTTGCTCAATGATCAAAATAAAAAAATGAATGAAATAATTAATGATCTGCCGAAGACTTATCAAACACCTACTATGGCGCCATTTTGTAAAGATGAAGAAAAATATTTAGTAGTTGAAGATTTAATTAAACAAGTAGAGTTATTAAAAGTTAAAAATACAAAAATAGATAATCAAACCATTACAGATATATTAACAATTAATGGAGTTCGGTTTTCCTTAGAAGATGGGTCATGGGGGTTAATAAGAGCCTCGTCCAATAAACCTTCATTAGTCGTGGTAACTGAAAGCCCAACTTCAAATGAACGTAAGAAAAAGATATTTGAATTTATTGATAATTTACTTCAAAAAACTGGAAAAATTGGTGAATACGACCAAAAAATCTAATTTTCCTTAGTCCAATATCCATAGACACAACGGGTACCATTTCTAGAACAATCAAAGATATCATTAAGAACTCCATCAATAACGACTGTTAAATGTTTTGAACAAGATACAATCAGT
>CANMFY010000005.1 GCA_947497305.1 Candidatus Pelagibacterales bacterium | reverse complement strand
CCAATAATTGTTGATACCAATGACCATACTTTAATAAATCATTTGAATAAATAAGAGATACATGGGCATTTATTTTAGATTTTTTCATCAAAGTTAAAATAGCGGCTGTATTTTTAATTAGATTTTTTTTCAAATTTCCTTTTAACACAGAATTAATCCCGAGGATAATTTTTTTATATTCAAGATTAAACATTAACAAACCTGGATCTGATAAAACAGAGTATCGACCACTAAGGTTTGTATTGTGTTCAAAAAATAAAATATTATTTTTTTTTGCGAAATTAAAAAGTATATTATTTTTTTCTGAAATAATTATAAAATTTTTATATAAATTTTTTTTTCTTTTTTTAAAATGATTTAAAATAATATTGCAATTTGTTAAAGTCTCTAGAGTTTTTCCAGATTTGGATATAACAAAAATAGAAAACATACTTAGATCTTTTTTAATAAAATCATTAACCATAACATCATTTAAATTATCTAAAAAATAATAATTTTTATCTAAACCAAAAAAAGATGAAATCATTTTTGATCCAAGAACAGAACCACCCATGCCTATAACTAAAATTTTTTTATGTAATTTTTTTTTTAATGTTATTTTTTTTAAAAAGAGATTTTTTTGATACTGTTCGTTTAATGTATCAAAAAAAAAGTTTTCTTTACTATTAAGTAAATTTTTAAATATCTCAGAACACTTTCCGATATTTTTTCTATAAAGGGTTGAACTACTTTTTAAAAAAGTAAAAGAATCAATTTTCATCAAACTATTTTATTTTTTCAAGAATACTTTTTTCTAAAGATCCAGAATCTGTTCCTTTATTGGTTCCACTATCTTGTTTATCTTTGCCTAAGTTTTTATTAAAAATTTCTTTTAAATTATCTTTTTCATCTTTTTGATTATTTTGATTTACTGAGTCAGGCGGAAGTAAATCAAAATTTGGCGGCATAGTTAACGGGTTTCTTTTTTCAATCAAAAACTCGTTAGGAACATCTTTTTTCATTCCTAATCCCTTTTGAACATTTTCACATGATGCTAATAAAAGTAATAAAACAAATAAAGTTATAATTTTTTTCATGTTTTTTTTATTTTAAAAAGATCAATTATTATTAATCCAATAATTCCAATAGTGATAAAAATATCAGCAATATTAAAGGTAAACCAGTGAAAACTCTTATAATGAAGATCTATAAAATCTGGTACGGAATTATAATAAAATCTGTCAAATAAATTACCGAGCGATCCTCCTAAAATTATAGAAATAAAAATAGACTCTAAGTAATTTGATGAAGTTATCATCCAATATATTAAAACTAAATTAATAGCAGTTATTATAATCGATACAGTCAAATAAAAAATATTAGGTTCTATTTGTAAAAGTCCAAAACCAATTCCACTGTTCCATACTAAAGAAAAGTTTAGGAAAGAGTTAATATAAATTTCAGATAATGAATTATCTAAAAAATTTTTTAAAATTAAAATTTTTGAAGCTCTGTCTATTAAAAAAAAGATAATTATAGTTATAAATAAATATATTTTTTTTTTATTTATCATTTTAATTTTTTAAACCACAAATATCTCTACTGCATGTTTTTTCCAAAATCTTCCAACAACGAGGACATTTTTGTCCTTTAGCTTTTACTATTTTCACGGCAACACCTTCGATATCTTTTAAAGAGAATAAATCACTTTGATTAATGAGAGACTCTGCTTTTGCTTCTGAACATATAAAGATTTCACTAAGATCTTCTTCTTTTATCAGATTTAAATATTCTTTTTTTAAATAAACAATAACATTTGCCTCTAAACTGGACCCAATAATTTTCTTATTTCTAATGTCTTCTATAGCTGCATTAACAACTTGCTTTACTTTCTTGATGCCAACCCATTTATTTTTGACTTCAGAATTATTCCAAACCAAAGGTATAACTGGAAAATCTTGTAAATGAATACTCTTATAATTTTTATTTTTAATCACTTGATAGGCTTCTTCTGATGTAAAGGCCAAAATAGGAGAAAACCATTTTAATAAAAAATTAGTAAGAACATTTAATATTTCTAAACATTTATTTCTTCTTTGACTATTTATACTATCGCAATAGAGAATATCTTTTTTTATATCAAAATAGAAAGCTGAAAGATCTAAAGTACAAAAATTTAAAAGCTCTACATATATTTTATGAAAATTATACGAATTAATATAATCTCTAAATCTTGAATCAAGTTCATATACCTGTAATAAAATATACTTCTCTAAGGATGATAACTTTGAATATTCTATCTTAGATAAATCATCATTTAATAATTTGTCATTTAAATTTCCTAATAAAAATCGAAGAGTATTTCTAATTTTTCTATAAGACTCAGCGTGTTGATTTAGGATTGCCTTATCAATCTTCAAATCTTCAGAATAATCAGAGGCCACAACCCACAATCTAAGTATATCAGCTCCAAAATTTTTAATAACTTCTTCTGGCATAACCACATTACCTAGTGATTTTGACATTTTTTGTCCTTTACCATCCACAACAAATCCATGACATAAAATGTTTTGAAATGGTGCGGTTCCTTTTGTTCCGCAAGATTCAAGTAAAGAAGAATGAAACCAACCTCTATGTTGATCCGATCCTTCTAAATAAAGATTTGCTGGCCAAGTAAGCTCTGGTCGCTTATCTAAAACATAACTATGAGTAGAGCCACTATCAAACCAAACTTCTACAATATCTTTAACCTGTTCATAATCATTAGCATTATAATTCTTGCCTAAGAAATCCTGGGGTTTTCTTATAAACCAAGAGTCACTTCCTTCTTCTTCAAAAATTTTTGCAACACCTTCTAAAACTTTTTCATCAGCTAGAGGTTTTCCTGTTTTTTTTGATATAAATATTGGTAAAGGAACACCCCAAACTCTTTGTCGAGAAACGCACCAGTCAGGTCTTGTTTCTATCATTGATCTCAATCTATTTTGACCAACGGCTGGATAGAATTTTGTATTTCCAATTGCTGTTAATGATTTTTGTCTTAAGTTATTTGTTTCCATAGAGATAAACCATTGAGGTGTAGCTCTATGAACCAGAGGCGCTTTGGATCTCCATGAATGCGGATAACTATGCTTTAATTTACCTTTGCCTAATAATCTATTTAAATTGGTCAACTCATTAATAATTACATCATCTGCTTTAAAAATGTGTGTACCAGCAAATTTAATAATATTTTTTGTATAATGCCCTTTGTCATCTATTGTATCAAAAGCTTGTATATTGTTATTTAAACATAAATAATAATCATCTGGTCCATGGCTAGGTGCGCAATGAACAATTCCTGTTCCCTGCTCTAAATTAACAAAATTACCATCAAGCATAGGAACATCAAAGGTATAACCAATATCTTTAAAGGGATGGTTACAAATAATATTTTTAAATTCCGATCCTGAAAAACTTTCAATAATTTCAAAATTTGTAATTTTACAATCTACTAAAACTTTATCTATTAATTTTTCTGCGATAATGATTTTTTCATTATTATTTATTTTAACAATAGAATAATTAATTTTACTATTAAAAGCTAAGGCTCTATTACATGGAATAGTCCATGGAGTTGTTGTCCAGATAACAACACTACAGTTCATGAACTTTTCTGGACCAGACTTAATTAAAAACTTTCCATAAATGGTATTAGAAGTGTGATCATAATATTCAACCTCAGCATCAGCTAAGGCTGTAGTTTCAACTACCGACCATAAAACTGGTTTAAATCCTCTATATAACCCACCATTTATTATGAATTTACTTATCTCTCTAGCTATTTGAGCTTCTGACGACTTGCTCATAGTCGTATAATGATTTTTCCAATCTCCATTTACTCCTAATCTATTAAATTCTTTTTTTTGAATTTCGATCCAACTTGCTGCAAATTGTCGGCATTCTTCTCTAAATTCATTTACTGGAATAGTATCTTTATTTTTTCCTTTCTTTTTATATTCTTCCTCCACTTTCCATTCTATTGGTAACCCATGACAATCCCATCCTGGCACATATGGTGCATCTTTGCCCATCATTTGGTTAAATCTTACAACGATATCTTTTAAAATTTTATTTAATGCCGTACCAATATGAATATGCCCATTTGCATAAGGAGGTCCATCGTGCAAAATAAATTTATCTCTATCTTTACTTTTAGATCTTAATTCTTGATAAAGATTAATCTCTTCCCAAAATTTAATTATTTCAGGCTCCTTTACAGGTAAATTAGCTTTCATGGGAAAAGAGGTTGCGGGAAGATTTATTTTAATTTCTGACATTATTTTTTGTTTAAACTAATTTTGGCAACTTTAATATCTTTCTTAATCTGTCTTACTAGCATTGTACTATTTTTAAATTTTTTTTCTTTTCTAATAAAATCAATAAACAATACTTTAATATTTTTGTTATAAAAATTATGGTTTTTTCCAAAAAAATTAACTTCTAAAATAGGACGAGAATTTCCGAACGTTGGTCTTACACCAAAATTAGCAATACCTTTGTAAGTCTTTTTATTAAATATAATTTTGACAGAGTATACTCCAAATGATGGCTTTATTTGATTAAAGATTTTAATATTTGCTGTAGGAAAGCCTATTTTTCTTCCAAATTTTTTACCTTTTATAACTCTGCCAGAAATAGACCATGGCCTCCCCATAATTTTATTAACTAAATTAACTTTTCCAGTTTGGATTAGGCTTCTAATTTTTGATGAAGAAATTTTATAATTATTAAATTTTTTAAAATTGATTACAAAAATTTTAATATTATTATTTTGTGATAATTTTTTTAAGAAAGAAACATTGCCTTTTCTTTTAAAACCAAATCTAAAATCTTTACCAACGAAAATACTATGTGCTTTTAACTTTTTTAAAAGAATTTTATTAACAAAATTATCACGGCTTATTTTAGAAAAATTATAATTAAATTTTTGTTTAATAAAAAAATCCGCTCCAAATTTTTTAATAATATCAACTTTTTCATCAATGTTTAAAATTTTATTATCAGTCCCATTAAAAAAATCCTTAGGCAAAGGATCAAAAGTAAATATGCCAAAAAATTTATTTAACTTACGTGAAAAGATATAGGCCTTCTTTAGAAGTTCTTGATGACCTAAGTGAACTCCATCAAAATTTCCTATTGCTATAACAGAATTAAGAAATTTCTTCTCTACAAAGTTAATATTATTATAAATCTTCATTTACCAAATTAATTCATTCTGAAAATAATTAATCTTAAAATATTTATTTTTATTAATTATAAATTTAGCTAAATTAGTATTTTTTTTATTCCATTCAGATTTATGAATACCGCCTGCTATAAATAAATTTTTAACTTTAAAATTATTCGCGCCTAAAATATCAGTGTTTAAATTATCTCCAATTACAAGAACTTTTCTTTTATTTATATTTTTTTTATAATTTTTCTTTAAGTATCCAAAAGCATAATCATAAACATTTCTGTAAGGCTTGCCAAAATACTTTACGCTGCCACCCATTTTTTCGTATAATTTTGCAATTGAACCCGCACAGTATTCGGCGTTGCCACCTTTATGAACAATTAAATCTGGATTTGCGCAGACCATTTTTAAATTTTTTTTTTTTATTTTTTCTAAAATTGAAAAATACTTATTAAGACTATCTTTGTTATTATTTACTCCTGTGCAAATGACAAAGTTAGCATTTTTTAATGATGTCTTTTTACATTCAAGATTAGAAAATAAGCTATTATCTCTGTCCGGCCCTAAATGATAAAAACTTTTATTTTTATAAAAATTTTTAAGATAAAGACGTGTTAAATCTCCCGAGGTAATTAGCAAATCATAAAAATTCGCATTAAAATTTATTTGATTTAAAAATTTTTGCACACTTTCACTAGGCCTTGGAGCATTTGAAATTAATATAATTTTCTTATTTTTTTTTAAATTTTTTAAGACTTTTAAAGCATCAGAATAACATTCAATACCGTTATGAATTACACCCCAAAGATCAACAAAAAATATATCAAATTGTGAATAAATCTTATTTAGCCCGCTTAAAAAAACAGGATTATTCATAAGTTCAGAATTATTGTGTAGAACTAATTGTCTTCTTTAATTTTTCTACGATTAAATCTATTTCTTTTTTTTGAATAATTAAAGGAGGTGATAAAGCAATAATATCCCCTGTTACTCTTATAAATAATTTTTGATCTCTAAAAGCTTCACAAAGAACATTGTAAGCTCTTCGAGAAGGTTTGTCTGAGATAGGCTCTAACTCTACGGCTCCTATTAACCCCAGATTTCTAATATCAATTATATGTTTAGTTCCTTTTAATGAATGCAAAGCATCTTCCCAGTATGTAGCAATTTCTGCAACTCTGTTTAATAAATTATCTTTTTGATAAACAGCAAGAGATGCAATTGCTGCTGCGCACGCTAAAGGATGAGCTGAATATGTGTAGCCATGAAAAAAATCAATAATTTTTGGGTCACCATTCATAAAAGTTTTATAAATTTTATCTGAAACAAAAGTTGCAGCCATTGGAACAGTTCCGCTTGTAAGTCCTTTTGCTAATGCCATAAGATCTGGCTCAACATTAAAGAAATCTGCGGCAAATGGTTTTCCTAATCTTCCAAAACCTGTAATAACTTCATCAAATATTAAAAGTATTTCATTATCAGTGCAAATTTTTCTTAATTTTTCTAAATAGCCAACTGGTGGTATAAGAACTCCTGTTGAACCAGCAACAGGCTCAACAATAACTGCTGCAATATTAGATGCACCATGTTTCTCTATTTTTTGCAATAAATCATCTGCAAGATGAGCTCCCCACTTAGGCTGCCCTTTAGAATATGAATTATGTTCAAGATCATGGGTGTGTGGAAGGTGGTAAACATCTGGAAGAAATCTTTCAATTTGTTTTTTATTATTTACTATTCCACCAACTGACAGTCCACCAAATCCTGTTCCATGATAACCTCTTTCACGTCCTATAAGAATTTTTTTTGATGGTTTACCAATTATCCTAAAGTAAGCTAAAGCGATCTTTAAAGCCGTCTCAACTGCTTCTGATCCAGAATTGCTGTAAAATACATGATTTAGATTTTCTGGAGAAATGGCTGTTAATTTATTACTTAATTCAAAGGCTTTATAATGACCCATCTGAAAGGACGGAACAAAATCTAATTCAGCTGCTTGCTCTTGAATTGCTTTAACAATCTCATCTCTATTATGTCCTGCATTACAGCACCACAAACCCGCAACTGCATCTAAAATTTTATCTCCATTAGGAGTATAATAATACATGCCTTTGGATTTAGATATTATTCTTGGATCTGCCTTAAAATCCTGATTAGCAGTATATGGCATCCAAAAAGCCTCGAGATCGTTAGGCTTGTAATTAGGTTTATGTTTTGGGTCTTTATTAATAAAATTTTTGTTTAAATCCATGAGACCAACACTTTATAAAGTATAATTTTATATCTTCTACCTAAATTAGATTAAAAAAAACAAGTAAAATATAGTCTTTTAATCATTTTACTGTACTATGAACCCCTTGAAATTTTATAGCACAATCATCATATAGCATCGGGTACATCAGTGTACGAAGTAATATTTTGATTAACAACTAATTTTACGGAGAAATAAATTAATGAACTTTAGACCTTTACACGACCGTGTTCTTGTTCAGCCTTTAGATGGAGAAGAAAAAACAGCAGGCGGAATAATTATACCAGACACAGCAAAAGAAAAACCTTCTGAAGGAAAAGTGATCGCTGTTGGACCTGGAGCAAAAACTGAAGATGGAAAAATTTTACCTATGGAAGTTAAAGTTGGAGACCTTGTTCTATTTGGAAAATGGTCAGGAACTGAAGTTAAAATTGATGGTGTTGAGTATAGCATCATGAAAGAGTCTGACATCATGGGTATTATGTCTAAAAAAAAATAATTAAAATATAAAAAAGGAGAAAAAAAATGGCAGGTAAAATTGTAAAATTTGATACAGATGCAAGAAATGCGATGCTAAGAGGCGTTGATATACTTGCAAATGCTGTAAAGGTAACATTGGGACCAAAAGGTAGAAATGTTGTTATAGATAAATCATTCGGTGCTCCTAGAATAACTAAAGATGGAGTTACTGTTGCAAAAGAAATTGAGCTGGAAGATAAATTTGAAAACATGGGAGCTCAAATGGTTAAGGAAGTTGCTAGCAAAACTAACGAGGAAGCTGGCGACGGAACAACAACTGCAACTGTTTTAGCACAAGCAATCGCAAGAGAAGGTTGTAAATACGTTGCTGCCGGAATGAACCCGATGGATTTAAAAAGAGGACTTGATTTAGCGGTAGAAGCCGTGATTGCTAAAATTAAAGAGAGTTCAAAAAAAGTAAAAACTAGTGAAGAAATTGCACAAGTTGGAACTATTTCCGCAAACGGTGAAAAAGAAATTGGAGACATGATTGCAAAAGCAATGCAAAAAGTTGGTAACGAAGGTGTTATCACGGTTGAAGAAGCAAAAGGCCTTTCAACAGAACTTGATGTAGTTGAAGGTATGCAATTTGATAGAGGTTATCTATCTCCATACTTTATTACTAATGCTGATAAAATGATTGCAGAATTAGAAGATCCGCTAATTTTTATTACAGAAAAAAAATTAACTAACCTACAGCCAATGGTTCCATTATTAGAATCAGTTGTACAATCTAGCAGACCATTCTTGATTATTGCTGAAGATGTTGAGGGCGAAGCTCTTGCAACTCTTGTTGTGAATAAATTAAGAGGTGGTTTAAAAGTGGTAGCAGTTAAGGCTCCAGGCTTTGGTGACAGAAGAAAATCAATGCTAGAAGATATTGCGATCTTAACTGGTGGACAGGTTATATCTGACGATCTTGGTATTAAGCTTGAAAACGTTAAGTTAAAAGATCTTGGTCAATGCAAAAAAATCAGAGTTGATAAAGATAATACAACTATCGTTGATGGTGCAGGTAAAAAATCCGATATAGAAGCAAGATGCAATCAAATCAGAAAACAAGTTGAAGAAACTACTTCTGATTATGATAAAGAAAAATTACAAGAAAGATTAGCTAAACTTGCTGGTGGTGTTGCAATTATTAAAGTTGGTGGCGCTACCGAAGTTGAAGTTAAAGAGCGAAAAGACAGAGTAGAAGATGCGCTTAATGCTACTAGAGCAGCTGTACAAGAAGGTGTAGTTGTTGGTGGTGGATGTGCGTTACTTTACGCTTCTGAAGCTCTAAATAATTTAAAACCAAAAGGTGACGACCAAAAAGCTGGTGTTGAAATAATCAGAAAAGCTTTACAATATCCAATCAGACAAATCACTAGCAATGCTGGAGTTGATGGTTCAGTAATTGTTGGAAAACTGTTAGAAGCAAAAAAACCTTCTCAAGGTTATGACGCTCAAACTGGTGAGTATTGCGATATGTTTGCAAAAGGTATTATCGATCCGACTAAAGTTGTCAGAACTGCCCTTCAAGATGCGGCTTCAATTGCAGGTCTCTTAATTACAACAGAGGCGATGATTGCTGATAAGCCTGAAGATAAAAACTCTAATTCTGGTGGCGGTGGAATGCCAGGCGGAATGGGTGGTATGGGCGGAATGGGTGGTATGGGCGGAATGGGAATGTAATTCCATTTTATCTAACAAACTTTCTTAAAAGATTTGAAAACCCCGGACCGAAAATCCGGGGTTTTTTTTTGACTATTTTAGAAGATTTAAAAACTTATTTTTTTCAATTTTTTTAGAAACAAAAATACAAGCAGAACTCTTTAGTATAGTCCCATCATTTATAATTCTTAAATTATTAGCTTTTAAAGTTGAGCCTGTAGATGTTATATCAGTAATCAACTCTGAAGAGCCGGTAAATGGGTAAGACTCTGTTGCGCCTAAACTTGGAACAACTCTAAACTGACTTACTCCCTTTGATAAAAAGAAAGACTCAGTCAAGTTAGGATATTTTGTTGCAACTCGCATTCGACGTCCGTATTTCTCTCTAAATTCAAAACTTACTTCCTCTAAATCGGCCATATTCTGAACATCCAACCAATCTTTTGGTATGGCAACTACTAAATCTGCAAAACCAAAGTTAAGCTTTTTAAAAATTTTTACATTTTTAGAATAAACATCAGGCAACTCTTTTAAAATATCAAGACCTGAAATACCAATATCTAAAGTCCCGTCATTTATTCTTTCAATTATTTCTCTGGCGTGTAAAAAAATTCCATCTAATTCATTATTATTTTTAATATTAAAAAAATAATTTCTTTCTCCAAAAGAATTTGTCACCTCTAAATTCTTACCTTTTAGAAAAGCTAAAGTTTCATCTTTTAACCTTCCTTTGCTAGGTAATCCTATTTTTATCTTAGTCATAATTTTATAAATTTATTAATTCATTTAAATTAATTGCCCCACCAATAGCTGGGACATTTTTCTTATAACCGAGAGTTCTGAGTAGCCCATTATATTCCCCTCCCCGTGCTAATTCGATGATCGTAGAATTCTTTTTTACATAAGCTAAAAAAACTACACCAGTATAATAATCAGTGTTTCTTCCAAAATTAGTTTTGAAATTAACAGAATATTTTTTTCCTATATCTTTATCTATTCTGCCAATTTTCCTTAAATAATTATTAATAGATAAATTGCTTAATTTATTTTTTGAAAAGAAAGATGATATTATGCTTTTAGTATTCTTAATTGAGGTGTTGATTTTTAAAAAATCTCTAATAATTTTAACATTTCTTTTACCCTTATAGTCATCTCTAGGATCTTTAATTTTTTTATTAAAACGTTTAATAATCTCAGAAATTTTTCTTCCTCCAATTACGCTATTTGGATCTAATTTTTCTAAATCTTTAAGTCTTTTTGTGTCTAATTTAATGGCTTGCTGATCTAGATCGTAATTTGTCTCTAATCTTTTAAGCATATCTTCAAAATATTCTATTCTAGAAAAGTTTTTAACTAATCTTAATTTCCATCTAGCTGGAAGCTCTAAAGATTCTACTAAAATTTTAAATAACCCCACATCACCTAAGGTAACTTCTAAATTATTAATTTTTTTTAATGGCTCTAATATGGAATTAATTAAAATATTTTCTGATTTATTGTTATAAGAATTTATGATTTCGCATCCTATTTGGTCAAAAACTTTTAGATCTCCATCTTTATCTAATCTATAAGCGCTACCATAATAACAATACTTTTCTTCTTTATTTTTTTTTTCCTGAATATATTTTAATGCCGTTGAAACTGTTAAGTCAGGGCGCAAACTAATTTCTTTACCGAATAAATCTTTATAAGTTAACGTAAATTTTTTAAATTGCTCTCCTGATCGCTCAGTTAATAAACTAGTATCAATTAAAAGGTCTAAATCTGTAAAGTTAAATTTATTTTTTTTAAAATAACTTAATATTTTTTTGGAAAGATCTTCTTTTAATTTCTTTTTTTCTAAACCCTGTTTCATTATATAATCTCATCTAAAAGTTTATCCAAAGTTACTGTTTTTTGTGATCCGGAAGAGTCTTTCCAATCATTTCTATCTTTTAAAGAGTCAGACATTTGCTTGCCAATTTCCAAATTTTTAATTGCAACTGAATTCTTACTTACCTCATCATCCCCACATAGAATGACATAATTACATCCTCGTTTATCAGCATACTTTAATTGTGATTTTATATTTGCGCTCCCTGAATAAATCTCAGCACTAATATTTTTTGTTCTTAGTAAATTTAAAATCTTCACATAATAATCCATGTATTTTTCATCAAAAACACATATTAAAATCGGGGTTTTTTTTTCAACTTTAATTTTATTTTTCTGGATAATGGCGTAAATTAAACGATCAAGACCTACTGAAATACCTGTAGAGGGGCAATCTTGATTATTAAAACGTTTTACAAGATCATCATATCGACCACCGCCACCTATTGAGCCAAATTCTATCTCTTCTCCTTTGTTATTTTTAACACTAAATGTAAGATTGGCCTCAAAAATAGGGCCTGTATAATATTCAAGTCCTCTAACTACAGTCGGATCAAAAATAAAATTATCAAATTTTAGTAATGAAAAATATTTTTTTATTGAAATAAGTTCATTCACTCCATCTAGTATAGTTTGATTATCTTCAGCAATCTTTTCTATTCTTTCAAAGTTATTATCTGAAAGATCTTTAATACTTAAAAAATTAATTATTTCTTTAATTTGAGTTTCATCTAACTCGGCTCCTTTAGTAAAATCTCCAGATTTATCTTTTCTACCCTTTCCTAAAAGATATTGAACACCCTCTAGCCCAACCCTATCTAGTTTATCAATTGCTCTCAGTACTATCGACTGTTTGTCTTCATCTTTAATTTTTAGCTTTTCTAATAAACCCTTTGTTAATTTACGGTTAGAAATTTTAATTATAAATTCTTTTTTTGTTAAACCGCAGCTACTTAAGATCTCTGAAATCAAACAACATAACTCAGCATCAGCAAATAGATTACTTGTCCCTATATAATCTGCATCAAATTGTAAAAACTCTCTAAATCTTCCAGGGCCTGGTTTTTCATTTCGCCAAACCGTTCCTAGTTGATACCTTTTAAAAGGTCTTGGTAAATTATTAAAATTTTTAGCTGCATATCTAGCTAATGGAGCCGTTAGGTCATATCGTAATGAGAGCCATTTTTTATCATCTTCGAAAGAAAAAACTCCCTCTGATGGTCGGTCTTTATCAGGCAAAAATTTACCAATGCTATCGGTAAACTCGAAACTGGGGGTTTCAAGATATTGAAAGCCATATTTAGCCATAACCTTTTTAATATTAGATATTAAAAGATCTCTCGCTAATAACTCTTCTTCTTGTCTATCTATAAAACCTGCAGGTAATTCACTGCTAGGTTTAAAAATTTTTTTATTCATTAATTTGGTACAGCTGGGTGGATTTGAACCACCGACATCTGGTTCCACAAACCAGCGCTCTAACCAACTGAGCTACAGCTGCATGTTTTTTGTTTATAATATTATTTTGTTTTTAAATATATAATTCTAATAGCTAAGCGTATGCTCAGCATGAGGGTGGTGTCTGTGTGTAGATATATATTTTTTTATCATTTCAATTAAGGGTTGATTATCAACTTAAGAATGTAATTGCAAATAAAAAATGGTGGTCTGAGCTGGAATTGAACCAGCGACACAAGCCTTTTCAGGGCTCTGCTCTACCAACTGAGCTACCAGACCACTGGGCACTTTTTTCACAAAACAAATTATTAATCAATTAAAATATTAAATTAAACCTTGTGAATTAAGCAAATTATAAGTTTCAAATAAAGGCAAGCCAACTACATTTGAATATGAACCATTAATTCTTTTAACAAATTTCTCAGCATAACCTTGTATGGCATAAGCCCCAGCTTTATCTTTCCACTCAGTAGTTGATAAATATTCTTCAATCTCCTTTTCATTTAATCTTTTAAAAGTAACTTTTGTTATAACCTTTTTAATTTTGATTGAATTCTTTTTTGCCAAACATACACATGTCAAAACATTATGTTTTCTTCCTGAAAAAAAAGCTAAAAACCTTTTAGCCTCTTGCTTATCTTTTGGTTTTAAGAAGATTTTATTGCTACAAAAAACTATAGTATCAGCTGATAAAATAAATTCTTCTGGATATTTTTCTAAAGCTTTAAGAGCTTTATTTTTTGCAACTCTAATGCAATATTTTTTAGGATTTTCTTTAGAATTTATATCTTCATTAATTTCTGAGGAATAAATTATTTTTGGAAAGATTTTTATATTATTAAGAAGCTCTATTCTTCTTGAAGAGGCAGAGGCTAAAACAAAACTATGTTTTGTTTCGTTCATTACTTAAATCTAAAAATAATCCTGCCTTTAGTTAAATCATACGGTGTAACTTCAACCATAACTTCATCTCCAGCTAAAACTCTAATTCTATTTTTTCTCATTTTTCCAGCTGTGTGAGCCAACACTTCATGATTATTTTCTAATTTTACTCTAAACATAGCATTTGGTAGCAACTCTGTTACCAATCCCTTGAATTCCAACATCTCTTCTTTTGCCATATTTAACTAATTCTAATTCTAATTGATTGAGAGTGAGCAAATAAACCCTCGTAATTTGCTAGCTGTATAGCTGATCTTCCTATCTTTTCAAGACCTTGTTTACTCATTTTAATAATTGAGGTTTTTTTATAAAAATCATAAACAGACAGACCTGAGGCAAATCTTGCTGATCCGGCTGTTGGTAAAACATGATTTGGTCCTGCCAAATAATCTCCTATAGCCTCTGGCGTGTTTTCTCCTAAAAAAATTGATCCTGCATTTTTAATTTTTTTTACCAAAATTGAATTATTCTTAGTTTTTATCTCAAGATGCTCTGGCGCTATATCATTAACAACACTTATAACTTCCTTAAAATTTTTACAAACTATAATTGCACTGTTATTTTTAATTGCTTTCTTGGCTATCTGTTTTCTTGGTAAAACATCTAAAAATTTATAAATTTTATTTTTAACCTCAAGACCGAATTTCAGATTTGTTGTTACTAATATTGCTTGAGATAATTCATCATGTTCAGCTTGTGATAATAAATCTATTGCTGTTAACGTTGAGTCATTTTCCTGATTTGCAACCACTGTAATTTCAGAGGGTCCTGCAACCATATCTATGCCTACTTCACCAAAAACTTCCTTTTTAGCTATAGTTACAAAAATATTTCCTGGTCCTACAATTTTATCAACTTTGGCAACAGTATTTGTTCCGTAAGTAAAAGCCCCTATTGCTTGAGCTCCGCCTATTTTATAAATCTTTTTGATGCCGCATATTTTCGCTGCGTAAACAACACCAGCGTTAATTTTATTATTAGGTGTTGGCATGCATAAGGTTATATTTTTTACACCAGCAACAATTGCTGGAATAGCATTCATTATAACTGAACTTGGATAGCTGGCGGTTCCTCCTGGAATATATATTCCAACTCTATTTAATGGAGAAACTCTATAAGCTAATTCATTTTGGTATTTATCAAAATATTTATAACTTTTAATTGATTGTCTTTCGTGGAAGTCTTTAACCCTTTCAAACGCAAGTTTAATGGAGCTTTTTACTGAAGAGTCTAAATTTTTTATAATTTTATTAATTTCTTTTTTACTTAAAATTATATTTTTTTTAGATACTGAGCTTTTATCAAATTTCTTTTGATAATAAATAATAGCATCATCGCCTTTAGTTTTGATGTCCTTGAGAATCTTTTTTACTAAATTAACTTTACTAGAAAAATTAGATTTTCTATTTCGAGAAATAAAATCTAAATCTTTCGAAAATCTTTTTTTATTAAATGTTATAACTTTCATATTAAATTTTATGCTTTGGTTTATAATTGGTTTCCCATGTTTTTCCAAAGTCTTCTAAAGAAGAGTCTATTTCTTCAGCTTTAACTGATAAAACACTATCTCCAGAAAAAATTAATCTTATATCAAAATAATTATTTTTAATCTCTGTTTTGATTGCAAGAAACTCAAGTATCTTAGTCTTTTTTTTTGGATTAATTCCTTGTGATTTAACCACCAAAACATTATCAAAAACGAGAGCACTACGTATTCTTTTATTCCCTCTAAAAATACCTTTTTCAGCGTCTTCCCACATAAACCGATTAAATACGCAAATCAGTTTTTTAGTTTTAGGTAAAAATTTTATATCATTTGCAACAATTACTGAATCTTGCAGATAAGCAGAAAAAACATTTAAATCCTGAACGTCTTCAGCCAATAATTTAAGCTTAGAAATATTTTCTTTAGTCATTTACTCTTTTAATATTTGCACCACATAAATTTAGTTTTTTTTCTAATTTACTGTAGCCCCTATCTAAATGATAAATTCTATTAATTGTTGTGGTGCCTTTTGCAGATAAAGCGGCCAAAACTAAACTTACTGAAGCTCTTAAATCTGTTGCCATTACTTCAGCACTATTTAAATTTTTAATACCTTTAATCGTGGCTTTTTGTTTTTTTATTTTAATATCAGCTCCCATTCTCATTAATTCTGAAACATGAAGAAACCTATTTTCAAATATCTCTTCATTAATAACTGATGCTCCTTTGATCTGAGTAGCTAGAGCCATAAACTGAGCCTGCATATCTGTTGGAAACCCAGGATAAGGCTTTGTGATAATTTTAAATGGTTTTAATTGATGTTTTCTAAAAATAACAAAAGAATCTTTAAAAGTTTTAATGTTGGCGCCTATTTTTATTAAAACATTAAATATATTTTCTAAATGATCATTATTAACTTTTTTAATTATTAACTTACCGTTAGTTATCAGTGCTGCAATTGCATAAGTTGCCGCTTCTATTCTGTCTGGAATAATTCTATGTCTTACTGGATATAAAAATTTTACTCCCTTAATAATAATTTTTCTTTTTGAATTATATTCTATATCTGCTCCACATTTATTTAAAAAATTAATTAAATCTATGATCTCTGGCTCCATTGCAGCGTTACTAATCTTCGTTACTCCTTTAGCAAGAACGGCTGCTATAATAATACTTTCTGTTGCCCCAACTGAAATTGAGGGAAACTTAATATGAGCCCCCGATAAACCTTTTGGAGCACTTGCATCAATATAACCATTTTTAACATTAATTTTTGCACCAAGTTTTTTTAAAGCCTCCAAGTGTAAATTCACAGGCCTTGCTCCAATAGAACATCCTCCTGGCAAAGAAACTCTAGCTTTGCCAAATTTTGCTAATAATGGAGCTAAAACTAAAACACCAGCTCTCATAGTTTTCATAATTGAATATGGAGCAAAATATTTATCTTTATATTTTTTTGATATTTTTAATATCTCCTCATTTTCGTTAAATTGAACTTCTCTACCTAAAAGTTTAATTAGACTGATTAAAGTATAGATATCCTTAACTTTAGGAACATTCTCAAACTGAACTGAGTCATCAAATAATAATGAAGATATAATAATAGGAAGACTTGCATTTTTAGAACCTGAAATAACTACTTCACCAGAGAGTTTCTTTCCTCCCTTAATTAATAGTTTTTGCATATTTAAATTTTTGGAAGTGTAACGCCTTTTTGCTTCATATATTTTCCTTTTTTATCAGCATATGAAGTTTCTGGTTCTTGATCGCCTTTTAAAAAAATAAACTGACAAGCTCCTTCGTTAGCATAAATTTTTGCAGGCAATGTTGTTGTATTTGAGAATTCAAGTGTTACATGTCCTTCCCACTCCGGCTCTAAAGGAGTAACGTTAACAATTATTCCGCATCTTGCATACGTACTTTTGCCAAGACAGATTACTAAAACATCTCTTGGAATCTTAAAATATTCAACTGTTCTAGCTAGTGCAAATGAGTTGGGTGGTATTATGCAAACATCAGTTTTTCTTGTTACAAAACTATTATTTGAGAATTTTTTAGGATCTACTAATGCTGAATCTATATTTGTAAATATCTTGAACTCATTAGAAACCCTTGCGTCATATCCATAAGATGAAAGTCCATAAGAAATTTTATTCTTTCTTTGTTGATTTTTAACAAAAGGACTTATCATTTTTTTCTCTAAGGACATTTTTTTTATCCAATGATCAGATAAAACACTCATAATTTTTTTTCTTTTATTTTTTTTAAAAACTCTTTTCTTTTTTTTAAATTATCTCGAAGGGCTTGTGAAAGACGTTCTTTTTTTAAATCTTTTTGATTATTATTCATCAAACTCAAACATGAACTATTTGTTTGGATTTGTTAGATCATCCAATGTAATAGGCTTATTGATATCGTGCATTTCTTGTTCTGGTTCTTTTGTGGGTATGGTTGAGGCTCTTTTGGCTTTTCTTAAAGCAAGACGCTCTTTTCTCTTTGCTTCTTTAAGCATTGCTCTTTCTCCACGTTTAGACTTGTAATCATAATGAATACCCATGGGTGAGCCTCCTCCATCAAAAAAATCTAGATTTTAAACTTTTTTTAAATTTACAGCAGATGGACCTTTTTTTCCATCCTCGATATCAAATGTAAGAACATCTCCTTCATCAAGATAATCAATCCCTGCATCTTTAACAGCTGACATATGAACGAATACGTCTTTTTGTTTGTCGTCTCTCTCAATAAAACCGTAGCCTTTGCTACCGTTGAACCACTTTACTTTACCTTTTATACTACTCATCTTGCTTTATATTTACTTTCTTTATTATGTTGTTCAATTTGAACACTATTATTCAAAGTGAGACTTGTGTTTAATAGGTATAATAGTCCGTTGTCAAGATTCCAAGATATAGCTTATTTTTTTGGCTAATTTCTTGATAATTTTAGTGAAATTATTTAACTAAAAAGTTTTACTTAAAAACAGCTATAAATTACATATTTATTTACAATTTAATTACGCCCACATAGCTTAGTTGGTAGAGCACTTCCATGGTAAGGAAGAGGTGGCCAGTTCGATTCCGGCTGTGGGCACCAAAAATTAATCTTTGTATAACTATTTTATCAAAAATTTAGGCTAAACTTTCTATAGTTTTATAAAAACATTTAAATATAATAAGCTTCATGAATTTAGAAATTAAGGTTCCTGATATAGGGGATTTTAAGAATGTTGAAATTATTGAAGTCTTAGTAAGAGAAGGCGATGAGATTAAAAAGAATGATCCTATTCTCACATTAGAAAGCGATAAATCCAGCGTTGAAGTACCATCTCCATTTGATGGAAAAATTGCAAGTTTAAAAGTAAAAGTTGGAGATAAGGTTTCACAAGGATCATTAATTGCAACACTAAGTAATGGAGCCTCTTCAAACATATCACAAGAAAAATCTATATTACCAGAGACAGAAAAAATTATTCAGGAGGCCGAAAAAGTTTTAAAAAAGATAGAGCCTGAAAAAAAAATTATTAAAGAGGAACCAAGACAAAATTTTGAAACAAAAGTTGAATTTAAAAAATTTACTAACTATTCTAATGAGCAAGATAATATCGGAGATGTAGATCCTCAAGAAACGATTGAATGGATTGATTCATTAAATAGCGTTGTTGAAAGAGATGGGCCAAAAAGAGCGAATTATCTTTTAGGGAAATTAATTAACCAAGCATATATATCTGGTTCAAATTTACCTTATAATCAAAAAACACCTTATATAAATACAATACCAGTAGAAATGGAGGCTAGGTCTCCTGGAGATCAGGTAATAGAAAATAAAATTAGATCTCTAATTAGATGGAATGCCGCATGTATGGTTGTGCGTGCTAACAAAAAACTTCCAGAACTTGGTGGACATATTGCAACCTTTGCATCTGCTGCAACTTTATATGACGTTGGTTTTAATCATTTTTGGAAAGGTCAAAATGAAAAAAATCTTGGAGACTTAATTTATTTTCAAGGACACTGTTCACCAGGTATTTATGCAAGATCTTTCCTTGAAGGAAGAATAACGACAAAACAATTAGAAAATTTTAGACAAGAGGTTGATGGAGGAGGCTTATCTTCCTATCCACACCCATGGCTAATGCCAAACTACTGGCAGTTTCCAACTGTGTCTATGGGTCTCGGTCCTATTATGGCAATTTACCAAGCTAGATTTATGAAATATTTGCAAAATAGATCTTTAATAGAAGATCAAAATAGAAAAGTTTGGACCTTTTTAGGAGATGGAGAAATGGATGAGCCCGAGTCAACGGGTGCAATTAGTTTAGCTTCTAGAGAGAAATTAGATAACTTAATATTTGTAATAAATTGTAATCTTCAAAGATTAGACGGACCTGTGAGAGGTAATGGAAAAATAATACAAGAAATGGAGGGATTATTTAGAGGGGCTGGCTGGAATGTAATAAAAGTTGTTTGGGGATCTTATTGGGATCCTCTTCTTGCAAAAGATAAAACAGGTCTATTATTAAAAAGAATGGAAGAGTGTGTTGATGGCGAATATCAAGCATTCAAAGCAAAAGGGGGGGCTTATGTTAGAAGTCATTTCTTTGGAAAGTACCCTGAACTAAGAGAGTTAGTTTCAAATATGACAGATGATGATATTTGGAAATTAAATAGAGGGGGTCATGATCCTCATAAAGTATACGCTGCATATCATGCGGCCCAAAATCATAAGGGATCTCCTACAGTAATTATAGCAAAAACTATTAAAGGTTATGGAATGGGTAAAAGTGGCGAAAGTATAAACACGACCCATCAACAAAAGAAGTTAGATGTCAATGATATGTACTATTTTAGGGATCGATTTAATATTCCAATTACAGATAAACAAGTTGAAAACTTGGAGTTTTATAAACCTGATGAGAAATCAGAGGAAATTCAATACATTAAAGAAAGAAGAAAACAACTTGGTGGTTTTATACCAACGAGAAGAACCAAAACAAAAGCTCTAAAGACTCCAGCCAATGAATTTTTTGAATCTTCTTATCTAGACTCAGGAGATAGAGAATTATCAACAACTATGGCTCTTGTGAGTATACTAACTAAAATTTTAAGAGATAAAGAATATTCATCAAGATTAGTTCCTATTATTCCAGATGAAGCTAGAACTTTTGGAATGGAAGGATTTTTTCAAAAAATTGGAATTTATGCTCATGAAGGTCAAAAATATGAACCTGTAGATTCAGAGCAGTTAAGTTCTTATCGCGAAGATAAAAGTGGACAAGTATTAGAAGAAGGAATTACAGAAGCAGGTGCTATGTCTTCGTGGATAGCCGCAGGAACATCTTACTCAAATCATAATATTGAAATGATTCCAATATATCTTTTTTATTCAATGTTTGGCTTTCAAAGAATTGGTGACTTTGCTTGGGCTGCTGGCGATGCTCAGTGTAGAGGTATTTTAATTGGAGCTACGTCTGGAAGGACCACTCTAGCTGGTGAAGGATTACAACACCAAGATGGACACAGTTTAGTTATGGCCTCTACTATTCCAAATTGCGTAAGTTATGATCCGACTTTTTCTTATGAGTTAGCAGTTATATTTGAAGATGGATTGAAAAGAATGCATGAGAAACAAGAAAATGTTTTTTATTACATAACAACTTTAAATGAAAATTATAAACATCCCGCAATGCCTAAGGGTGTAAAAAAGGAAGACATCTTAAAAGGTATGTATTTATTTAAAGAGATTAATAATAAAGGAAAAACTAAAGTTCAATTACTTGGATCTGGAGCAATATTAAATGAAGTAATAAAAGCAGCGGAAATATTAAGTTCTGAT
>CANMFY010000004.1 GCA_947497305.1 Candidatus Pelagibacterales bacterium | reverse complement strand
GACCAGGACCAGTTTTAGTTGATATTCCAAAAGATATTCAGTTTCAAAAAACAGAGTATGTAAAAAAAGAAGATGTAATTCAAAAAATAAATAAAGTTACGACAGAGATTAATGTTTCTGAATTAGATAAAATTATCGATTTAATTTATAAATCAAAAAAACCAATCATCTATTCTGGTGGAGGAGTTGTAAACTCTGGAGATAAAGCCTCAGCGTTACTAGAAGATTTAGTTCGTATGACAGGTTTTCCCATCACTTCAACATTACAAGGATTAGGAGCTTTTCCAGGAGATGATCAACAATTTATTGGAATGCTTGGAATGCATGGAACGTATGAGGCAAATAATGCCATGCATGATTGTGATTTGATGATAAATATCGGAGCTCGTTTTGATGACAGAATTACAGGCAAAATAGATAAATTTTCACCAACATCTAAAAAAATTCATATTGATATTGATCCGTCATCT
The DNA here is from genome assembly GCA_947497305.1 of Candidatus Pelagibacterales bacterium. Classification (GTDB taxonomy): domain Bacteria; phylum Pseudomonadota; class Alphaproteobacteria; order Pelagibacterales; family Pelagibacteraceae; genus Fontibacterium; species Fontibacterium oligotrophicum. Next base: position 25,497 of record CANMFY010000004.1, on the reverse strand, counting down.
ATAAATAAAATAATAAAAGTTGATCATGCAATTGTTGGTGATGTTGAAAATGTTTTAAATAAATTATTAACAGTTTTAAAGAAAAAATATCCAAATTTTAAAAATTCAAATAAAGAAAATATTAGTCAATGGTGGAAGCAAATTAATAAATGGAGAGAAAAAAATTGTTTAGCATTTGTTCAAGGAAAAAAAACTATTAAACCACAATATGCAATTGAAAGATTGTATCAATTAACAAAAAATCAGGATACTTTTATTACAACTGAAGTAGGCCAGCATCAAATGTGGGCTGCTCAATATTATAAATTTAAAAAACCAAAAAGATGGATGACTTCAGGAGGTCTTGGAACAATGGGTTTTGGTCTTCCCGCTGCAATTGGTGTTCAACTGGCAAATCCTGGAAAATTAGTTGTTGATATTGCAGGCGAAGCTTCAATTTTGATGAATATCCAAGAGTTGTCCACTGCAGTTCAATATAGACTTCCAGTCAAAATATTTATCATAAATAATCAATACATGGGAATGGTTAGACAGTGGCAAGAGTTATTACATGAAAAGAATTACGCAGAAAGTTATACAGAAGCTTTGCCAGATTTTGTTAAACTTGCAGAAGCTTATGGTGCTGTTGGAATTAGAGCAACAACTCCTGATGAATTAGATTTAAAAATTAAACAAATGATTAAATCAGATAAACCAGTTCTCTTTGATTGCGTTGTAGATAAAGTTGAAAACTGCTTTCCAATGATACCTTCAGGAAAAGCTCACAATGAAATGATCTTAAATCCAGAGGATGAGAAAGAAAATAAAATTTCTAAAGCAGGAAAAGTATTAGTATGAAAAAACCATTATCCGCATATTCAGAGCCTACAAAAACAGAGGAAATTGAAAGGCATATTATGGTTGTCTGGGTGGATAATGAAGCGGGTGTATTAGCAAGAGTTTCAGGTCTGTTTTCGGGACGAGGTTACAATATTGAGTCATTGGCAGTTGCGCAGGTAGATGATGAAAAAAATATATCTAGAATTACCATCGCAACAAATGGAACAAATTCAGTCATAGAACAAATTAAAGCTCAATTACTAAAACTTATTCCTGTTTATAAAGTCGCTTCTTTTCCTGTCGATGATAAGTCTATTTTCAGAGAGTTAGCTTTAGTAAAAATTATATCTGACAAAAAAAATCTTGAAAAAGCTAAAGAAATTTGTAATTCTTATAAAGCGCAATATCTTGATACAACAGATACTTCTTTTATTGTAGAATTTCATTCAACAAGACGGGAAATAGATAGTTTTATCAAAAAGTTAAAACCTTACGGAGTTGCAAGCGTTGCAAGAACAGGTCCTTTAGCAATGGCAAAAGGAGCAGAAATAACTGAGGCAAACAAAGGAAGAGTTATATGAAAATTTTTTACGAAAAAGATACCAATCAAAATTTAATTAAAAATAAAAAAGTTGCAATTTTTGGTTTTGGAAGTCAAGGACATGCACATGCTTTAAATTTAAAAGATAGTGGAGTTAAGGAACTTGTTGTTGCTTTAAGAGAAGATTCTCCAAGTCGTAAAAAAGTAGAAGCTAGTGGATTAAAAGTTATGAGTTTGTCAGACGCTGCAGAGTGGGCTGATGTTGCAATGATCTTAACTCCTGACGAATTGCAATCTCAAATTTACAAAAATCATATTGAACAAAGAATGAGACAGGGAACAACCTTAGCTTTTGCTCACGGCTTAAATATTCATTTTGATCTTATTAGTGCACGAAAAGATTTAGATGTTTTTATGATTGCACCAAAGGGACCTGGTCATTTAGTTAGAAGCGAATTTCAAAAAGGGGGTGGAGTACCATGCCTAATGGCTGTTCATCAGGATGGATCAGGCAAAGCGAGAGATCTCGCCTTATCTTATGCAAGCGCTATTGGCGGTGGAAAGTCTGGAATTATTGAGACGACATTTAGAGAAGAGTGCGAAACAGATTTATTTGGAGAGCAAGCTGTTTTATGCGGAGGTTTAGTTGAATTAATTAAAAAGGGTTATGAAACTTTAGTTGAAGCTGGATATACCCCTGAGATGGCATATTTTGAATGTTTACACGAAGTAAAATTAATTGTTGATTTAATTTATGAGGGTGGAATTGCTAATATGAATTATTCAATTTCAAATACTGCTGAATATGGAGAGTATATTTCAGGACCTAAAATTATAGATGACAAAACTAAAGATAGAATGAAAGAGGTCTTAAAAGATATTCAATCTGGAAAATTTACAAAACTTTGGATGGATGAAAATAAAATTGGTCAAAAGAATTTCTTAAGAATGAGAAAAGAATTGTCCGATCATCCAATAGAAAAAGTTGGTGAGAAACTTAGAGCCATGATGCCTTGGATTGGCAAAAATAAGCTCGTTGATAAAAGTAAAAATTAAGATTATTTAATAAAATAAAGCTTTCTTAATAGTTTAAAAATCAACCAAATACTGGAAAATATATATCAGTAGATTTTTAATTTTAGCTAAATTAAGTTTAAAAAATATGGCAAAAAGTAATAATCAAATCATTATTTTTGACACCACATTAAGAGATGGAGAGCAATCTCCAGGAGCTTCAATGAGTCTTGAAGAAAAAGTCCAAATTGCTCGCGCATTTGAGGATTTGGGTGTCGATGTAATGGAAGCTGGATTTCCAGCTGCTTCTAATGGTGATTTTGAAGCAGTATCTGAAATCGCAAAGATTTTAAAAAGAACTATTCCCTGTGGATTAGCTCGAGCAGTCAAGGCTGATATTGAAAAATGTAGAGATGCATTAAAACATGCAAAGCGTTTTAGAATTCATACATTTCTTTCTACAAGTCCTTTGCATATGAAACACAAATTAAAAAAAACTCCAAAAGAAGTTTTGGAATTAATCAAAGATAGCGTTTCTTTAGCTAGAAGATTTACAGATGATGTAGAATGGTCACCAGAAGACGGCACTAGAACTACACCAGATTTTTTATGCAAAACTGTAGAGCTTGCAATTAAATGTGGGGCAAAAACGATTAATATTCCTGACACTGTAGGTTATACAATTCCAGATGAGTATTATAAAACAATTAAATTATTATTTGATAAAGTTCCAAATATAGACAAAGCAGTTGTTTCAACACACTGCCATAATGATCTTGGTCTCGCTGTTGCAAATTCTTTAGCGGGAGTAAAAGCTGGAGCAAGACAGATTGAATGTACAATTAATGGTATTGGTGAGAGAGCAGGAAATGCTGCCTTAGAGGAAATTGTAATGGCAATAAAAACACGAAGTGACTTGATGCCTTATAAAACAAACATTAATACTAAAAAAATTAGCAGTTGTTCAAAATTAGTTGCAAATGTTACAGGTTTTCCAGTTCAATTTAATAAAGCAATTGTTGGAAAAAATGCTTTTGCTCATGAGTCAGGAATTCATCAAGATGGAATGTTAAAAAATAAAAAGACTTATGAAATCATGACCCCAGAAAGTGTTGGAGTGACAAAATCTTCTTTAGTTATGGGAAAACATTCTGGAAGAAATGCATTTAAAGATAAAGCTGCAGAATTAGGTTATCCAGATTTAAGCGAAGAATTAATAAATAATACATTTAAAAAATTTAAAGATTTAGCTGATAAAAAAAAACATGTTTTTGATGAAGATATCATTGCACTCGTAGATGATGATTTAATGAAACATAATAATGCAATCAGTTTATCCTCGTTAGAGGTTATTGCTGGTACTAAAGGGCCACAAAAAGCAAAAATTGAACTTATGATTTATGATCAAATTAAAAAAACAGAGAGCGAAGGGGATGGACCCGTAGATGCAATATTTAAAGCAATAAAAAAAATCTATCCGCATAACGTTAATCTTCAGCTTTACCAAGTGCAAGCAGTAACAGAAGGAACAGATGCACAAGCAACAGTAAGTGTAAGAATTGAGGAAAAAGGCAAGATTTCTGTAGGTCAGGCTGCAGATACGGATACACTTGTTGCTTCAGCAAAAGCGTATATAAACGCACTAAACAAATTAATTATTAAGAGAAAAAGAACTGCGCCAAGCCCCGACTTGAGTGCCTCTGCTTAATTAGAAAAAAAAAAATGTTTGATAAATTATTTGGATTTTGGTCAACAGATATGGCGATTGACTTGGGAACAGCAAACACTTTAGTTTACGTTCGTGGAAAAGGAATTGTACTAAACGAACCATCCGTCGTTGCTGTTATCTCTCGAAATGGAAGAAATGAGGTTTTGGCTGTTGGTGAAGAGGCAAAACAAATGTTGGGACGAACACCTGGTAATATTACAGCAATCAGACCTATGAAAGATGGTGTGATCGCAGATTTTATTGTTACAGAAGAAATGATCAAACACTTTATTAGAAAAATTCATAAACGAAATGCTTTTGCAAACCCAAGAATTATTATTTGTGTACCAACAGGATCAACGCCAGTTGAAAGAAGAGCGATTCAAGAAGCTGGTTATGCAGCTGGAGCACGTAAGGTACAACTTATAGAAGAACCAGTAGCAGCAGCTATTGGAGCTGGACTTCCAATTTCTGAAGCCCAAGCATCGATGATTGTTGATATTGGTGGAGGAACGACCGAAATTGCAATTATGTCATTGGGTGGAATTGTTTACTCTACCTCTCTAAGAGTAGCTGGAGATGCAATGGATAATGCAATTATAACTTATATGAAGAAAAAGTTTAATTTATTAATCGGAGAGTCGACAGCAGAAAGAATTAAAAAAGAAATTGGATCTGCAATTCCAACCGGGTCTGAAAAAACTTTTTTAATGAAAGGTAGAGATATTAGAACCGGAACTCCAAAGGAAGTAATTTTATCAGAAAAAGATACTGCTGAAGCTTTAGAGGGAGTTGTTACTCAAATTGTTAATGCCGTTAAGCATGCATTAGAAAATACTCCGCCAGAATTATCTTCTGATCTTGTTGACTCTGGAATGGTATTAGCAGGAGGTGGTGCATATTTAAAAAATTTAGATAAACTTATTAAAAAAGAGACAGGATTACCGGTTACCATTGCAGAAGACGCATTATCATGTGTTGCAATTGGAACTGGCAAGGCTTTAGAGCAAGAGGGAATATTTTCTTCTATGCTTACTTCATATTAAAAAGTTATATTAATCTAATATGAGTCAAAATAGGCTTGCAAGAAGCTCAACCCCAGGCGTTTCCGCTCTCCAAAAAACTATCAGCAAAAAATTTCTTCTTCCTTTTTATATTATAATTTCTTTTTTATTTTTATTTTCAGAAAAAAGTGATTTTAAGGCAATTAGATTTTTAAAAGCATTAATTAATGACGGAATTACTTATAGTGTTTATATTGTAAATGCTCCAATTAAACTCATCTCTGACTTAGGTGGGTCAGCCCGCCAGTATTTGAATTTTAATATTATTTTAGAAAATAAAAAACTAAAAGATCAGATTGAGCAGTTAAATGCCGAAAAAAGAGAATTACAATTTTTTAAAAATGAAAACGATAATTTAAAAAGAGTTTTAGGAATTAAAAATAAAGATGATTATGTATCTATCTATGCAAAAATAATTCACGAGGATACAAATGAGTTTGCTAAAAATTTAATTTTATCAATAGGATCAAATGAAGGGGTACAGTTGAGCCAAGCAATTGTACTTAATAATGTTTATCTCGGAAAAATTTCTGAAGTTAATTTATTTAGTTCGAAAGCCATGATTATTACCGATCTAAATAGTAGAGTCCCAGTGGTTATTCCATCGAGAGGGGTTAATGCAATTTTAAAAGGTAATGGCCTTGCAGGGGCTCAATTACTGTTTTTACCTCAAAACGCAGTTCTCGAAAATAACGATCAAATTTATACATCGGGCTCTGATGGCATTATTAAAGAGGGTTTATATATTGGAAAAATAATCACCGACAATAAAAAAGATATTAAAAAAAGAAAATATTCCGTTGATCTTGGTTTTAAAGAACATCAATTAAATTACGTTTCAGTTTTAAAGGTTAAAAAATAATGAGTACTTTTTTAGAAAAAATTAGATTTTATTCAGCTCATATTATTTTTGTACTTATATGTATTAATGATAGTATTTTAATTAATACCTGGATAGCACCAGGTCCAATTATAAATATTAAATATATCTTAGTTTTTTATTTTTCTTTTTTTGATAAAGGACGTTTTTCAATTACATTTCTTTTTCTTGTCGGTTTAATATTTGATTCACTACAAGGAATGCCATTTGGAATGACGTCAATATGCTTTATTCTTTTAAGTATATTGGCGTCATATTTAAAACAAAGAAGAACTCAGACAAATTTTCAAAACGAATTTATAGCTTTTGTTATATCGTTATTAATTACACAAATTACATCAGTGATAATCTTAAGCTATTTTTCTCCAACTCCTTTTGAATATTTATTATTAGCAATTAACATTATTGTGAGCCTTGTTTTTTACCCGGTCTTAAGAACTTTGCTCAAAGTACTTTATAATTATTAATTTTATGATGAATTTTACTAAATTAGTTAAAGAAAAAATTTTAAAGTATTTATATAAAAATTATCAAAACATTGATTTTGATAATATTGATAAAGATATTTTTTTTAAAAAAATTACTGGTTTAAATTTTTTAGAAAAAGAGGAATTAATACTTGCAGTTAGCAATCTATTCTTTGAGGATTTAGATAAAAATTTTTTAAATGAAACGAAGGCTAATATAAATAAAATTAAGAAAACCAATGAGAAAATTTCTTTTTTGCTAAATAAAAGATTTCAAACAGAGAAAAAAAATAAAGATTTAATTAAGAAAATTTTCATACATTTAATAAAAAATAATAACTCAAATAAAGTATTAAATTATATCTATTCTGTTGCTGATACTATGTGGAAGCACTCAAATGACCGATCGGTTGATTTTAATTATTACACTAAAAGATTAATATTATCGTCTGTCTACTTAAAAATTTTAATTTTAATTTTTTATAGAGAAAATTTAACTGATAAAGATATAGATAATGAAATTCAAAAATCACTTGAACACATAAAATCGATTTCTCAATTTAAAATAAAGTTTGATTTTTTAAAAAATATTAAAGAGTTTTTTAGTCTTTTTTCAATGCAAAAGTCAGGTCGAGGTTTTTAAAAAATTTTAGTTATATGTCCCATTTTTCTTTTATGTTTAATTTCTTTTTTTCCATAATCATAAAAGAATTCATTCTTTGCAATTTCTTTTGATCTATATTTTTCAATATCTTGCCCAAGTATATTGTGCATAATTGCTTTGTGAATTCTTTTTGGTTTTTTTAATTTTAGGTTGCAAATAGCTCTAATATGATTTTCAAACTGACTTACGTTATGAGCATTCATTGTTAAATGTCCTGAATTGTGAACTCTAGGAGCGATTTCATTTACTAATAATTTATTCTTTTTCGTTATAAAAAATTCAACACACATAGTTCCAATATAATTTAATTTATCTATAATTTTTTTTGAAATTTTTTTCGCTTCATCATTTAACTTTTTATTGATGTTTGCTGGAATTTTTGAATTTTTGAGTATTTGATGTTTATGAAGGTTTTCAAAAGCATCAAATGATACTGTTTTATTTTTGCCTCTAGTAATTACTATAGAAATTTCCTTTTTAAAGTTAACTAATTTTTCAATTATATATTCATTATTTTTAAAAGAATATTTTAAAAAATTTTTCTTATCTTTTAAAAATATTTGTCCTTTACCATCATACCCAAGTCGCAGCGTCTTTACTAATGCAGGAAAAATATTATTGTTAATTTTTTTTTTATTAACTTTTTTTAGGTAATAAAATTCAGTTGTTTTTATTCCTATTGAATTTAAAAAAGTTTTTTCTTTTAATCTATCTTGGAGAATTTTTATAATAGAAGGGTCTGGTGATACTCTGATTTTTTTTTTAATGTAATCGAGGGTTTCAAAAGGTATATTTTCAAATTCAAATGTTGCCAAATCAATATTCTTTATAAAAAAATCTAATTTTTTTTTATTTTTGTAATTTGAGATAATAAAATCATCACAATGATATATGGCAGGGGAGTCAATGCTGTCAGTAAATACGAACGTTCTAATATTGAGCTTTTTTGCTGACTGAACTAAGAATTTTCCTAACTGACCACCCCCAAATATTCCTAGGGTAAAGGTTTTTTTATTCATTTCTTGGGACTATGTTTTACCGACAGAGTTTGTTTGTTTCTCCATATCCGCAAATTGTTTGCAATTTTTTTATTGTTAAGACTTAAGATTGAGGCAGCATAAAGAGCAGCATTTTTTGCTCCCGTTTCCCCTATCGCAACTGTCCCAACTGGAATACCAAAAGGCATTTGAACAATTGATAATAAACTGTCTAATCCTTTTAATGATTTTGTCTCCATAGGAACCCCAATGACAGGCAAATCTGTAATTGCAGCGATCATGCCAGGTAAATGTGCAGAGCCGCCGGCACCAGCAATAATAACTGAAATGTTATTTTTTTTTGCAGACTTTGCAAATGCTACGAGTCTCATGGGAGTTCTGTGCGCTGACACAATTTTTATAATGTATTGGATTTTTAATTTTTTTAAAATTTCTGCAGACTTTCTAAGCGTGGACCAGTCTGATTTGCTTCCCATAACTATAGAAACAATAGATTTATTTTTTATCTTAAAAGACATATTAGTTATAAAATAAGTTAAATTACTTATTAGCTTCTAATTTTAATTTTGCTTTTTTTTGACTCTCAACTTTTCTATTTGCTTTTTCTACTGCTTTTTGCAAATCATTTTGAGTACATAAGTTTAAGGCGACAGGATCTTTGGGCGTTATATTTCCAGTATTCCAATGTTTTCTGCTTTTAACAGATTCAACAGTATTTTTAGTCGTACCAACAAGCTTTGAAACTTGTCCTTCGGATAATTGTGGATAATTTTTAATCAACCAAGCAATGGCATCCGGTCTATCCTGTCTTTTTGAAAGAGGAGTGTATTTTGGTCCTACAACAGTTTTAATTTCGTAATCCAACACTTTTTTATTAATAGATAACGGTCTGTTAGGATCTTTGCTGCACTCTTCGATTTCTTCTCTGGTTAACTGGTTTGCAAGTATTGGGTTATATGCTTTTATTCCAACAGCAACATCACCATCTGCAATTCCTTTAATTTCAAGTTCATGAAGCTGACAAAAATCTGCTATTTGTTTAAACGTAAGACTTGTATTTTCAAGCAGCCATACTGCCGTAGCTTTTGGCATTAAGGGTTTATCTAACATAGATATTTATTTTTTAACGGTTTTGGTTGTAAGATTTTCAAATTTTTTATTAAATTTACTTACTCTTCCTTTATCAATAATTTTTTGCGAACCACCTGTCCAAGCGGGATGAGATATTGGATCAATATCTAATTTCATCACATCGTTTTCTTTTCCCCAAGTTGACAAAGTTTCAAACTGTGTCCCGTCAGTCATTACAACTTTTATCTTATGTGTTTTTGGGTGTATTTTCTCTTTCATAAATTTAGAAGAAAGTTTTTATAGCAAAACTAGATAAATAGACAACACTTGTTAGCAAATAAACTCATCATTTATTAACTTTTCTAACTAAACATAAATAAAATATTATTGTTAGCACAAGAATTGTTGAGTTTACGTAAAAAGGCATGTCTTTGCCAAAAAATAAAAATACAATACCAGCAGTTGGTTGGCCAATAAATCTAGAGATAGATTGAGCAGAATAAGCAGCGCCTAAAGCAAATCCTCTTTCATTTTTAGAGCATTTTTTAGATACTAAACTATTCAAGCAAGGATTTGTTACGCCAATTCCGTAACAAAGAAAAAATATTGCAACTGGAACTAAATAAATACTAGAAGTTGGAATTAATAAAAAACCAAAAATTAAAAATAAAATTCCACTCTTTATTAGTTCAATTTCATTAAAAAATTTAAGCAGTATCCTTAAAATAAACCCTTGAACTATAATTTGGCTTAAACCAGCATACAGCATAACTATCCCAACTTCTTTTGGTCCCCATATAAAAGTTTCTTTTATCCATATTGCAAAAATACTCTCCATTCCAGAAAATCCAAAATAAACTATAAAAATAATTAAAAAAAATGGAAATAATTTTTTTTTTTTCATCAATTTAAATTGCAAGTAGATTTTAGAAAAAGAGTTTTTTATTGAAAAATTGTTTAAAGTTTTTTTGGATTCTTTTAAAAAAAAAGTTACAAATAATAAATTAAAAATATTAATTATACATGCAATCCAAGCAACATTTGAAAGTGTTATAATGGTAAAATTAGATCCAGCAACCAATCCACCAAGTAACGGACCCACAGTAAATCCCAAACCAAAAGCAACTCCAAACAAGCCCATACCTTTAGCTCGATTTTTTTTAGTAGTGATGTCAGCTATATAAGCTGTTCCAACTGAAACGTTACTTTTAAATAAACCTGCTATAATTCTTGATAAAAATATCGTCAACAAACTTCCACTAATTGCTAATATTAGATTAGCAAAAATCTCTGCAAAACAATTTAAGATGATAAGCGGTTTTCTCCCAAATCTATCAGATAAACTCCCCCAAAATGGAGAGGTAAAAAATTGAAAAAAAGAAAAGGATCCAAAAATTATTGTTATTAAAAGAATATTCCCACCATACTCATAAATCAGAAAAGGTAATGTAGAAATTAAAACGCCACTAAATGCAAGGACATCAATAAATAAAAAAGTTAGAATTTTTAGCATTTAAAAATTTAGGCAAGCAATGCAATAAGCTCTTTATCAATTTTGGAATTTGTAGCTAGCAGATTTCTATCCTCAATATATTTATCTCCACCTTTAAAATCAGTTATTGTACCGCCAGCCTCTTTAACGATTATAACCCCAGCAGCAATATCCCAATAATTTAAGTTTCTCTCCCACACTCCATCACACCTTCCGCTTGCTAAATAAGCAAGATCTAATGCTGAGCTACCAAATTTTCTCGTTGCTGCTACTTTTTTGCTAACAGTCTCATATTCTTTAAAAAAGATTTCTTTATTTTTATAAGAAAGAATAGGTCCTCCTGTTAGAATAACGCATTCATCAATATTTTTTCTTGAAGAAACCCGTATTCTTGAATTATTTAAGTATGCCCCTTTGCCTTTTTCAGCATAAAACATTTCATTAGTTACAGGATTAAAAATCATACCACATATAATTTCTTTATTTTTTTCAAGACCTATAGAGATTGCAAAGTAAGGGATGCCATGTAAAAAATTTGTAGTTCCATCGATTGGATCAATAATCCATCTAAACTCCGTATTTTTTCCAGACGAACCACTTTCCTCAGCTAAAAATGAATAATCTGGTCTTGCTAAAGACAGCTCATTTATAATTATTTTTTCAGTTCTTTTGTCTGAATTTGTTACAAAATCTCCTGGACCTTTTTTGGATACTTGTAATTTCTCAATTTCTCCAAAGTCACGAATTAATAGTTTAGATGCTTTTTTACAAGCCTTCTCCATAACATTGAGATTAGCCGACAGTAAAGGCATTAGCTTATTTTTTTTAAATACTCTTGAGTTTCTGTATCTACAATTATTTTATCACCCTGACTTATAAATGCTGGCACCATTATCTTAAGGTCATTTTGTATCGTCGCAGGTTTAAAAGAACCCGAAGCTGTTTGTCCTTTTACAACAGATTCAGTTTCAAGTACTTCATATTCAACAGACCTAGGCAAAATAACGTTTAATGGTTTGTCTTGATAAAATTCAATAGTAACCTCTAAGTTTTCTTTTAATAATTTTTCGCTATCCTCAACAATAGATTTACTAATCGATATTTGCTCAAAATTAATACTATCCATGAAAAAAAATTCATCATTTGATCTGTATAAAAATTGAAATTTTTTTTCTTCAAGACTTGCTCTTTCCACTGTTTCATCCGCTCTAAATCTTTCATTTAATTTTGTGCCTTTGGTAATACTTTTAAGCTCTACTTGATTGTGTGATCTAAGATTTCCACGATTTGACGTCTGGTTTTTAAGGCACTTCCAAAGATCATTCTTGTATTCTATGATATTACCAACTCTGATGTCTGATCCTAAAATTTTCATATTTATTCTGAGAACGTATATCTATTTTTTAAACATGTTTACAGCAGTTAATGGATTTTTCATCTCACTTTTCCATATACTAGACGAACAAGCTATGTAATTTGCGCCAGCATTTAATATTTTTTCATAATTTTTATGATTGATTCCTCCTATGGCAACAATAGGTTTTTTAAAATTCTTTTTGGCCCATCTAAGCAGTCTCAATTTGGCTTTGTATTTTGTTTTCTTAGTTTTTGTAGGATAAAAAGCACCAAAAGCCACGTAACTTGCTTTATTAGTAAAAGCTTTAGAAGCAAGTATTTTAGAGTTATGACAAGTTATTCCAATAATTGAATTTTTTTTTAATATTTTTTTTGCAAAATTAATAGACATATCTTGCTGACCAAGATGACAGCCATCAGCGTTTAATAATTTCGCAACATAAGGATCGTCATTTATAATAAAATTAACTTTATATTTTCTAGTAAGTTTCGTTATTTTTTTTCCAAGTAAGATAATTCGTTCTCGTTTTTGATTTTTAATTCTAAGTTGAAAAAATTTTATAATATTACTAGTAAAAACAAGCTCTAGTTTTTTAAGAAATTTATTATGATTTGTAATTTTTTCAGGAGAAATTAAGTAAAGAAATTTACTCAATAAATTAAGCCGCTTTTTTTTCTAAATCTAATTTCCACTTACCAATTGAGGCAAGGCTATTCATTTCAGATCTTTGATCAAATACGTCTTGAACAGTAACTTTGTCATTAATATTTTTTGCCCAAGTTTTTAATGCACTTTGTTGAAGGGCTCTACCGTATGAAAATGTAAATATAAATTTTGTATCATTAATTTTATTAATAGAATTTAGGTTTTCAGTTGCCTCAACCTCACTTTGTCCACCTGAAAGAAAAGCTATTCCAGGAACTTCTTGTGGAACATTTCTTTTTAGACAATCGAGAGTTTTTTCTGCAACTTCTCCAGTTATATTTTTTTTTCCAGACTCAGAGCCATTCAATATCATGTTTGGTTTTAAAACTATTCCTTTCAAATTTACTTTATGAATAGCGAGTTGATTAAAACATTCATTTAATACTGCTGTAGTTACATCATAACATTTTTTAATATCGTGATTACCATCCATTAAAACTTCAGGCTCAACAATTGGAACCATATTTGTTTCTTGAACAATAGCAGCGTATCTTGCAAGCGCATGTGCGTTTGCAACTATTGAAGTTTTTGATGGGTTGATATTTGATATACCATACACAGCTCTCCATTTAGTAAATCTTGCCCCTAGTTTATAATATTCAGTTAATCTTTCTTTAAGACCATCTAATCCTTCAGTGATTTTTTCATCATTGGAAAGAGCAAGTGGTTTAACTCCTTTATCAACTTTAATTCCAGGAATAATTCCTTGGTCACTTAGTATTTTTGAAATAGTTTTACCATTAGATGCAGTTTGCTTTATTGTTTCATCAAACAAGATTATTCCGCTTATAAAATCTTTAATTTTTTTTGAAGTAAAAAGCGTTTCTCGAAAATTTAATCGATTTGCTTCCGTGGATGGAATTTTTACAGACTCTAATCTTTTTGTCATTGTGCTATTGCTTTCGTCAGAGGCTAAAATTCCTTTGCCTTTTTTCACCATTGCAAGAGCAATAGACTCGATACTATTCATAGAATAATCTTTTAGTTATTTAAAAATTATTTTTCAAGAACTTTTAGCCCAGGAAGTATTTTTCCTTCAAGCCATTCTAAAAAAGCACCACCTGCAGTTGAGATATAACTAAATCCATCTTCAGCTTTTGCTTTTTTTATTGCTGCAGCAGTATCACCACCGCCAGCTATGGACGTTAATAATTTTTTTTGTGTATTTATTTTAATTAATTTTGCAACTTCGTTACTTCCATTAGCAAAAAAATCATTTTCAAAAAATCCCAGCGGACCATTCCATAGTAAAGTTTTTGATAAATTAATAGTTTCACTAATATTTTTTAAAGTATTAACTCCAATATCAAAAATAATATCGTCAGATTCTATTTCAGATAAATTTTTATTTTTACCAGCAGTATTTTCATTAGTTGAAACAATAACGTCTTTTGGAATTATTAATTTACAGTTATTTTTTTGAGCCACGGAAATAATTTCTTTTATAGTCTCTTCTTTATTGGGCTCAAACAAAGATTTTCCAATCTTAAAATTATTATATTTTATAAAATTATTAGCCATTGCACCACCGATAATCATAAAATCAACTTTTTTTATTAAGTTAGAAATTAAATCGATTTTTGTAGATATTTTTGAACCACCAATAATGCAAGTTATAGGTTTATTAGATTTATTAAAAATTTTTTCCAAAGAATTTAATTCATTAAAAATTGTTTCCCCAGCGTAAGATTTTATAAATTTAGTTATTCCAGTCACAGACGCGTGAGCTCGATGAGAGCAAGAAAATGCTTCATTTATGTAAATGTCTGCAAGATTTGCCAATTGTTGAGCAAATTTAAGATCATTTTTTTCTTCCTCTTTATAGAATCTAATATTTTCTAGAAGAAACAACTCTTTATCTGATTGTCTTATGTTATTTTTAGTTTCGTTATTTAGATAATTATTTAAGAAGACTATGTCTTTTTTAAAAATATCTTCTAATTTAGTTTTAACCTGTTTTAGAGATAATTCTTCTTTTCCATTTTTTTGTGGTCTTCCTAAATGGGAGCACAAGATAATTTTAGTTTTTTTTGATAATAACTTGCTGATAATATCTTTCATTTTAACAATTTTTGTATCATCAATTACTTTCCCGTCTTTTATTGGAATATTAAAATCAACTCTTAGGAAAATAATTTTATCTTTAATATCTTCGTTGCTAGAAAGCGTATTGAGATTATTCATGAATATGCTTGATTATTTATAATTTTTCCTGATTTCAGAGAAAATATTTTCAGAGGTAAGACCAAAGTGTTTATATATTTGTTTATAAGGCGCGCTCTTTCCAAATGAATTAATTCCAAAAGAAATCCCATTAGTTGTATATTTTTCCCACCCCATGGTAACCCCAGCTTCTATAGTTACTCTAAAAGAGTTTTTTCCTAAAATCTTATTTTTATATTCGCTAGATTGTTTTTCAAATAATTCTAAACAAGGCATAGAAATAACTTTCGATTCTATATTTTGATCACTCAATTTTTTTTGAACATCCAAGGCAATCTCTACTTCCGATCCTGTTTGCAATTATTGTTAAATCACAATTATTTTTTTTGAATCACTCAATATATAACCACCATATTGAGTTAAATTTTCCTTAGATTCTTTTTTTCTTACCATCGGCAAATCTTGTCTTGTAAGAGCAAGAACGCTAGGAGAGGAATTGGATTTTAAAGCTAACTCCCAAGCTTCCAAAGTTTCTATTGAGTCTGCAGGTCTAAATACATTTAAATTTGGAATTGATCTTAAACTAAATAGCTGCTCTATTGGTTGATGTGTTGGTCCGTCTTCTCCAAGTCCAATTGAGTCGTGAGTTAGTACATATATAACTCTTTGTTTCATTAGAGCGGCTAATCTAATTGATGGTTTGCAATAATCTGAAAATATTAAAAATGTTCCACCGTAAGGAATGATACTTTGATCTAAAGCTAATCCATTCATTACACCGCACATACCGTGTTCTCTTATTCCGTAGTGAATGTATGTCCCTTTATAATTATTGGCTTTTATTATTTTTTGAGTTGACGATTTTGTATTATTAGAGCCAGTTAAATCTGCAGAACCTCCTATAAGCTCGGGAATAAATGTTGTAATTGCTTCAAGGCATGCTTCTGAAGATTTTCTTGTTGCAGTGGGTTTTAAATTTTCAAAAAATTTATCTTTAATTTGGTTAATTCTCTCGTTAAAGTTTTTTGGTAGATTACCAGACTTTATTCTTAAAAGTTCTTCCTTTTTACTTTTTTCTAATTTATTAAAATTTTTTTTCCAATTTTCTTCATTTTTTTTTCCAGTAATAATTAATTTTCTCCATTCTTTTAAAATATTTTCAGGTATTTCAAATGGAAGCGATGACCACTTTAATTTTTTTCTAACTAACTCAATCTCAGCGCTTCCCAAAGGACTCCCATGAACCGAGGCAGTATTACTTTTATTTGGCGAACCATAACCAATAATAGTTTTACAAGATATTACTGTTGGCTTTTTTGCTGTTTGTACTTTGCTAATTGCTTTTGAAATTTGATTATGATCATGACCATTAATTTCAATTAAATCCCAATTATAAGAAGCAAATCTTTTTTTATAATCATCAGAAATACTAAGGTTTGTATTTCCATCTATAGAAATAGAGTTGTTATCAAAAAATAATATTAAGTTTTTAAGTTTTAAGTGTCCGGCCAGACTCATTGCTTCATGACTAATTCCTTCCATTAAACAGCCATCACCTGCAATAACATAAGTTTTATGATTGCAAATTTTATCACCAAATTTTTCTCTATTAATCTCTTCAGCTAAAGCAAAGCCGACAGCATTAGCTATGCCTTGCCCTAAGGGACCAGTGGTTGTTTCTATTCCAGAATCTTTTTCATACTCAGGATGTCCAGCACAAATAGAATTTAATTGTCTAAAATTTTTAATATCTTCAATAGTAATAGTTTTATAACCAGACAAATATAAAGCTGAGTATAATAGCATAGACCCATGACCTGCTGATAAAACAAATCTATCTCTATTAAACCAAGAGGGATTAAGAGGATTAAACTTTAAAAATTTATTAAAAAGAATCGTTGTTACATCAGCCATGCCCATCGGCATTCCAGGATGACCAGAGTTTGCTTTTTGTACTGCGTCAATTGACAAAAACCTTATTGCATTAGCTAGATCTTTGTAATTATTTTTTGCCATGAAACATTGATAGACTTGGATTGCAGGAATTATTATTATGTTTAAGATGCAAATTAAACAATTTTTTTCAGTTTAATGAATTTAAAAAATAAAGAAACACAGCTATTCGAAACTTTAAACAAACTAGATTCAATCGCAGATTTAATTAAAAACTCTAAAGAAGAAAGTAGTTATTTAAAAAAAATAAGTTCTCAATTAGAGAAAGAAAAAGAAGAATTACATCAAAAGTCAATAAATTTAGAACAAGAAAAGAATAGTATCATTAATGAATTAAAAATTTTTGAACAAAAATTAAACAGCGAAGGCTTAAGTAATCAAGAACTGTTAAATAAAATTGATCTAATAGAAAAAGAAAATAAAATTATAAAAGATGAATTATTCAAAATGGAAACTGAATTAGAAGAGTCCAGATATAAAATAACAGAGACAGAAAACATTAATAAAAATTTAACAGAAGAAGTTAATTCTGCGCAAAGTGAATTAAAATCAACTAAAGAGCAATTAGAGCAAATATTAAAAAATAAAAAAATGTTCGTAAAAAAGATTGATGAATTAAGTCAGGAAACAGATGCCATGTTAGGAGAATTTGATAAATGGTAAATGTTACTGTTAAATTTAATAACCGTGATTACATTCTCTCATGTGAAGATGGTCAGGAACAGGAATTAGAAAAACTATCTTTGCATTTAAATGAGAAATTTGAAAAACTTAAAAAAGATCTTGGCAATATTGGGGAAAGTAAACTTTTATTAATCAGCTCAATCCAAGTGATTGATGAAATGTTTACTATCAAAGAGTCTATAGAGAAACTTAAAAATCAAAATAAAATGTTACTTGAAAAATTCAAAGAGATTAAGAATTTATCAATTTTATATAATGAAGATAAAGAAAAAGAAGTGAAGAACCTTCAATCTGAATTACAAGAACTTAAAGATAAAATATCAGACAATGAAAGAAATTATTCAGATTCTTTAGAAAAAGTTTCAAATTCAATAAATAGTTTTTTAGAGAAGATTAATTAGTTTTAATGAAAAAAAAGTTAAGGAAGTATTATTTTTCCTTAAGAAAAAATAAATATTTTAATTTAAAAGAAAAAGATTTTAGCCCATTACTTTTGGAGATTGCAGGA
The DNA here is from genome assembly GCA_947497305.1 of Candidatus Pelagibacterales bacterium. Lineage (GTDB taxonomy): Bacteria > Pseudomonadota > Alphaproteobacteria > Pelagibacterales > Pelagibacteraceae > Fontibacterium > Fontibacterium oligotrophicum. Next base: position 7,409 of record CANMFY010000004.1, on the reverse strand, counting down.
TATAAGAATAAAACTATAGGTTCTTATTATTCTATTAACTTCGAATTAGATTTAAAAATTTTAAATACACTATTATTTAAAAAAGGATACTCATTGTCTCTGCCATTCATTCATGAAGACAATCAAACAATGGAGTTTAAAGAATGGAATTCAAATGATGTTTTGCAATTAAATAAATATGGAATACCACAAAATTTTATAGACTCTAAAACTTTAATACCTGATATTTTTTTAGTTCCACTGTTAGCTTTTGATAAATATGGAAACAGGCTAGGTTATGGATCAGGATATTATGATAAATATTTCTATATGTTAAATAAAATAAAAAAAAATTTTAGAACAATCGGAGTTGGTTTTTCATTTCAAAAAAAAGATAAATTAATAACATTAAAAACAGATTTTCGTTTAGATGCTATTTATACAGAAAAAGGATTTTTGAATACTGAATGAATTTTTTATTTTTAGGAGACATCGTTGGTAGATCCGGAAGAGACATTGTTTTATCAGAATTGCCAAAATTAAAAGCTAATGAAGAAATAGATTTTGTCATCATAAATGGGGAAAATGCAGCAGGCGGTTATGGTATTACAAAAAAAATTTGCGATGAATTATTTGCAGTAGGCGTTGATGTAATTACTTCAGGAAATCATATTTGGGATCAAAAAGAGACAGCTGATTTTATTTCATCAGAAAAAAGACTGTTGCGGCCATTAAATTTTATAGAAGGCACGCCCGGATCAGGATGTGAAATTTATTCTTTAAAAAATAACAAAAAAGTCGCGGTAATTAATATTATGGGTAATATTTATATGAAAAAAGCAGATGATGTTTTTAACTGTATTGCTATGAGGTTGCAGTCATTAAAATTAGGTAAAGATGTCGATTTTATTATTGTTGATATTCATGCAGAGATAACAAGTGAGAAAATGGCAATGGGCCACTATCTTGATGGTCAGGTAACATTAGTTGTTGGAACGCATAGTCACGTTCCAACTTATGATTTTAGAATTTTAAATAATGGAACTGCCTATCAAACAGATGCTGGGATGTGTGGAGATTATGACTCGGTGATAGGAATGAATAAAGATGGCGCATTAAAAAAATTTTTAAAACAACCAAATTTAGAACGTCTATCCCCTGCATTAGGTAAAGGGACTTTATCAGGAATTATAGTTAGAGCCGATGAAAAGACTGGCCTTGCAAAAGATATAAAACCTATAACAATTGGGGCTCATTTTAATCAACGATCAATTTAATAATATGGCAGGTCATTCGCATTTTAAAAATATGATGCACAGAAAAGGGCGTGCAGACAAAATTCGTTCTAAACTATTTACTAAACTTTCAAGAGAAATAACCGTATCAGCAAAACTTGGATCGCCTGATCCTGAGATGAATCCAAGATTACGAGCTGCTGTTCAGGCAGCAAGAGCTGCAAATATGCCAAAGGATAATATTGAAAGAGCTATTAAAAAATCACAAGGTAATATTGATAATAGTTATGAATTTTCAAGATATGAGGGATTTGGTCCAGGCAGAACAGGCGTTATCATTGAAGTGTTGACTGATAATAAAAATCGTTCTGTATCAAATATCAGAACAATATTTCAAAAATTTGGTGGAACCTTAGGAGAGACAGGATCTGTTAGTTATCAATTTGAACAGATAGGGCAAATCAAGATAAAGAAAGAGCTGATGAGTTCAAACGAAGCTTTAGAATTAGCCATAAATGCAGGAGCAGAAGATTGTATTACTACTGATCTTAATCATGAGATTAATTGTAAAAAAGAGGAATTTAATTCTGTTAGAGAGGAAATAGAAAAAAAAGTTAAAGATTTAACTTTTGCAGGTCTTATTTGGAACCCTTTAAATAAAATTAATTTAGAAAAAGAAACATTTACTAAACTTGTAAATTTTTTAGAGCAAATCGAAGATGATGATGATGTTCAAAATGTTTTTACCAATTTTGAAGTTGATGAAAAATTATTAGAGGGAGTGAATTAAAAAATTGTTAGTTTTTTCCATTGATCCTGGTGTTAGCGGAGCAATTTGCGTTTTTAAAAATAAAGATATTTTAGATATATACGATGTTCCAACAATGGTCGATGGAAAAAAAAATAAGAGACAAATTAATTCTGCACAAGTAACTCATATATTTAAAAGTTTTGTAAAAGAAGGTGATAAAGTTTCAGTCATTGTAGAACAAGTTAATGCTATGCCTGGCCAAGGCGTGACTAGTATGTTCAATTTTGGACAATCTTTTGGAATTATTAAAGGAATATGTGCAGCATTAAGTTTTCCAATATATTTTGTAAGACCTGCAAAGTGGAAAAAACATTTCAATTTAATTGGTTCAGTAAAAGATGCGAGCAGAACCAAGGTTATAGAAATTTATCCAACGATGTCTCCTAAAATAGCTAGAAAAAAAGATTCTAATAAAGCGGATGCAATTTTAATTGGAAAATATTTTATAGATAATTATAAAAACGACAGTTTTCATGGGTAGCCTATTAAAAAAATTTACCTACCAGACCAAAATTTACTATGAAGATACAGATGCTGGGGGAATTGTTTATTACGCAAATTATTTAAAATATTTTGAAAGAGCGAGAACAGAACTTATTTATTCTATCGGTTATAATCACAAAGAATTAAATGATAAATTAGATATTAAAATTGTTGTTCATAAATTTACTATTACCTATAAAAAACCTATATTATTTGAAGATAAAATTATTGTTGAGAGTTTAGTTAAAAATGTTTCAAACTTTAGATTGGAGATGGCTCAAAATATTTTAAGAGATAATGAAGTTTTGGCTGAAGCAATGGTCGAATTAGTTACCATTGATAATGTTGGAAAACCAAAAATAATTCCTGAGGAATTAAAGGCAAAACTAAGCTCCTTTATATAATAAAGCAGTAGATCTTTCGCGCAAAGACAAATAAATGACAATGTTAAGAATTATAAAAAAACTATATAAAATAATATTATGAATTTTGCAGCGAGTAACTTTTCTTTTATCTCATTATTTTTTAAAGCCGATCTTGTTGTTAAACTTGTAATTATTATTTTAATTGCTGCATCGATTTACTCATGGGCAATAATTATTGAAAAATATAGATTGTTTAAAAAAATTAATGGCTCCTCAAATTTTTTTGAGGATCAGTTTTGGTCTTCAAAGTCAGCTGATAGTCTTTATAAAAAATTAGAAGATTACAATGAAGACCCAATGACTAATGTATTTAAGGCCGGGATGGAATTTATGATTAAAAATAAATCTAGGGCCTCATCTGCACAAGAAAGAATTCAACAAGCATTGAGTGGCGCTATAGATAAAGAGATGGAAATTGTTGAAAAAAAATTAACCTTTTTAGCAACTGTTGGATCAACAACTCCTTTTATTGGTCTATTTGGCACGGTATGGGGAATTATGAATTCTTTTCAATCAATCGCTATTTCAAAGAATACAAGTCTAGCTATCGTAGCGCCCGGCATAGCAGAAGCATTGTTTGCAACCGCACTAGGTTTATTGGCAGCGATTCCTGCAGTTGTTGCTTATAATAAATTTACTAGTGACTCTAGAAAATATTCAACACGTTTAGAAAATTTTAGCCAATCATTTATTTCAATTACATAAATGGCATTCAAAATTCAGAATAATAGATCTCGAAAACGAGAACCTATGAGTGAAATTAATGTCACGCCTTTCGTTGATGTAATGTTGGTATTATTAATTATTTTTATGGTTACAGCACCAATGTTAACAGCGGGCGTAGCAGTTAATTTACCAGATAGTTCAGCAAATTCATTGCCAGATGATAAGGAGCCATTAACTTTAAGTATTAATGCTAAAGGAGAAACTTTTATTCAGGAAACCCAAGTTGAGATGGGCCAATTAGTTCCTAAAATTTTAGCAATGTCTAAAAATAGGACAGATACAAGAATTTATGTAAGAGGGGATAAAGCGATTGATTATGGAAGAGTAATGGAGGTCATGGGATTACTTTCAAGAGCAGGCTTTACTAAAGTTGCTTTAATATCAGGTCCTCCTATTTCAAAAAGTAAAAAATAATGTCATGCAAAAAAGCCTTAAAATTTCTTTTATAGGTCATTTTGTTATTCTTATTATTAGCAGCATAACTTTGCCTTTTTTAATGGGAAAAGTACAAGCTCCACTTGTTATTTCAGTAGATTTGGTTCAAATTGGAGATAGAACAAATATTCCCTACGCACCAAAAGTTCTAGATGGAGAAAAAACTGATAAAAAAACAAAAGATAGAATTGTAACAAACCAAGCCCCGCCTAAAATTGTTCCTAAAGAAAAGCCCGACGCTGTGCCTTTGCCTGAAAATATCAAACAAATTAAAGAGTTATTAGAAAAAAGACAAAATCCAGTTAAAGTAGAAAATCTTGATAAACAGACATCGGAATTTGAAAAAAAAGAAATCTTTGATCCTAATAAAATTTCAGCGCTAATTGATAAATCAAAAAAAGATAATGCCGAAACAGAAAAGAAAACAAGTTTAGAAGTTACGCAAAGTCAGCAAAAAAATGTAGTTGTTTCTAAACTTACTATAACGCAAGAGGATGCAATTAAAGCTCAAATATTTAAGTGTTGGAATATTCCTATCGGACTTCCGTATAATGAAAATTTAACTGTAAAAGTTAGAATCAAACTTAATCCAGATGGATCATTGATAAGTAGCGAGATTCTAGATCAATCAAGAATGAATGCAGGTGGACAAACTTATTATAAAATATTAGCAGAAAGCGCATTAAGGGCTGTTAAATTATGCAATCCTTTAAAAGTTCCATCAACAGAATATGAAAAATGGAAAGAAATGCAACTCAACTTTGATGCTAAAGAAATGTTAAAAGGTTAATATGAAATATAATATTTTAAAAATATTTTTTTTATTTTTTTTAATTACTTCAAAATCTTTTGCTCTTGTTTCTGTTGATATAACAAGAGGTAATTTAGATCCACTACCAGTTGCAATCTCAAATTTTTATTTTGACGTGAATATTGATGGCAATTTAAAAAAAACAAATATTGAAAATAAGATACCAGAATTAATCCAAAATAATCTAACAAGATCAGGTTTATTTTTTGCTTTAGATAAAAAATCTTTTATCCAAAAACCAGAAGTAGCTCATAATAAACCAAGATTTGAAGATTGGTCGTTTATTAAGGCGCAAGTTCTTGTAACTGGGAAAATTTCTTTAGAAAAAGACGAAAGACTTAAAGTTGAATTTAAATTATGGGACGTAGTATCTGCAACAGAATTATCTGCTTTAGCTTTTTATACGACCCCTGATAATTGGAGAAGAGTAGGGCATTTAATATCTGACAAAATTTATGAAAGGTTAACTGGAGAAAAAGGTTACTTTGATACTAGAATTATTTATGTTGCTGAAACAGGTCCTAAAGTAAATAAAAAAAAAAGATTAGCTGTAATGGATCAAGATGGTTTTGGTGTTAAATATTTAACATTAGGAAATGAAATTGTTTTAACTCCAAGATTCAGCCCAACAAATCAACTCGTCACATATATGTCATATTATAAAAATCTACCAAGAGTTTATTTGTTAAATATTGAAACTGGATTGCAGGATTTAGTTGGAGACTTTCCAGGCATGACTTTTGCGCCGCGTTTTTCATCGGATGGAAAAAAAATTATTATGAGTTTTGCGCAAGAAGGGAACTCCGATATTTATACAATGGATATTAAAACAAGAGTTGTTGAAAAATTAACTGATCATCCCTCCATAGATACCTCTCCTTCATATTCTCCAGATGGAACTCAAATTGCCTTTAATTCTGACCGAAGTGGTTTTCAGCAAATTTATATAATGAAAAGTGATGGTACTAATGTAAAAAGAATTTCTTTTGGTGATGGCTTGTATGGAACTCCAGTATGGTCGCCACGAGGAGATCTTATTGCTTTTACTAAATTATATCGAAATAAATTTTATATCGGTGTTATGAGGTCCGATGGGTCAGGCGAGAGATTGTTAACTGAAAATTATTATCAAGAGGCTCCTTCTTGGGCACCTAATGGAAGAGTTCTTATTTTTTATCGCGAAACTGCATCTGATACGGCGGGCAGAGGCGGTGGTGCAAAATTATTGTCCATTGATCTGACAGGTTATAATGAGAGATTGATTTCGACCGAAACTGATGCTTCCGATCCTTCTTGGTCAGGATTATTATCTGCAAAATAAAGCAAATTTATAAAAACTTAAAACTTTAGGTTGCATTAATGACTATTTTTAATTAATTGTAATTTTCATAAATAATCAACGAAAGATAGTAAATGTTATTAAGTAAATTAAATAAAATCACACTAGCGTTAGTAATGACCTTGTTTTTAGGCGCTTGCGCTACTCAACAAAAAGTAACAGTTCCATCTCCATCGTCAGGACCAACAGACGATGCTTATACAGGAACAGAAACAGTAAAATTTTTAGCTGATGGTGTTCCAGATCGAGTATTTTTTGCTACAAATAAATCAGATTTAACAACAGCAGCAAGTGCAACTTTAGCAAAACAAGCAACTTATTTAAAAGCAAATCCAACTTTAAATGTTGTTCTTGAAGGACATGCGGATGAAAGAGGAACAAGAGAATATAACTTGGCGCTTGGCGAAAGAAGAGCGACAGCTGCTAAAAACTATTTAATAAGCAATGGCATTGCCGCAAATAGAATTAAAGTGATTAGTTATGGTAAAGAAAAGCCTGCAAATCCAGCATCAAATGCTTTAGCTTGGTCTCAAAATAGACGAGCTGTAACAGTTAAAACTAATTAATATTAAGTACTTTCTTAAAGACCCTAATGTTAGATTCATTAGGGTCTTTTTTTTGCGAGTTAAATAAAATAAAATAAAGAAAATGTTATTTAAAAATAAATTTTTAATACATCTTTTAATTTTTATCTTTTTTGCAAATATTAGTTTTGCACAACAAGATAAAATGAATGAGTTGTTAGACAAATTAGAAAAAATTCAAAAAGATATTCAAACTCTTGAAAAAGCTGTTTACACTAAAAATACAAATCTTCCTTCTGATAATATTTTATTAAATGAAGCCTTAACAAAACAATTAAGTAAAATTTCAGAATTAGAAAAACAAATTCAACAAATGACTCAAAGATACGAAGAGAATAGTTATCAACTTCAGCAATTAACAGATAAATTAAATAAAGTATCCAATGATAATCAATTAAGGTTACAACAATTAGAAAATAATAAATTTGCAAGTGATAAAGTAAGTTCTCCAAAACAAGTTATAGAAGAGAAGAAAATATCACCTCCAAAGATTAGTAATCAAAATGTCTTAAATAAAGAAGAAGTAGAAGAAACTAATGCAGATGAAGAAAATTCTTAGAAAGATAAGTAAGTAAATACCG
>CANMFY010000003.1 GCA_947497305.1 Candidatus Pelagibacterales bacterium | reverse complement strand
TTTTCCTAATAAAAGAAATGAATTATTTTCTAGCGAATTTATTAAAAACGACGATGTTACAAAAAATATTTTTGAGAGCATTCAAGATGGAAAAATCAATATTATCGTAGGAACTCAGTTAATTTCTAAAGGTTTTCATTTTCCAAAACTAAATTGCATCGTAATCGTCAATTCTGATATGAGTTTTTTAGGAAATGATATTCGTAGTTCAGAAAAAACATTTCAATTAATGAATCAACTTAGTGGTAGAGCTGGAAGAGAGGTAAAAAACTCAACAGTTTATCTTCAAACTTTTGAACCAGAAAATCAAACGTTAAAATCAATTAGTGATAAGAATATTTTAGCTTTCTATGAAAATGAAATTAGCTTTAGAGAAAGATCTAACCTGCCTCCATTTACAAAGCTTATTGCTTTTATTATTTCAGGAAAAAACAGATTTGATGTTGATGAGTGTGCAAGAATTTTAAAAAATCAAATTCCTAAAATGAAAGATGCTTTATTGTTAGGTCCTGTAAGTGCCTCTATTTCGCTTATAAAGGGAAAATATCGTTCTAGGTTATTATTAAAATATCCTCAAGAAGCATTCCCACAAAAATTTTTGAAAGATTGGCTAAAAACTATTAAAATTAAAAAAAATATTGGACTAACTGTAGATGTTGATCCAATAAACTTTAAATAATAAAAAATGTAAAATATCACACTTGATTAGTATAATTTCGCATGTTACGTCACATTTTTTCTTTTAAAGTTAATAGTAAAAAAATCTATGAAAACTTTTAGTGAAACTCAAAGATACGCTAAAGCAGTATATAGACTAGCTCACGAAGCTAATAGTTTAGATCTTCTTGAAAAAGACTTTTTGAAGTTGAAAGAAATATTAAATCAAAGCTCAGATCTAAAAAAATTTATTAAAAATCCAACACATAAATACTCAGTCATAAATAATGTGATTGATGCTTTGACTAAGCATTTTACTTTTTCAGATTTATTCTCAAGATTTTTAAAAGTTCTAAATAAAAATAGAAGATTCTCTTTTTTAGACAAAATAGTAAATAATTTTTTTGATTTACTATTAAATGAAAGAGGAGAAATGTTAGCTACACTTAAATTATCTCATGCAATATCGGATAGCGAGAAAGCAGATATAGCAAAAAAATTAGACGAAATTTTAAAGAAAAAAATAAACATTTCTTTTTTGGTAGACCCCTCTTTATTAGTTGGCTCAATTCTTAAAATAGGGAGTACCATGATTGATACTTCTGCTAAAACAAGACTAGATAATTTATTAAATAAATAAATATGAAAATTAATCCCTCTGAAATTACTAATATCTTAAAAGAACAAATCAAAAATTTTGGAACTGAGGTTGAGGTTTCAGAAGTTGGTCAAGTTTTAACAGTAGGCGATGGAATAGCCAGGGTTTATGGACTAGATAATGTGCAAGCTGGAGAGATGGTTCAATTCTCTGAAGGCACAAAAGGAATGGCTTTAAACCTTGAAACTGAAAATGTTGGAGTGGTTATTTTTGGAGATGACTCAAAAATTAAAGAAGGCGATATAGTTAAGCGAACAGGTTCAATTGTTGACGTTGCGGTTGGAAAATCTTTATTAGGTCGAGTAGTTGATGGATTAGGCAATCCGATAGATGGCAAAGGTCCAATTGATAAGAATGCAGAAAGAAAAAGAGTTGAGATTAAAGCACCAGGTATTATTCCAAGAAAATCAGTAAATGAACCGATGCAAACGGGATTAAAAGCCATTGATAGTTTAATTCCTATTGGAAGAGGGCAGAGAGAGTTAATTATTGGAGATAGACAAACTGGAAAAACAGCAATTGCAATTGATACAATTATTAATCAAAAAGAAATTAATAAATCTAATGATGAAAGTAAAAAACTTTACTGTATCTATGTTGCTATTGGACAAAAAAGATCAAGCGTTGCTCAAATCGTAAAAACATTAGAAGAGGCTGGAGCGATGGAATACACAATCGTTGTTGCGGCAACAGCATCTGATCCAGCGCCATTACAATTTTTAGCTCCATATACAGGATGTACAATGGGAGAATATTTCAGAGATAATGGAATGCATGCCCTTATCGTATATGATGACTTATCCAAACAGGCAGTTGCTTATAGACAAATGTCACTGCTTTTGCGTAGACCGCCAGGACGAGAAGCCTTTCCGGGGGATGTTTTTTATCTTCATAGTAGATTGCTTGAAAGAGCTGCAAAATTGAACGATAAATATGGCGGAGGATCTCTCACAGCGTTACCAATAATTGAAACACAAGCCAGTGACGTATCCGCTTATATTCCAACAAATGTTATTTCTATTACTGATGGGCAAATATTTTTAGAAACAGAACTTTTTTATAAGGGCGTCAGACCTGCTGTAAATGTCGGTATATCAGTGTCTAGGGTTGGATCTGCAGCACAGATTAAAGCAATGAAACAAGTTTCTGGCTCAATTAAACTTGAACTTGCACAATATCGGGAAATGGCTGCATTTGCTCAGTTTGGATCTGACTTAGATCTTGCTACTCAAAAATTATTAAATCGTGGATCAAAATTAACTGAATTGTTAAAACAAGATCAGTACTCACCTTTAAAAGTAGAGGAACAGGTCGTATCAATTTTTTCAGGGGTAAAAGGCTTTTTAGACGATGTTGAGCTTAATCAGATTAAATCTTTTGAAAATAAGCTTTTATCAAAAATAAAATCAGAGGCTCCTGATATTTTAAATAATATTAAATCTTCAGGAAAAATTGATGAGTCTAATGAAGTAAAGTTAAAAACATTTATTACTGAATTTAAGAGAGGTTTTGAAAAATAATGGCTAGTTTAAAGTTTTTAAGGAATAGAATTAGTAGCGTCAAATCCACTCAAAAAATAACTAAGGCTATGAAAATGGTCGCTGCTGCTAAACTTCGAAAAGCACAACAAAATGCTGAGAACGCAAGACCCTATTCTGAAAAGTTAAATTCTATAATATCAAATTTAAAAAATTCAGTAACTGATATGGACTCAGCGCCAAAATTATTGGTAGGTAATCAAAAAGACGAAACTCATCTTTGTGTAGTTTTAAGTTCTGACAGAGGATTATGTGGAGGCTTCAATACAAATATTTGCAGAAAGGCAAAAGTATTTTTTGAAAAAATATTAAATGAGAAAAAAATTTTAAAGGTTATTGTTGTTGGTAGCAAAGCCAATGATCAACTGAAAAGAAAGTATAATCAGTACATTATTGATAAAATATCTTTAAAGGATGAGAAAGTTATCTCTTTTGGAAAAGCACAAGAAATTACCGATAAAATTTTAAATCTATTTACCAGAAATGAATTTGATATTTGCACTTTGTTTTATAATGAATTTAAAAGTGTTATTTCCCAGATACCCCAAGCACAGCAGTTAATCCCAGTTTCAATCGAACAAAAATCAAACCAACAATCTTTAGTAAGCAATAGCGAGTATGAATATGAGCCGGATGAAAATGAAATTTTAGAAAATCTTTTGCCAAAAAATATTGCAACACAGATTTATGCAGCTTTTTTAGAAAATCAGGCCAGTGAGCAGGGATCAAGAATGACAGCTATGGACAATGCGACTAGAAATGCAGGAGATTTAATTGCTAAACTTACAATTAACTATAACAGAACAAGACAAGCGGTAATCACTAAAGAATTAATAGAAATTATTTCTGGAGCTGAGTCTTTATAGGAGAATTATGGAAAATAAATTTGGAAAAATAGTTCAGGTTATTGGAGCGGTTGTAGACGTAAAATTTGATAAGGATCTGCCTGAAATTTTAACGGCCCTTGAGTGTGATAATAATGGACTGAGAGTAGTTTTGGAGGTTGCTCAACATCTTGGAGAAAATACAGTCAGAACTATCGCTATGGATACAACAGAGGGATTAAAAAGAGGTGATAAAGTTATAAACACAGGTAAACCAATTACTGTTCCCGTTGGTCCAGAAACACTAGGAAGAATTATTAATGTTATCGGTGAGCCAATTGATCAAAAAGGACCTTTAAAAACAAAAGAAAGCTGGCCAATTCATAGATCAGCACCGGCTTACGTTGAACAATCAACGGAAACAGAGGTTTTGGTCACAGGTATTAAAGTTGTCGATCTACTTGCGCCATATTCTCGAGGTGGAAAAATTGGATTATTTGGCGGAGCTGGAGTTGGAAAAACAGTTTTGATTATGGAATTAATTAATAACGTTGCAAAAGCACACGGTGGGTATTCAGTTTTTGCAGGAGTTGGAGAAAGAACAAGAGAAGGAAATGATTTGTATCACGAAATGATAGAGTCGGGTGTTATTAAAATTGATGGTCCAGGGTCTAAGGCCGCTTTAGTTTATGGACAAATGAATGAACCGCCCGGAGCAAGAGCTCGAGTTGCATTATCTGGATTAACGCTTGCTGAATATTTTAGGGACAAAGAAGGCCAAGATGTTCTTTTCTTCGTCGACAATATTTTTAGATTTACACAGGCCGGATCAGAAGTTTCCGCTTTACTAGGGAGAATTCCTTCTGCTGTTGGATATCAACCAACATTAGCAACAGATATGGGTAACTTACAAGAAAGAATTACAACAACAAGCAAAGGATCTATTACCTCTGTGCAGGCGATTTACGTTCCTGCAGATGACTTAACAGACCCTGCGCCAGCAACCTCGTTTGCTCACTTAGATGCAACAACAGTTTTATCAAGACAGATAGCTGAGCTTGGAATTTATCCTGCAGTGGATCCTCTAGATTCAACATCAAGAATTCTTGATCCTAGAATTGTTGGTGAAGAACATTATCGAGTGGCAAGAGAAGTTCAAAAAATTTTACAAAACTATAAATCTTTACAAGATATAATAGCAATTCTAGGTATGGACGAATTATCTGAAGAAGACAAATTAGTAGTATCAAGGGCAAGAAAGATTCAAAGATTTTTATCACAACCTTTCTTTGTCGCTGAAGTCTTTACAGGCTCTCCAGGAAAATTAGTTGATCTTCAATCAACAATCAAAGGATTTGATGCAATTTGTAAAGGCCAGTATGATCATTTGCCAGAGTCTGCATTTTATATGGTTGGAACAATTGAAGAAGCGGTTGCTAAAGCAGAAAAGATGGCAAAAGATGCAGCAGCTTAATTTAAATGGCAGATAATATTCATTTAGAAATCGTAACCCCAAAGCAAGTCGCCTATTCAAAAGCAGTTGATAGCGTTGTTGTTTCGGGAATAGAGGGAGATATGGAAATATTTAAAGACCATATTTCTTTAATAACTTTTCTCAAAGCTGGAAAAATTATTGCAAAGAGTGGAAATGACTCAGATACATTTTTTTCAACCGGAGGAACTGTAGAATTTTCTAACAATAAGCTAAGTATTTTATTAGACAATTTTTTTGCTAGCACAGAGTTTCAAAGTGAAGAGCTACTAAAACTGAAAAAAAAAGCAGAAAACAAATTAAATAATAAAGAAATTTCTGATGAGGAAATTTACTTAAATAATCAAATTATTGAACAGATTAACAATCTAAAATCTTAAAAATACGTCTTAAACTCTTCTATAATCTCCTCATAAAGTTTTCTTTTAAAAGGAACTATTAATTTGGGAAGCTCCAAGGGATCAGTCCAGCGCCAATCATAAAATTCTGCTTTTTTTTGTTTAATATTGATTTCACTTTCTTCCCCTATAAATTTTACAAGAAACCATATTTGTTTTTGTCCTTTATATTTTCCATTCCATATTTTTCCTAGTAGCTCATTAGGCAAATCATAAATAAATTCTTTTTCTGATTTTTTAATAATTTTTATTGAGGTAATTCCTGTTTCTTCTTTCAGTTCTCTTTTGGCTGCACTTTCTAAATCTTCTTCATGATCAACACCGCCCTGAGGCATTTGCCATGCTTTAGTGCTATCAATCCTTTTTCCAATAAAAACTTTAGCTTCTTGATTAAGCAACATTATCCCAACACCTTTTCTGTAAGGAAGATTTCTTAAATCTTTCATGAAACTTTTAAAAGCTTAAGGGCGTAAATTAATTGATTATCGTTTATAGAGTCGTTTATTTTAAAATTATCTTTTTGTTGTTCAACTTTTATATCTGGCAGGACGCCAATTTCTTCAATTGTTTCCCCACTTGGAAGATAATATTTAGCTGTAGTTAATCTTAATCCGCCACCATTAGATAAGGGCATAATAGATTGTACAGAACCTTTACCAAAAGATTTTTCGCCAACAACAATAGCTCGCTTGTGATCTTTTAATGCTCCCGCAACTATCTCTGATGCAGAGGCTGAACCTTGATTAATTAATACGATTAGTGGCTTTCCGTTAATTTCATCACCCTTTTTAGAATTATATACTTTTATGTCTCTAGGATCTCTTCCTTTTGTAGAAACAATTTCTCCACTATCTAAAAATGCATCAGATATTTTAATTGCTTGCGATAGAAGGCCGCCAGGATTATTTCTTAAATCTAAAATGTAGCCGCTGATATTTGTGTTACTTCGTTTTATTTCTTTAATTTTATCTATTAATTCATCACCACTTTTTTCGTTAAAAGATCTTAACCTTAAATAACCAATATTTTCTTTAACTTCAGAAATAACTGACTTTGTTTTAATAACTTCTCTTACTATCTTTACAGTTATTGGTTCGTTAACATTTACTCTTCTAATAGTTAATGTGATGGAAGTTCCACTTTTGCCACGCATTGTGTTTACCGCCTCATCTAAAGTTATGCCTTTGACTTGTTTATCGTCTAACTTAATAATGTAATCTCCTGATTTTATTCCAGCTTTATCCGCCGGTGTATCATCAATTGGAGTTATTACTTTAACAAGCCCACCCTCCATTGTAACTTCAATTCCAAGACCACCAAATTCACCTTTGGTCTCCGTATTCATATTCTTAAATGTTTTAGGGCTCATATAAGAAGAGTAAGGATCTAGGGACTGTAGCATCCCATTGATTGCCCCATCAATTGCTTCGCCTTCATTAATTTGCTTAAAATATTCATTATTAATAGTCTCAAGAATATCTCCAAATAAATCTAATTTTTCATAAAGAACATCTTTTTTTTGGGAAAAAGCGTTTTGCGAAAATATAATTAAAAATAAAAATGTAAGTAATATGTAAATTTTTTTCATTATTATTGTCTATGGTAAGGATGGTTTACCATAATTGTAGCACATCTGTAAATTTGTTCAGTTAGTATTACTCTCGTTAAAGAGTGGGTAAAAGTAAGTTTGCTAAGGCATATTTCTTCAAAGTTTTCTTTATTTAAATTTTTTTTAAAACCCTCGGGCTCTCCAATAATAAATAATGTTTCCTTAATAGACGAACTGATTAATTTACTTAATTTTTTGCAAAAGTTTTCAGTATTAAAATTCTGTCCATTTTCACTGAGAAATATAATTTTTCTTTGCTTTTTATCTTTAATTATATTTCCAAGTTCTTTTTTAGAAATATGTTCAATTACAAAATTTGTAATTCCGCTACTTTTTAAACTTTTAAGTCTACTTTCATACCTTTTGCATAACTCATTTTCCTCATCTTTGTTTAATCTACCTAAACAAAGAATTTTTATTTTCATTAAACAAAGATTTTTTGATTTGGAATAATATCTTGCCACATTTTTTCTAACTCATAATTTTTTCTTTGTTCTTGGTGAAAAATATGAATTACAACATCGATTGCATCGATTAGTTTCCAGTTGTCGCTGTCCCTTCCCTCTATTTTGCAACCTTTAATTCCCATTTTTTTAAGTTCTTCAATCGTATTTTCAGAAACAGACTGAATGTGTCTTGAAGATGTTCCGCTTGCAACAATCATATAGTCAGCAATAGAACTTTTGTTTGCAAGATTAATAGTTACGATGTCTTTTGCTTTATTATCATCAAGAATTTTAATTATTTCTTTAAGAAGGACTTCTTTTTTTTTAACTTGCATTAATTGTTTTTTTTATTTTTGATGATGAAATATTCATACCTTTTGTGCCCAAAAAATACCACCTATGTTGTTTATCCATTGAAATTAGATTTAGAGATTTATATTTTTCAAGCTTTTTTGCAGCTATGGAATTCAATGATTTTATCGAGAATTCTGGTCTATTTATCACGATGATAGATACCTTGCTTAAAATCTCATTATATTTTTTCCATTGGTTAAATTTTATAAAACTATCAGCGCCCATTATAAAATAATATTTATGATAAAAGGATTTGTTGATTATATATCCTAAATTATCAAATAAGAAATTCGATCCTGTTTTTTCTTCAGTATATTGAACTTTAATGATGTTTTTATTTTTTTTTATAAAATCATTGCACAATTTTATTCTATTCAAAACATCGTTTGATGAATTATTTTTTTTTAAAGGATTTTTTTTGGTAATAAGCCATATGACTTTATTTAACCGAAATCTTTTAATTGCTTCTAATGAAATATTTAAATGCCCAACATGGGGAGGATCAAAAGTTCCACCAAGAATGCCAATTTTCATTATAATTTTATAAAAAAGTTAAGGTCTAATTTGTCCGTTACCTTTTACTAGATATTTATAAGTTACTAGCTGCTCAAGTCCAACTGGTCCGCGAGGATGTAATTTATTTGTAGATATACCCACCTCTGCCCCAAAACCAAATTCATTACCATCTGCAAATTGAGTAGAAGCATTATGCAAAACTATTGCGCTGTTAACACTAGATAAAAACAATGAGGCAATTTTTTTATTATTTGTCACAATGGTATCTGTGTGTCGAGTCCCATACTTATTTATATGATTGATTGCTTCATTAACTCCATTTACAATTTTTACTGAAATTGAAGAGTCCAGATACTCTGTTCTCCAATCTTTTTCTGTTGCTAAATCAATATTAGAATCTGTATAATTTTTTTTGGTAATTTTATCGCCAATAATTTTACATCCGCTTATACTTAATAATTGTAATATTGGTTTTAAGTGGGTTTTTACACACGCCTTATCAATTAATAAAGTTTCTGCGGCACCACATATACTAGTATTTCTCATTTTAGCATTAAGTGTAATTTTTTTTGCCATATTTAAGTCTGCGTATTTATCAATATAGACATGACATAACCCCTCCAGATGACCGATGGTTGGAACATTAGAAGTAGTTTGAACTTTTTTTACTAAATTTTTTCCTCCTCTTGGAATAATAACATCAATAAATCTCTCCATACTTGAAAGCATGTAATCAACTAATTTTCTATTTGTATTATTAATTAATTGAACACAATTTTCATTAATGTTGTTTTTTTTTAAAGATTTTCTAAAACATTCAGAAATAACTTTATTTGTATGAATAGCCTCGCTACCTCCTCTTAAAATTACTGCATTCCCAGATTTAAAACATAGAATTGCAACGTCTGAAGTTACATTAGGTCTAGATTCATATATCACCCCAATAACACCAATAGGTACCGTATATTTACTAATGATCATTCCATTAGGTCTTTTCCATTTTGATATTATCTTTTGTGTTGGGTCTTTAAGTTTAATAACTTCCTTAACAGATTTGATTATATAGTTAATTTTATTTTCATTTAGAATTAGTCGATCAATTAAATTTTTACTAAGACCTTTTTTTTTAGCTTTTGATATATCCAATATATTAGCTTTTAAGATATCTTTTTTTTTAAATCTTAGATTTTTATAAAAATCTGTAAGTACTTTATTTTTATTTTTTTCATTTAATAATGATAAATCTTTTGATGCATTCAAAGCATTTAAACCTATTTTATTTAAATAATTATTCATCATAAATTTACTCAGCTTGATAAACTAAATTGTCTATATGAACCATTTCTCCTCGGCTAACGTAACCCAATATTTCTTTAATTTGATCAGTTTTAAAACCAATAATTTTTTTAGCATCCAGGCTAGAGTAAGCGCTGATACCTGTTGCAATACGTTTATTATTTGAATTTATAATATATACTGCATCACCACGACTAAAATTTCCCTCAACTGCTGTTACTCCAATTGGCAAAAGACTTTTTCCATTTTTTAATGCTTTTTCGGCGCCATCATCAATCATAATTGATCCTTTCGTAGCAATTGAATTTAATATCCATTGTTTTTTAGCGCTTAGGGTGGATGATTGAGATTCAAATAAAGTATAATTTTTATTTTTAATTAGATTTTTTATTGGATTATTAACCATTCCGCTTGTTAAAATCATATCACAACCAGATTGCATACAAATTTTTGCAGCTTTAATTTTAGTAATCATCCCCCCTGTTCCATAAGAACTTATACTTTCAGAAGCAAGTGCTTCGATAGATTTATCAATGGATGTTACTTTTTTAATTATTTTAGCATTTTTATTTTTTTTTGGGTCGGCAGAATAAAGTCCATCTATATCTGAGAGCATGATCAAGCAGTCGGCATTACATATCTGAGCAACTCGTCCGGCTAGTCTGTCGTTATCACCGTATCTTATTTCCGAAGTTGCAATTGTATCGTTCTCGTTGACGATTGGTATTACTGACATTTTTAATAAGTTGCTGATTGTTTCTTTAGCATTTAACGATCTTCTTCTCTCTTCCGTATCTTCTAAAGTAAGTAATATTTGAGAAATTTTAATATTTTTTTTTCCGAATGCTTTTTTAAAAAGGTTAATTAATTCAATTTGACCAATGGCCGCTATTGCTTGAAATTGGCTCAATTTTGTATTCTTTTTATTTATTTTTAATAAATCACAACCAAGAGCAATGGCTCCAGATGATACTATAATAATTTGTTTATTTTTTTTTATTAAAAAATCGATATCTTTTATTAAATTATTAAACCAACTTTTTTTTATTTTATTTTTTCCATCAACAATTAGACTCGACCCTATTTTAATTACAATAGTTTTATATTTCAGAATATCCATTTAGATAGCTCGTAATAAATTTTTTACATTAATATTTCTTTCAACAGATATATCATAAACTTTTTTTTTAATTTTTTTAGTAAAATTCATTATCTTTTCCTTTTTTTCTTTTTCATCAATTAAATCAATCTTATTAAATACAATAAGTTCTCTCTTTTTTATTAAATCTGGATTGAACTCTTTAAGTTCATTTCTAATAATCTTATATTTTTCAACCAAATCATCTTCATTAATATCAATCATATGAATAATACTTTTGCATCTTTCTATATGTTTCAAAAATTTGTCACCTAAGCCTGAACCACTATGAGCCCCCTCAATTAAACCAGGAATATCAGCAATAATTATTTCTTTATTATCAATAAAAACTACTCCAAGATTTGGGTTTAGAGTTGTAAAAGGATAATTGGCAATTTTTGGTCTAGCCCTTGTTGATATTGAGAGAAGACTGGATTTGCCAGCATTTGGAAAACCAATAATTCCAACATCAGCAATTAATTTTAGTTCAAGCCAAACTATAAATTCTTCTCCTTTTTTTCCATAAGTAAATTTTCTTGGAGATCTATTGGTCGAACTTTTAAATTTTGAATTACCTAGACCACCTTTGCCTCCTTTAGCTATAACATACTCTTGATCCTCTTTTACTAAATCAAACAGCAATGTTTTCTGATCCTCTTCATATATCTGAGTTCCAACAGGAACTCTCAAAATTAAATCTTTTCCAGAGAGTCCTCTTTTATTATTTCCAGAACCATTAAATCCATTTTGAGCTTTATGATGTTGTGCAAAACGATAATCAACTAAAGTATTTAAACCATTCACCGCTTTAACGATTATCGACCCTCCTTCACCACCATCACCTCCGTAGGGTCCACCAAATTCAATAAATTTTTCTCTTCGGAAAGCAACACAGCCATTTCCTCCGTCTCCGGCCTTTATCATAATTTTAACTTGATCTAAAAATTTCATACAATCATATTATTGATTATTAATAAAAATCTCAGTTTAAAAATAAACCGAGTTTATTGAGGGATTACTGAAATGTAAGTTCTTCCGAGTTTTTTCGTCTCGAATTTTACTACGCCGTTTACTTTTGAAAAAATGGTATGATCTTTTCCCATACCAACATTATCACCAGGGAACATTTTTGTTCCTCTTTGTCTCATAATAATATTTCCAGCTATTACAGATTGACCGCCAAACTTTTTAACGCCTAACCGCCTACCGGCGCTATCGCGTCCATTTTTCGTCGATCCACCAGCTTTTTTTGTTGCCATTTTTAATATCTATTTTTTAATAGTTGTTTTAGCTTCAACTTTTTTTTCTAAAGTTTTATTTTCTGCAATTGTATTTTTAGCTTCAGCTAAAAGTTTTCCACTTTTACCATAAATTTTTAAAATTTTCACTATTGAAACATGTTGTCTGTGCCCACGTTTTCTTCTTGAATTTTGTCTTCTTCTTTTCTTAAAAATTATAACTTTGTCATTTCTCGCTTGTTTTAAAAGTTCTGCCTCAACATATGCTCCATCAATCATTGGAGAACCTATTTCGGTTGTTGTATTATCAGTTGTTAAAAGAACCTCTTTGAATTCAAATTTTTTACCAGCTTCATCGTCTAGCTTTTCAATTCTAATAGTATCATTAGCTGACACTTTATATTGTTTACCGCCGGTTTTTATTACTGCAAAGGTCATATGTGATTTCTCTTAAGTCTGGGCAATATATATAGCCACCTTAGCTTGTCAAGATTGTGATTATGCTTAAGGGTATTGGTTTCTAGAAGTTATCTTTTAAATCTCTAATCTTCCTGAAAAAATCAACTTCGTTAAGATCCTGAAATCCTAGTTGATGTTTAAACTTTAAATCATCAAATTTTAAAAAAATATTTAATCTCATTTCATCACCTAAATTAGAAGGTACGCTATATAATTTTTTTTTAATACTACTGACTATTTGATTATATTTTTCTTTTAACTCTGAGTTATTTTTATCTATTTCTATACAAAATTTTAAATTATTGACCGTATATTCATGTCCACAAAATATTTTCGTTTGAGGCGGTAATGACTTAATTTTTTTTAAAGAGTTTACCATCTCTGAATAAGACCCTTCAAATAATCTCCCACAGCCAAAAGAAAATAAAGTATCGCCTGTAAATACCGATTCTTCATTTTTAAAATAATAAAATATATGGCCAGAGGTATGACCGGGAACGTGTTCTATTAAAACATCAGAGCCTTCAAAGTTCCAAGTTTGTCCATTGGTTAAAAAAATATCTATTCCAGGAATTCTTTCTTTATCTTTTTCAAAACCTAATATTTTT
This sequence comes from Candidatus Pelagibacterales bacterium, assembly GCA_947497305.1. Classification (GTDB taxonomy): domain Bacteria; phylum Pseudomonadota; class Alphaproteobacteria; order Pelagibacterales; family Pelagibacteraceae; genus Fontibacterium; species Fontibacterium oligotrophicum. The sequence goes on along the minus strand of CANMFY010000003.1, from coordinate 13,029 downwards.
GAATTAAATTCTTTTTTAAGTTCTAAGTTACCACCTATATGATCGGCATGATGATGCGTATTTAAAATAAATTTTAAGTTTAATTTATTTTTTTTTAAGTAATCTCTAATAGGATCGGACTCAGATGGATCAACTACACAAGCGTTTTTAGTTTTTTTATTTTCAACAATATATGCGTAATTATCTTTGAGGCATGGAATGATATGAATATCCATCATTAAATAAAAATTAGTTTTTTTTACTAATTAAAAAAATACCAAATTCTGAACAAAGATTTTTTATTTCTAAATTAAAGTGCGAAACTTTAGAAGATCGATTTTGAGTAACTGCAATTGATTTAATTATATCAATCTGATCTGAATGGCATAAATCGAAAAAATCTTTAATAGTGCACATATGTAAATTAGGGGTATCATGCCATGTATTAGGCAAAGTTTTTGTAACTGGCATTCTTCCCTTAAATAATAAACTAAGCCTGACTTTCCAATATCCAAAGTTTGGAATAGAGACGATTGCATTTTTTCCTATTCTCAAAAGTTCATGCAAAACTTTTCTAGGTTTATAAAAAGCTTGTAAGGTTTGTGTCAGTATCACGTAATCAAAAGATTGATCCGGGTAATTAATTAAATCTTTTTCAGCATCTCCTTCTACAACAGAAAGACCTTTGCTTAAGCTTTCTTTAACTTTTTCGTGATCAATCTCAATACCTCGAGCATCAATTTTTTTTTCTTTTTTTAGATGGAGAAGAATACTTCCATCACCGCAACCAACATCAAGAACTTTTGTGAATGGTTTTATAAAATCTATTACTATTTTTGACTCTAATTTCATCTAAATTAAAAAAGCACTTTAAAGTGATTTTTTACCTCTTTAGCAGTTTATATGCGCTCGCAATTCGGTAAATCAGCGCAAATAGTTTTTATCGTAGGCATAATTTATTGTCAATTTATTCGGTTTTATTAATGATGTTGTTATTAGTTTTAAAAATTTTATAAGATTTATTTTTATAAATAGTATCAACCATAATAGCATTATGTTAATTAAAAAATATGAGTTTAAGATTTAAAAATTTTAGTAATTTAAAATATGAAGGTGGATTATCTCAAATTAAAAATATTAAAAATTCAATAAAACTCTCTGCAAATGAGTCTGCTTTAGGACCTTCAAAAAAAGCTATCTCTGCATTTGTTAAAGAAAGTAAAAAATTATCCAAGTATCCGGACGGAAATTCGAATATTTTAATACAATCAATATCAAAAAATTTAAAACTAAATCCTAATAATATTATTATTGGTAATGGTTCTGATGAAATTATTAGCTTAGCTTGCCAACTTTTTTTAAAACCAAATGATGAGGTAATAGTCACAGAATATAGTTTTTTAATGTATAGAATTTATACTAAAACCCATGGTGGCAAAGTTATCATAGCTTCAGAAGATAACTTTAAAGCAGATATAGGCTCTATATTAGCAAAAGTGACCACCAAAACTAAAATTGTATTTTTAGCTAATCCAAACAATCCAACAGGAACATATTTGGATAAAAATGAGATGCTGTTACTTAGAAAAAAATTGCGTAATAATATTTTGTTAGTTGTTGATGACGCTTATTTTGAGTTTGTTATTAAGAAGGATTATGTTTCTGGTTTAGATCTATTCAAAAATTTCAATAATGTTCTTATTACTCGATCTTTTTCAAAAATACATGGTCTTGCTAGTTTAAGACTTGGCTGGGGATATGGACCTAAAAATATTATTTCAGGCATGAAACTTATAAAGCCACCATTTAATGTTAATGCAGCAGCACAAGTAGCTGGTACAGAATCTTTGAGCGATAAAAACTGGTTAAAAAAAAATATAGACCATAATACTAAGTGGGCAGATATTTTCTTTGAAAATTTTGTAAATTTAGGAATCCTAACAAATGTTCCCATGGCAAACTTTTTTTTAATACATTTTAATAATAAACAAATAAATGCAGATCAAGTATTTGATAAATTTATTAAATCTAAAATTATATTAAGAAAAATGAAAGCTTATGGATTGCCTAATGCATTAAGAGTGACAATTGGAAATAATACAGAAAATAATCTATTTTTAAAAACTTTAAATAGAATTTTTAATGTTTAATAAAATCACAATAATAGGCCTAGGCTTAATAGGTTCTTCAATTGCAAGAGCAATTAAAAAAAAAAAATTATGTAAAAATTTGATTGCTCATGATAAATCAGAAACAGTTTTAAAAACAGTTTTAAAACTTAAAATAACAAATCAAACTGAAAAAAATTTAAACAAAAGCGTTGAGAATTCCGATTTAGTCATTATCTGCACACCGTTAGGAACTTACGAAAATATTGTCTCTAATATTAAAAATAGTTTAAAAAGAACATGCATTTTAACTGATGTTGGTTCTGCAAAAATTTATGTAACTCAGATTGTAAGTAAATTAATTAATAAAAATACAATTTGGATACCAGCTCACCCTATAGCAGGCACTGAACAAAGCGGACCTAGAGCGGGTTTTGCTGATTTATTTAAAAATAGATGGTGCATTATTACTCCAATCAATAAAAAAAATTCTATTCATGTAAAAAAATTAAATAAATTTTGGAAGAGAATTGGATGCAAGGTTCAGTATATGTCAGCAGAGCATCATGATAAAGTTATGGCAATCACTAGTCATATTCCTCATTTAATAGCCTACAATATTGTAGGCACTGCAGCTAATCTTGAGAAAGATACAAAGTCAGAAGTCATTAAGTATAGTGCCAGTGGATTTAGAGATTTTACCAGAATTGCTTCATCAGATCCAATAATGTGGAGAGATATAGCGCTAAATAATCGCAAACAAATTCTTCATATGTTAGATAAATTTAATTCTGATTTAAAAAAATTAAAAGGAGCAATTTTAAAAAGAGATAAAAACAAACTGTTTAAGTTATTTTCTAAAACTAGAAAGATTAGACAAGCCATTGTTAAAGCTGGACAGGATATTAATACTCCTAATTTTGGTAGGAAAAATTAATCATATATTTCTTTTTCCAGTTTACTCATAAAATCATTAGTACTTAAACCTGGTTCAATTGGTTTCTTAAATTCAATACAAATCTCCCCGGGAAATCTAAAAAAACTATCTTTTGGCCAAACATCACCAGTATTTAATTTAACAGGTATACAGGCAACGTTTGCTTTTTCATAAATTCTTGAAACTCCCTTTTTTAAGGGAACTCTTTGATTATTTTTAATTCGGGTTCCTTGTGGAAAAATAATTAAAGGAGATTTTTCTTTATTAATAGTTTCTGCAGTTTTTTCTAAAAAGACAAAGTGATCTTTAGTCACTTTTTCTCGACGAATTCCTATAAATCCTAATTTTTTTATGCACCATCCATAAAAAGGTATTTTAAATAATTCAGCTTTGACAATAAAAATCGGAGCATTAAGCACAGCATTAAAAACAAAAGTTTCACAAATAGACTGATGTGCAGATGCTATAAAAAATTTTCTATTCTTTGGGATATTTTCTAATCCTTTAAATATTATTTTTGTATTAATGATAAATCTTACACAAAAGATAATATAGAAACCTAGCATTCGGGCTAAGAACTGCATTGCTGTTTTTGGCATCACTAATGTAGGCAAAGCTAATAGCGTTGAAAAAAAAGATCCACAATACGTTGCAAAATTAAACGCCAGAGACCTTAAAAAATGCATTTAATTAATTAAAGCTTCTAACTTTTGCCTTGGTCTTATTACTTGATATTTATTTTTACTAATTAGAATTTCTGCACAATAGGGCCTCGTATTATAGTTTGAGGCTAAAGATCTTCCGTAAGCTCCAATATTATTAATACAAACATAATCACCTTCATTGAGTTTTTGATATTTATTGTAGGAAATAAATGTATCAGAACTTTCACATACAGGACCGACAAACTCGGTGTTTTTGTTAATATTTGAACTATTTTTTAATAAAGGATGAATTTGATGTTTTGCACCATATAGAGCGGGCCTGATTAAATCATTCATTGCAGCATCAATAATTACGAATTTTTTTTTGGAAACATCTTTTAAATAAATTACTTTAGAAACTAATATTCCGATATTTCCACAAATAGATCTTCCGGGTTCAAATATAATTTCTACATTATTTGTCTTTTTAAAATTAAAAACAAGATTTGAATATTCTTTTAAATTAAAATTTTTCTCATCATCTGAATATGGAATTCCAGTCCCTCCTCCTAAGTCAATATATTTTAGATTAATTCCAATTTGATTTATCTTTTTATTAAAATCTGAGAGTGCATTTAACACTTTTTTAAAAGGATTAATCTCCATAATTTGCGATCCAATATGAACACTAATGGCTTCAAATTTTATATATTCATAATGATATTGATTATTGAATATTTGCAAGCAAGCATTCATCGTAACACCAAACTTGTTATCTTTTTTTCCTGTAGATATTTTTTTATTAGTTTTTCCAGAAATATTAGGATTAATTCTAATTCCCACAGAAACAATTTTATTATTTTTTTTAGCAATCCTATTAATAGTTATTATTTCAGCTTCGGATTCTGCATTAATTAAAAGAATTTCTTTTTTAATTGCAAAATCTAATTCTTCCTCTGTTTTTCCAACTCCAGAAAATACTATTTTTTTTGGTGAAATTCCTGCTTTTAAAGCAATTTTTAATTCACCAATTGAAACAACATCTGCACCAGAGCCAAGTTTTTTTAATTCAGAGAGTAGCCTTAAATTTGAATTTGATTTTACTGAAAAACAAATAATCGGGTTTGTTGTTCTAAAAGTTTTTTTAAAATTGGTAAAATTAAATCTAAGTTGACTTAAAGAATAAAGATAAAAAGGTGTTTTAATTTTATTTGCTATTTTTGATATAGCAATATTTTCATAAAATAATTTTTTATTTTTGAATTTGAGAAAATTCATTAAATAATTTTGATATCAATTTTAGTTTCTAAAGATGGTTTTTCAAAATTACTATTAAACGATTGATAAACAGGGTTATTTTTTACACCACAAGATGTCGTCAATAAGATTAATAATACTAATAAAACTCTAGTCATTTAAACTCTTTTTGATATTTGTTTATCATTTTATTAACATTAAATGGTGACGTCCCGCCATAAGATTTTTTTGAATTTACTGAATTTTTTAAATCAAATATTTTTAACACATCTTTTTCAACGCTTTTTTCAACTTTTTTAATTGTTAAAAAATCTAACTCATCAAGAGTTTGATTATTTTTCTCAGCGATATTTACAAGAGTTGCAGATTTTTTGTGAGCATCTCTAAAAGACATTCCTTTTTTTACTAAATAATCCGCAAAGTCTGTTGCGGTTGTAAAACCTAGTTTTGCCGCAGCTAGCATTTTTATTTTATTTGGCTTCATTCCGTTTACTAACTCTGTTGCAAGCTGAATATTTAATAAAAGACTATCGTATGCATCAAATACACTTTCTTTATCTTCCTGCATGTCTTTGAAATATGCTAATGGCAGCCCCTTCATAGTAGTTAGCATAGAGGATAATTGACCAAATATTCTTCCTGTTTTTCCTCTAATTAATTCTGCAGAGTCAGGATTCTTTTTTTGCGGCATAATTGAGGATCCTGTTAACAAATTATCTTCTAGGGTGATTAAATTTACTAAATCTGAATTCCAAATAATAATTTCTTCAGCTAGTCTTGAAAGATGAACTGAACATAAAGACGCTATAAATAAAAACTCGATGACGAAATCTCTATCAGAAACAGAGTCAATGGAGTTGTCAGTGGGCTTTTTAAATCCGAGTTTTTTTGAGGTAAAATGTCTATCAATATTATATGAAGTTCCAGCAAGAGCAGCTGATCCTAAAGGATTTTCATTAATACTTTCTAAAAAGTTTGCAATTCTTTTTTTATCTCTTTTAAACATTTCCACGTAAGCCAACAAATAATGGGAGAAGAGTACCGGCTGCGCATTTTTAAGATGTGTAAACCCAGGCATAATCACATCGGTATTTTTTTTAGCTTTATTTAAAAAACTTTTGATGAGTAAAGTTAAATTTTTATCAATGTTATTTGCAGATTTTTTAATCCAAAGTTTAAAATCTGTTACAACCTGGTCATTTCTAGATCTTGCAGTATGAAGAAAACCAGCATGGTCTCCAATAATTTCAAATAATCTTTTTTCAATATTTAGATGAATATCCTCATATTCTTTCTTAAATTGAAACTTATTTTTTTGTATTTCTATTTTAATTTTCTTTAAGCCAAAAATAATTTTTTTTGCAGATTCATTTTTAATAATTTTTTGTTTTGACAACATTTCGCAATGAGCAATAGATGCGTCAATATCTTCATTAAATAATCTTTTATCAATATCAATTGATGAATTAATGGATTGCAAAAGTTTTGATGTAGGTTTTTTAACTCTTGTACCCCATACTTTATTTTTATTTTCTTTAGTCATATCTTTAATAATATATAAATCTAAATCATGTTTTTTTTGCGTAATATTTTAAAATATTTAGTTTATTCAATTAGTTTATTGTTATTTATTACTAATCACTCTTTACCACAACCAATTAAAGATCTTCCTTTTAAGAATATAGTCGTTCATGAAATACCAAAAGAAATCATTGGCGAAGAATTTATAGATTTCTCTGGAAAAAAATTTAAATTTAATAAATTTGATCAGGAAATTACTCTTATTAATTTTTGGGCAACCTGGTGTGTACCATGTAAAGAAGAGATGCCTTCTATTGATAAATTAGTAAACATTTTGGGAAAAAATAAAATAAAAATATTTGCAATTAATCTTGAGAAAATAAATAAGAAAAAAACTGATAAGTTTTTAAGCGATTTAAGAATTAAAAATTTTTCCACTTATTATGATCCAGATTATGTTCTTGCTAATAGAATTGGACTTCGAGGTTTGCCAACAACTTTAATTATAGATCGAAATGGCAAAGAATTAGCAAGAGTTATTGGTTCAATAGACTTTACTGATGAAAAATTTATTTCTTGGTTAAAAGAATTGTAGAATTAGTTTTTATAAAAATAAAATAAAGTCATCAAAATAACTATAGCAACAAACTGCGCGATAACTCTCAATTGCATTAATTTGTTACTTTTTCTCTTATCATCGATATTACTTCCAAGAAAAAACGATTTTAATCCACGAATAAGAATTACCGTTACTACTATCAAAGCAATTATAGCAATAATTCGACTTAAATCTGACATTGATAAATAGTTATCATAAAATGATTTAAATTATATAAAATAAATTTTAATGAAATTAATTGAAGAAAATATCTTTTTAAAAACAATCTCCCTACAACAAACATCTCCTGTTGCAAAATCTTTAATTGTTTTTTGTCACGGATATGGCGCTGATGGCAAAGATTTAATTAATATTGGAAATTATTGGCAAAGGTTCTTACCAGATTCTTATTTTACTTCACCAAATGCACCAAATATTTGTTCAGTAAATCCTGGGGGGTTTGAATGGTTTGATTTAATGAGTCAGGATAAAAACAAAATAAGTTTTGAATTAGAAAATTCAATAAACAAACTAACAGAGTTTATTAACGCAAAACTCAAAGCATTAAGTTTAGATCATTCAAAGCTTTTTCTTATTGGTTTTAGTCAAGGAACAATGATGTCTTTACATTATTCTTTAACAAATAATAATATAATTGCAGGGGTTGTTGGGTATTCAGGAAAAATTTACGATCCTACTTTATTAGAAAAAAATATTAAATCTAAACCACCAATTTTTTTAATGCACGGCGATGATGATAATATTGTTCCATTAGAAGAAATGCTAGAAGCAAAAAATTTTTTAATTAAAAATAAGGTAAATTTAAAAACTAAAATTTTTAAAGGTTGCGGCCACACAATTCCAACTCAAGGACTAAGTTTAGGTCTAGAATTTATTAACATTAATAAGAAATAAATATTTTGATTAAAAATAAAATTAATATATCAATAAGTTATTAAATGATTATAAAAGAAATTAATTCAGTACCATTAGATAAGTGTCCAGCTCTCGTATTGAACGCAGATTATAGGCCACTAAGTTATTACCCTTTATCACTCTGGTGTTGGCAAGACGCTGTTAGAGACGTATTTTTAAATAGAGTGACCATAGTTTCTGAATACGATCGTGAAATTAGAAGTCCTTCTTTCTCGATGAAATTGCCAAGCGTAATATCACTAAAAAAATATATCAAACCCTCCGAGTTTCCAAATTTTACAAGATTTAACGTTTTTTTAAGAGATAGGTTTTCCTGTCAGTACTGTGGAAGCAATAAAAATTTAACATTTGATCATGTAATACCAAGATCAAGAGGAGGTATTACATGTTGGGAGAATGTAGTTTCTGCTTGTTGCACATGTAATGTAAAAAAAGGTGGTAAACTACCAAGTGTCAGCGGAATGATTCCCAAAATAAAACCATATCGTCCAACGGTTGAAGAATTACACGACAATGGAAAGTTCTTCCCGCCAAACTTTTTACATCAAAGTTGGTTAGATTATTTATATTGGGACGTTAAATTAGAAAGCTAATATTTTTTTGTTATAGCTATTGCAAATTTAGAGCTATTTTTTATTACAGAATCTAACAAAGAATATAACCCATCATTATTAGCGCCCAGTTCTTCAGCTTTATCCTTGTGCTCTAATTCTTCTTCTCTAAATTTTTCAAATTTTTTTTTTAATTCTTTTTCTTCTTTAAATTTTTCAGATAAAATATCGATTTGTTCAGCATAATGTCCTCCAATCACTTCTTCCACTGAAGATGTACATAATGTTGTAGCTTTTTTTCCAAGTAAAGCAGTTCCAAAACCCAATGCCGTCCCTAGTAGGTCCCAAATTGGCAAAAGAACAGTGGGCCTAACTTGTCTTTCAATAATTTGTTCTTCAAAGAATTTAAGATGTTCTAATTCATGATCACGCATTTCTTTAATAATATTTTGAAGTTCCGGATCTTTGTTTAAAAGTTGTAAAGCCTTTAATTGCCCTTCATAAATTTTTATGGCCCCACGCTCTCCTGCGTGGTTGACTCTTATCATTTCATCTATCACACGTTTTTTTTCATCCATAAATAAATCTTATAGTAAATAGAGGTTAAAATTAATGATAAAATTATATTAATCGAAGCTAATGAAAAACCAAATAACTTAAAATTCACCTCTTTACATGATGAGGCTAAATTACTCTCAAATTGCTTTAAGATTGCATCTTTAGATAAATTATTATTACTTAAGGTCTTACAGCTCATAGTCTCTTCTATAAAACCAGTTTCTATTCCTACGTGATAAACAGATAATATTATGCTCACTAAAGATGTAAAAATAATTAATAAAATTAATAAAATTTTTAAATCTTTTTTTAAAAAATAAATTATGGAGAAAAGAATAATGATATAATAGGTATAACGTTGGTAAATACAAAGTATACAAGGTTTAATTTTTAAAAAAAATTCAATAAATAACGCTGATAAAATAATTAAAATATTAATTAATAGAATTGCTAAGAAGTAATTAGTAACTTTATTCAAGCAGCAAAATAATGTGGAAATTTAATATAAAATAAATACATGCTTGATAGTACAATTATAAAACTGCCTACTACCCAAAGCATAAAATTAGTAAATCTTGTCTCAATTTGTCTTTGAATTTTAGGACCATACTTTGAAAATAAATACGTTAATAAAAAATATCTAGTACCTCTTGTAAATAAAGCGGTGAATGCAAAAAATATAAAATTAAAATGAACAAACCCGCTGGCGATTGCTAATAAATTAAAAGGCAAAGGGGTAAATCCAGAAATAAATAGTATAACAATAAATGCTACCATCGTACTTTTTTTATAAAAAATTGATAAAAATTTTTGTGGGTCATCTACTCCGGAAAGTTCAAAAATATGAACACCAACTTTATAAAACATAAAACTTCCAATTCCATATGCTACAATTGCTCCAAGAAAAGCGAAAAATGTTGCAATAAAGAAAGTTTCTAGCCATTTTTTTGGTTTAGAAATTGACATTGGGATGACAATTGCATCCGATGGAAAAGGAAAAAAAATATTCTCTATAAAACACCAGGCAGCAAGAATATACTTAGCAAATTTGTGTCCCGCTAAGCTTATAAGTTTATTTAATATATTTTTTAACATTAATTTGTCATGTATATTTGAATTTTAATAATTAAAAAATGAAATTTAAATTTGAAATTATACAACTATTGATATCATTAATTATATCCCCAATAATTTTTTATATTATTATTGGAGTAGCTAAGCTTGCGGGCGCTACATACAATATAAATCACGGTGATGCTTTTATTATTTGGGTGTTGTTAGCAATTTTAGTAAAATTGAGCATTCATAGTAAATAGTATTTTAACTGCGGAAGTGATGGAACGGTAGACATGATAGACTCAAAATCTATTGCTCGTAAGAGTGTGAGGGTTCAAATCCCTCCTTCCGCACCAATTAAAAATAATATTTCACAAAGATAAAAACTAGAATTAATAATAATGCAGTTATTAAAGTTAGAATATTTAAGTATTTTTCTATAAAATTTTTTATACTTTCACCAAATTTCCAAATTAAAAAACTTATTGTTAAAAATCTTATTGCTCTTGAAATAAAGCTTCCAATTATAAAAATCCAAAAATTAAACTGAACGAAACCACTTCCAATAGTTAATAATTTATAGGGAAAAGGCGTGAATGCATAAAAGAAGACAAACCAAAACTCCATCTCTTTGGAGATAGAATTAGTAAATTCTAAAAAGGAGTCTTGATAACCGTAAAGGCTAATCACTTTAGCGCCAATAGTGTCGTAAAAAAAATAACCTAAATAATAACCTAAAGCGCCGCCTAGCACTGAGCTGACTGTTACTAAAAACCCAATAATCATAGCCCTATGTCTTTTGACCAGCTGTACTGGAATCATTAAAAAGACTATTGGAATTGGAAAAACGCTACTTTCAATAAAACTAATAAAATATAAAACTTTTTCAGACTGTTTCTTTAAGCAAAGTGCTAAAATTTTATTATATAAAGATCTCATTATAAAAAGCTTATATATTTAATTTTATTATTAGCATCTAAAATAACTCATATAGAATAAAATTTTTAAAAAAGTAGAATATTGTCTATGAAAATTTCAAATTTTAAAAATCTAAATGAAATTTCTTATTTTCAATTTGAAAAATTTAATAAAGAAGAACATCTTTATTTTAACAATCCAAATTTAAAAAAATTTGAAATATATACCTGGAGCGAAACTAGAAGTTATACTCTTAAACTTGCTAAGTATTTAAGTGATAAAAATGTTAATAAAGGTGATCGTGTTCTAATTGTTTCTGAAAATAGACCAGAGTGGCTAATAGCTGATCTGGCGATACTATTTAACGGTGCAATCGCAGTTCCTAATTATACAACTTATACAATCAATGATTTTGCATTTACGATTAATGATTGTAAGCCAGTTGGATTAATTGTTTCAAATGATCAATTATTAAATAAGATTTTAGAAGCTTGTAAGAAAATAAATTATAAATTTAATTTTATAATTTACTTAAATGAAAATAAATTAGAAGAGGCACAAAATATTATAAATTTTTCTGATATAAGAAAAAATTCAATTGATGAAGAGGTAGTTTTATCTTTTTTTAAAGAAAAAAATAAAGATTTATTAAGGGACGACCCAGCATGTATTATTTACACATCTGGAACACAAGGAACACCTAAAGGAGTTATACTATCCCATGGTGGAATATTAAAAAATTGTGAAGGTGCTTTAGAATTTTTAGATTTTATAAAAAATTCAAGGAGTACTTTTTTAACTTGGTTACCATTATCTCATTCGTACGAACATACAGTCCAGTTTGTTCAATTAACTTTAGGAGCTAAAATTTTTTATTCAGAAAGCTTAGATAAATTGATGAATAATTTAAAAATCGCAAAACCTACAATTATGACTGCAGTTCCAAGATTTTATACAAATCTTGTAAATAAAATAAAAATCAATTTACAAAATCAAAGTAATTTAAAAAAAATTATTTTTCAAAAAACCTTACAGTTAGGTGAAAAAAAGGTTCTTGGTGTTCAGATGTCCTTTTTTGAAAAAATTGTTAATTTTATTTTAGATTTAATTGTTAGAAAAAAAATTAAAAATCAATTTGGTGGAAAGATTAAGGCATTCATCTCAGGCGGAGGTCCTTTAGATTATAACGTTGGTCTTTTTTTGAATTCTTTAGGATTACCAACTTTACAAGGCTATGGTCTTACCGAGGCATCCCCAGTTGTTAGTTGCAACCCAATTAACAAAATTAAAATAGATACTGTTGGAAAGATTTTTAAAGATGTTTCTGTAAATATTGCAAATGATGGAGAAATTTTAGTTAAAGGTGAAAATCTAATGTTAGGGTATTGGAATAATAAAACGGAAACCGAAAAAATTATAAAAAACGGATGGTTATATACCGGTGATATCGGGGAGATAGATAACGAGGGTTACTTAAAAATTACAGATAGAAAAAAAGATATTATTGTCAATGCTGGGGGAGATAATATAGCCCCAAGTAAAATTGAAAATTTATTAGCAAATTATCCAGAAATTATTCAAAGCTATATTTATGGAGATAAAAAAAATTATTTAGTTGCTCTAATTGTTGTTAGCAAAGAATTGGAAGATAGAAAAAATAAAATTAAAGTTATCATAGATAAAGTCAATCAAGAACTTAGTATTATTGAAAAAATAAAAAAATTTATCATTATTGATGATCCTTTCACTATCGAAAATCAAATGTTAACGCCAACAATGAAAATAAGAAGGCATCAAATAAAAAAAGTTTTTGGTGAACAAATAGAAAAACTTTATTTTTAATTTGGTGCACTCGAGAAGATTCGAACTTCTGACACCAAGTTTAGGAAACTTGTACTCTATCCAGCTGAGCTACGAGTGCAATTTAGTAAAATATAAATGATTTATAATTTAAAAAAAATATCAA
>CANMFY010000002.1 GCA_947497305.1 Candidatus Pelagibacterales bacterium | reverse complement strand
TAGTTAATGCAACGTTGTGTGGTCGAGCTTTTGATTTTCTTTTTCCAATAACAATTGCTGCTACTAAACCAGCGATACCTGAATTAATATGTACAACAGTTCCGCCTGCAAAATCTAGCACACCCATTTTAGAAAGATAACCGCCTCCCCAAACCATATGACCTATTGGTGCGTAAACTAAAATTACCCACAAGATTACAAATATAAATAATGCACCAAAATTTATTCTTTCAACTACTGATCCACAAATCAGTGCAACAGTAATAATTGCAAAAGTTAATTGATAGACAACGAATACTGACTCTGGAATCGTCATCGTCAAACCAGCAACCTCAACGCCTTTAAGGAAAGTTTTTGAAAAATCACCTATAAATAAATTTCCCTCACCAAAGGTGAGTGAATATCCACAAACAAACCACATAAGTGTGACAATGCATGTGATCATAAATGATTGGCTTATCGTTGAAACAACATTTTTTTTACCTACTAATCCTCCATAAAACAGTGCAAGTCCTGGAATAGTCATCAATAATACAAGTGCTGTACTTGTTAACATCCATGAGGCATCACCAGAATTTAAAACTGGTTTAGCTTGCGCAAAAGCCATGGTTGATTGAAGTAAAATTATGAAAAATAATGAAATCTGAGATATTATTTTAATCATATTGCTTTCTCTCCTTTTTCTCCTGTTCGAACACGAATTACTTGTGTTAAGTTAGTTACAAAAATTTTACCATCCCCAATTTTTCCAGTTTTAGCTGTCTTGAGTATGGCATCTAGAGCCTTGGCATATCTTTTTGTCGAGACTGCTATTTCAAGTTTTGTTTTTGGAAGAAAAGTGACTTCATACTCAGAGCCTCGATAAAATTCAGTATGGCCTTTTTGCCTTCCATATCCCTTTACATCTGACATCGTCAAACCCTCAACACCAACTTTGTTAAGAGCTTTCTTAACATTATCAGCTTGTTCAGGTTTTATGATTGCAGTAATTAGTTTCATATTACTCCCTGTTTTGTTTATTTAAATTAATAACAGCAGTAACAAAGATTTTTTTTAAAATGAAATGACCATTCAATGATTCAGATATGATCAGAATGCATAACCAAAAAAATTAATTTTTTGTAATATTATTCCTAAATTGATTTAGTTTACTTGAAAAATCATTCACTAAATTTAAAAGTGTATTGCCATGCAAAGTTGGTATAACTCCTTTGCTCGTTCGGTTAAAAAGTTTTTGATTTATTTCTTTCTCAAGATCCATGACTGCGCGTGAAAAAGTTGATTGGGATTTGTTATCTTGCTTTGATGCTGTTAAAAAACTCCCAGCTTTGGCTACTTTTTTAAAAACTTTAAGCTTTTCCCAATTCATTAAATAATTTTTATTTAAAAAACGCATAACTAGCTAATGCAATGTTGGAAAATGAGCTATGCTAATTGACTTGAATGGTTTGAATTACTTTGTAAGATCTATCTACTATTACTATCTCACCCGATGATGCAGCATAATTTACTAATCCTTGGATAGTGGTGTGATGAGCAACAAAAATATAATTTTTGTTTTTATCTAGTTTATTAATTAGATCTTTGGTTCTCTTTATATATATAGGTGTTTTGCTTTGATCAGCAAAAGTTGAATTTAAACCAGAAAATGTTTCGAAACTATTAAATGCATTTTTAGCTGTATCTTTGCATCTACAATATTCCGAAGTATAAACTTTCTCGAAAGGTATATTATTTTTTCTAAAAAACTCCCCTATTTTTTTTGCCTGTTCAATACCTTCAATTGATAAATTACGTTGAGTTTTACAGTCATTTATATCAAAATTTAAAGGATCACCCGTGCCAGGTGCAATAGAGTGACGAATTAGAATTAACTTACCGCCATCTCTTAATTCATTAATAAAATTTTTCTCAGCCGCATTGGAGAAATAGAAACTGCTTATATATAAGAGAAAGGTAAAAATTATTGATTTTATTTGCATAATATTACCCTAGCGATTGTCTACGAATAAGCATAATTACCATTTATTAATATATGACTAAATATTCAATTATTTTAATAGTTCTAACTATAACTGCAATCTTCTTCTTTTTTTATCTAAGGTTTAAAAAAAATAAAATCAGAGAATTGAAAAAAGATCCCCGCACTGGAACTTTTACAGATATTTAAATCCAAATTTTTAAAAATTGATGGATAATTTCATAATCTACCCAGCATTATTATTTCCGGCCATACCATTAATGATGACTAATTTTACTCATCGTTACAATAGTTGCGCAGCATTAGTTAGAAAGATTCATGCTGAAATTATTGAAAAAAAAATAGATACAAAAGATGTAATGGGTAGACGTTATATAGCCCAGATTAAAACTCTTACTTATAGAATTAAACTCATTAAACTTATTCAAACCTTATCTGGGTTAGCCCTCTTTACAAATTTATTAACTATTTTTTTTGGATATATTGAAGAACCAAATATTTCGTTAAATTGTTTTGGTATAGCCGTTGGGCTATTTGGCGTTGCAATAATTCTTTTTATAGTAGAAGTTCAAATGTCTGCAAGAGCACTAGAATATCATTTAACTGATTTAAAAGATAAAGAAGATAATATTTTTTAATGTTATTGCAGAGGATTAGTCTTGGATTATTCATTATTCCAAGTGCAACAATATTTCTTTGCCTTGGGATGGCAATTTACCTGAATATCTTAGAGATCTGCAATCCATTCATAAGCGGATGTTACTCTGTAAGTCGAGTTGGTAGATCATACCCTGCAGTTTTAATATTTAAGCCAATGATGGTTATTACAATTGTGTTAATGATCGTTTACTTTTTCGAGCACTATAGAATTTTCAAAAAATTTTTAATTAATAAAATATATTTAAATTTAATATTATTATCAGGTTTAATTTCAAGCTTTGCCTTATTTATTTATATAATTTTTTTAGGTATTGAAGGATCAGAAATATGGAGATTTATGCGAAGAGGTGGGATTTTTATTTATATTATTTCTCTAATCATTTCGCAATTTTTAATAGTTTTAAGTTACCTTAAAATAAAAAATGATTATAAAGTCATAATTTCTAGTAAAATTATAAATATTAATTTTTATTTTATTTTTTTATTAATTATATTCGGAATTATACTAGTTTTACTGATAGATATTTTTTCTTTAACTACACCCTGGTATATTAAAAATATAATTCAATGGAATTACTTTTTATTAATGAACTTATTTTTTTTAAATACTTATTTTGTTTGGAAAAAATTGGATAAATAATTTTTTAATGCGACAAATTGAGTTTGGAGTAATTTTTTCTCTTTAAAATCAATTACAATCCCTACTAATTTACTAAGAATTAACTGATAATATTTTTTTTCACAATTGACTTTCAATTTGCTATTAAATAATCATATCGAACTTTAAAAATGTACGAATCTTTAGCTCCTTATCTTAGTTCTTTTTTCATCCTTTTTCGTGAGGGATTTGAGGCTTTATTAATTGCAATATTAGTCTTCACATATCTAGATAAAGTAAATGCAAGACATCAGCGTCCAGCAGTAATGTGGGGGCTAGTTGCGGGTGTTGTTGCATCATTAATTCTTGCATTAGCAGTAAAAAAAATTGCTGCCATCACACATGAGATAGAAGAAGTATTTGAGGGTTCAGTAATGTTAATTGCTTCTGGTATGCTAGCTTACGTTGCTTACTTCAGTCACAACGCAAAAAAACATGTTGAAGGAGAAGTAGATAAAGCTGTTGCTACAGGAAATCCAATATTTTTATCTTTGACCGTTTTTTTTGCAATTATCAGAGAAGGTTTTGAGATAGTTTTGTTTTACGCTGCATTATTTACATCAACTATTTATAGTACGGTTCCAGTAATTGCTGGGGCGGCGACTGGTACTTTCGCATTAATTTTTGTTTATATAGGGCTTAAAAAAATCACAAAAATTCTTCCCATTGGAGTTTTTTTTAGGGTTTCTAGTATTTTACTACTAATGCTTTCAATTTATTTTGGTTATGAGGGTACTAAAGAATTATATGCAGGCCTTCGTGAGCTTAAGGTAATCTAATTATTAATTAATTTGAAGTTAATAATTTAGAAAAAAGTTTATATCAATGATACCTGGTTTTGGTTTTAGAAAAAAATTTTCAGATCTTAGCGAGAAAGAAATATTAGCTTTAGCAATATCATCTGAAGAAGATGATGCTTCTATTTACAGAAACTACGCCGATTATTTAAAAAAAGATTATCCTGATACATCTAAAATATTCCATGATATGGCAAGAGTTGAGGACTCTCACAGAAAATTACTGCTGGATAAGTTTAAAAAAAGATTTGGAGATAATATTCCCTTAATAAGAAGAGACCATGTATCTGGTTTTTATAATCGAAAACCTGTTTGGTTAATGAAAAATCTAAGTATTGATAGAATTAGACTTGAGTCTGAAATGATGGAACGTGATGCGTATAATTTTTATATGAGGGCTGCTCAAATGAGCACTGACGCGTCAACAAGAAAATTACTTGGTGATTTAGCTGCTGCTGAAGCTGGTCATACAGTTGCTGCTGATAGTCTTATTGAAAAGCATGTAGCCGGAGATACGAAAGAAATGGAAGCTAGAACTGCAAAAAGACAATTTGTTTTAACATGGGCTCAGCCTGGGTTAGCGGGATTAATGGATGGCTCTGTTTCTACGCTCGCTCCAATTTTTGCAACAGCTTTTGCAACGCAGAATACGTGGACAACTTTTGTTGTTGGTCTAGCAGCGTCCGTTGGTGCTGGAATATCCATGGGATTAACTGAGGCTGTATCTGATGATGGAATAATTTCAGGTAGAGGCTCTCCTGTAAAACGTGGACTTGCATGCGGACTAATGACTGCAGTTGGAGGATTAGGTCATGCACTTCCATATTTGATACCTCATTTTTGGACCGCAACTATCCTTGCAATGATTATTGTATTTTTTGAATTATGGGCAATTGTTTGGATTCAAAATAAATATATGGAAGCACCTTTTCTTAGAGCAACTTTACAAATCGTTGTGGGCGGTGGATTAGTTTTAGCTGCTGGAATTTTAATTGGTACAGGATAATTTAAGACCTATAATCTGCATTAATTGAAATATAATCTGCGTTAAAATCACAGGTATAAGCAGTAAATTTTCCTTTTCCTAAATTTAAATTCACATCAAAAACAATATCCTCCCCAAGCATATAATTTTTAACTTTGTGTTCATCATAACTAGGTACTTGCATTCCATATTTTGTAATCAAAAAGTCGCCGATTTTAATTTCAATTTTATCCTGTTTAATTCTTTCATTAGTCTTTCCAATGGCCATAAGTATTCTTCCCCAATTAGGATCACTTCCAGCAAGAGCAGTTTTTACAAGGGGAGAATTAGCAATAGACATTGCAACTTCTTTTGCAAATTTATCATTGGAAGCTCCTGTAACCTTTATTGTAAGAAATTTTTTAGCTCCCTCACCATCTAAAACAACTTGCTTTGAAAGATCGAGCATCACTTCATAGAGGGCTTTTTCAAAATCTTTTGCAACTTTAGAATTAATATCATTAATAATTCTATTTTTAGCTTTTCTAGTTGAAAAAACTAACACCATATCATTCGTTGAGGTATCTCCATCAACAGTGATTGCATTAAAAGTATTTTCAGTATTTCTTTTTAATATTTTATTAAGAACTTCTTGAGAAATATTTGCATCAGTAAAAATAAAACCAAACATTGTAGCCATATTTGGCGCTATCATTCCTGAACCTTTCGCAATTCCTGCTATATTTATAAAATCTTTATTAGTTTGCACAACTGCACAACTCATTTTTCCAAAAGTATCTGTGGTCATAATAGACAGGGCCTGCTTAATCCAAGTAAGTTTTATGGGTCTTTTTAGTTTTTCAATTAAATTAGGTAAAGCCCCCTTAACTTTTGCAAGGGGAAATGGTTGGCCGATGACTCCTGTAGAAGCAAATAAAATTTGCTTGTTCGAAATTTTTTTTTTATCTGAAAAAAATTTTGCTAACTCAATTATACTATTTAAGCCTTGTCTTCCTGTATATGCGTTTGCATTTCTAGTATTGACTAGTAAGGCTCTAATATCTTTTTTATTTGCTTTAATATTCCAATCAATACAGACAGATCTTATTGAAGATTTTGTATAAACTGCTGAAAATATTGCACCATCCGGGAAATAAAATAAACTTACATCGTCTCTATTGGTATTATACAAACCTGCACTTGTCGTTGAAATCTCTAGACCATCAATACTTGGCATCTCAGGAAAATCTTTAGTAACTCTATTCAATTGTTTTTTCTTAAAAAAGTTTTGAAATAACGTAGTCATGTGTATTTTATTTAGTGTTTTTTCAGTTATAAGGTAGTTGCTAAATTTATACTATTTAATTTATCTATAATAATATCTCAAAATGATACCGGGTTTAAACATTTTAAAAAAAATATTTAAAACATCTAATGAGCGTAAGCTTACAGAAATACAGCCCTTGGTTCAAAAAATTAATTTATTAGAGCTAGAAATTCAAAAACTTTCAGATCAAGAATTAAAAAATAAAACGCAAGAGTTTAAAAATCGAATTAAAAATGGTGAAAATTTAATTAAAATTTTACCAGAAGCATTTGCATGTGTACGTGAAGCAAGTATTAGAACTACAGGACAAAGACATTTTGATGTGCAGTTAATGGGGGGAATTATTCTTCATCAAGGAAGTATTTCAGAAATGAAAACTGGTGAAGGAAAAACACTCGTTGCAACTTTGCCAGCCTATTTAAATAGTCTAACTGAAAAAGGCGTTCATGTTGTGACAGTAAACGATTATCTTGCAAAACGTGATTCTGAATGGATGTCTAAAATTTATAATTTTTTAGGTGTAAGTGTTGGCTGCGTTACAAGTGGTATCGAGGATATTAGTAGAAAAGCCCAGTATGAATGTGACATCACCTATGGAACAAATAATGAGTTTGGATTTGATTACTTAAGAGACAATATGAAATATTCCATTGCCGAGATGGTGCAGCGAAAACATTATTTCTGTATTGTTGATGAAGTAGACAGTATCTTAATTGATGAAGCTAGAACCCCTTTAATTATTTCTGGACCGACAGAGGATAATTCTTCTCAATATTTTTTATGCAACAAATTGGTTAACCAACTTAGTAAAGAACATTATGATACTGATGAAAAAGATCGTAGCGCTCTACTAACAGAAAAAGGAATTGATTTTATTGAAGATAAGTTAAGAAAAATAAATTTATTAAAGGGCTCTAATTTTTATGATCCACAAAACTTATCGATCGTTCATCATATAAATCAATCCTTAAGAGCAAATATGCTCTTTAGTAAAGATAAAGACTATATCGTAAAAGATAATCAAATTTATATTATTGATGAATTTACCGGTCGTATTATGGAAGGCAGAAGATATTCGGACGGTCTACATCAAGCGATTGAGGCAAAGGAGGGAGTGCAAATTCAAAATGAAAATCAAACTTTAGCTTCGATAACTTTTCAAAATTATTTTAGATTATACGAGAAACTTTCTGGCATGACCGGAACAGCCATGACTGAGGCTGAAGAATTTTATGAAATTTATAAATTGGATGTAGTTGAAGTGCCAACCAATAGACCGATGGTAAGAAAAGATTTTAATGATAAAATTTTTAGAACTGAAAAAGAAAAATATAATGCAATTATAAAAGAAATTGTTTCTGCAAATGAAAAAAAGCAACCAGTATTGATTGGTACTACTAGTATTGAAAAATCAGAAAGAATTTCCAAAATTTTAAAACAAGAATCAATAAAACATAATGTTTTGAATGCTAAATTTCATGAACAAGAGGCAAATATAATTGCACAAGCAGGAAGGATTGGTGCAGTCACTATTGCAACTAATATGGCTGGTCGAGGAACAGATATTCAGCTTGGTGGAAATTTAGATCTTAAGATTAAAGAAGGCGGGACAAATGATAAAGTTTTAGTTGAAAGAACTAAAAAAGATCATGAAGATGAAAAAGCTAAAGTATTATCCAGTGGTGGATTGTTTGTTATTGGGACAGAACGGCATGAAAGCAGAAGAATAGACAATCAATTAAGAGGGCGAACAGGAAGACAAGGCGATGTGGGTGGCTCAATTTTTTACTTAAGTTTGCAAGATGATCTAATGAGAATTTTTGGATCTGAAAAAATTGATTTTATGTTGCAAAAATTGGGACTTAAAGAAGGAGAATCCATAGATCATCCCTGGATCAACAAAGCTCTAGAAAAAGCTCAACAAAAAGTTGAGGGAAGAAATTTTGATATTAGAAAAACTTTATTACAATTTGATGATGTAATGAATGATCAAAGAAAAGTAATTTTTGAACAAAGGTTAGGGGTAATAAAAAATCAAAATATTTATGATGTGGTAAATGACATTTTCAATGAAATTGTAGAAAACTTAATAGATGAAATAAATAATTACCGAGATAATGCAGATGCCAATACAAAAAAATTAGTTAAGACAAAAACAGAGAGATTATGTGGAACTAAAATTAATGATAGTGACTTTGATGCCTGGCTTTCAAAAAGCACTTTAGAAAAAAAAGAATTTTTCAAAAAACACTTTGATCAAAGAAGAAATACTCGAATTTCAACTGCTGGGGATGAAATTAATAAAGACGTTGAAAAAAGAATCTTTTTACAAAATCTTGATTACGAATGGAGAAGTCACTTACAATATCTTGAACAATTAAGACAAGTTATAGGTCTTAGAGGTTATGGCCAAAAAAACCCCTTGGATGAATATAAAAGAGAAAGCTTTAATTTATTTAAAGAACTACTTACTAAGATTAAAGAAAATTTAATTATTTTTTTAATTAATATTCAAGTAACAAAAGAAGAAAAACCTCCACAACCACAGCAGCCTGCTATAGAAGAAAAAATATCAAGGAACGCACCTTGTGTTTGTGGATCAGGTAAAAAATATAAAAATTGTTGTGGAGCCTTAAGCAAAAATTAATACTAAAATAAATAAAATTATAATCACAGCAACTGTTGCGACTAATCTACGATTATTTTGAAGCAACAATTTCCAATTGAATGGATTAAAAGTAACAGTACTAATGCGCGTGTCTTTATAAAATTCTTCTTTAGTAATCATCACATCTCTTCCAATACTTAAAAATCTGTTTTTTCGTTGATAAATAAGCTCTTCTGGGGAAATTTTTATCAACTCATTTAAATTTTTTTTAATGCTTAGAGTAACATTTGAAACTATTTCATCGTGATTTCGGTGAGCTCCGCCTTTGGGCTCTTTAATAATTTCATCAATAATTTTATTTTCAAATAAATCTTGTGAAGAAATTTTCATAGCCTCTGCCGCCTCCTTTGCTTTTTTTGGATCTCGCCAAAGAATCGATGCACACCCTTCGGGTGATATTACTGAATAAATTGAATATTCTAACATTAAAACTTTATTAGCAGTCGCAAGGGCTATCGCTCCTCCTGAGCCTCCTTCTCCTATAACAACTGAAATCATTGGAACTTTTACATTAAGACAACACTCAATACATTTGGCAATTGCCTCTGCCTGGCCTCGCTCTTCTGCTCCTTTTCCAGGATATGCGCCTGGAGTATCTATAAATGTTATAATGGGGATATTTAATCTATCTGCGAGATTCATTAAACGCATACTCTTTCGGTACCCTTCTGGTCTCATCATTCCAAAATTTCTTTGAAGTCTAGATTGAGTATCGTTCCCTTTTTCTTGCCCAATAACTAAAACTGAAACCCCATCAAGACTTGCAAAACCTGCTAGTACAGATTGGTCTTCTCCGTACAGACGATCTCCTGATAAGTTAGTAAAATCTGGAAAGATCTTTTGAATATAATTAATAGAACGAGGTCTAAATTCATGTCTTGCAACTTTTGTTTTTTGCCATCGATTAAGATTTGCATATACCCGCTCTAATGCTTCATTCAACCTTCTTTCAGCGTCAACAACTGTAGGATTTTCGACGGTAGTGATTCCTTTGGCAATATAAGGGGCTTTAAGTTCCTGAACTCTTTGATCTAATACTTTAATGTCGTCTTCAAAATCTAAATAATTCATTTAATAGTTCTATTTTATAAATATTGAGTTCGAGTAGTTTTATATATAAATTGTGGCTTATATGAAATCTTTTCCAAAAAATACCACTATTACAGGAAAAATTTCTCCAGAATTTGACGAAATTTTAACTTTAGATTGTTTAGAGTTTGTAGCTGATTTACATCGAAAATTTAATTCTCGAAGACTTGAATTGCTAAAACGTAGACAAGATATTCAAAAAAAAATTGATGGAGGTTGGCGTCCAAATTTTTTAGAGGAAACAAAATCTATAAGAGAAAAAAACTGGAAAATTTCAAATGTTCCAAACGATCTTCAAGATCGTAGGGTCGAAATTACAGGGCCAGCTAATAAAAAAATGATTATCAATGCTCTTAATTCTGGAGCAAGTTGTTTTATGGCAGATCTTGAAGATTCAGCAACACCCGCTTGGAATAGTGTTGTTGAAGGTCAAATTAATTTAAAAAATGCAATTAATAAAAAAATTAATTTTACAGATAAAACTACTGGCAAAGAATATAAATTAAATGAAAAACATGCTGTGCTTATTGTAAGACCAAGAGGATGGCATTTAGATGAAGCGCATTTTCTAGTTGATAACGAAAAATGTTCAGGGGGTATATTTGATTTTGCTGTTTATTTTTATCATAACGCTAAGCAGCTACTTAATAATGGAACGGGCCCTTATTTCTATTTACCAAAAATGGAAAGTCATCTTGAAGCTAGACTTTGGAACGACGTATTTACAGAAGCACAAAAAAAATTAGGTATTAAACATGGAACTATTAAAGCAACAGTCTTAATAGAGACAATCCTAGCTTCTTTTGAAATGGATGAGATTCTATTTGAGTTAAAAGATCATATCGTAGGACTAAACTGTGGAAGATGGGATTATATTTTTAGCTATATAAAAAAATTCAAAAAGTTTAAAGATTTCTTACTACCAGACCGATCAATCCTTAAAATGACTACACATTTTTTAAGATCATATAGTTTATTATTAATTAAGACCTGTCATCTTAGAGGCGCTCATGCGATGGGTGGGATGGCTGCCCAAATTCCAATTAAGGGTGATGAAGCTTTAAATCAAAAAGCAATGGATGCAGTAAAACAGGACAAATTAAGAGAAGCTAATGATGGTTATGATGGCACTTGGGTTGCTCATCCTGGTTTAGTAAAAATTGCAAAAGATATATTCGATGAAAAAATGCCAAAGGCTAATCAGGTAGATAAAGTTCTAAATAATGTAAAAATTGAAGCTCATGATTTATTGCTAGCAGAAAAAGGAGACATTACTGAAGATGGTCTTAGAAAAAATATTTCTGTAGGAATTCAATATTTAGCTGCATGGCTTGGTGGTAATGGTTGTGTTCCGCTTTACAATTTAATGGAGGATGCTGCCACGGCAGAAATCTCAAGAGCACAGGTTTGGCAATGGAATAAACATCAATGCAAAACTAGCGATGGAAAAATAATTGACCCTATGTATGTAAAAAAAATTGTAAAAGAAGAAATGGTAAAAATTAAAGAAGAATTTGGAGAAAATAAATTTGAAAAAAGTAATTACGAACGCGCTGCTCAAATGTTTGAAGAAATGTCACTTGCTAATCAATTTGAAGATTTTTTAACTATTCCTGCTTATAAGGAAATTATTAGATTAGAGACTAGATAATTATTTATTTAACTATATTGATCTTTTCTACTGGAATTTTTTCAATAATTACTGTCTTTTCTAAAATAATATCTTTTGATCCAAAGTAATAAAGAATGCAAAGAATAGTAATCAAGATAGCTAAGGCGGCCAAGATAATTTGTATTGAAGTTCTGAAAGGCATAAAAAATTAATTATATAATATTTCAATTAAAATTATGTTAATAAATTATTCATTGATTAATGGCAACGCTTAAAAGTTTAGTACTAGTAGGAATGATGGGCACTGGCAAAAGTACTATTGGAAAAGAAGTTGCAAAAAAATTAAAAATTGAATTCATTGATACCGATATGTTAATAGAAGACGAAGCTAATATGACCATTACCGAAATTTTTAAACAAAATGGAGAAAAATATTTTAGAGAACTGGAAGAAAAGACCTTCTTAAAAATTAAAAATGATAAAGAAAAAATAATTTCTGTAGGTGGTGGAGCATTTATCAATGAGTTTATTAGAAAGAAAATTTTAAAAGAATATCTATCTATTTGGTTAAATATGGATGAAGATTTAATTATTAACCGCATTAAACGTAATTCTAAAAAAAGACCAATGGTAGATCCAAATAATATTGAAAAAAGTATAAAAAATTTAAAAAAAGCTAGAGACCCAATATATAAATTGGCCAACTATGAAATTAATTGTAATTTGAATAGTAAGAATAAAATTATTGAAAAAATTATAGATTTTTATGAAAAAAATAACAATTAAAGTTAATTTAAAGAATAATAGTTATCCAGTTATTATTTCAAAAAATTTATTAAACAATACTGGTTCAGAAATTAAAAAAATTATCCCAAAGGCAAAAAAATTTTTATTAATCACCGACAAAAACATTCCAAGATCTTATATTCATTCAATTTTGTCCTCTTTGAAGACTAAAGAAAAATATCTTTTTATTTTGACTGCTGGAGAAAAATCCAAAAACATGAATTTTACTAATAGAATTATTGAAAAACTATTTAAATATAATTTTAATCGCGATGATTGCGTAATTGCCCTGGGTGGCGGCGTTATTGGAGATCTATCGGGTTTTGCAGGCAGTATATTTAAAAGAGGTATTAATTTAGTTCAAATACCAACAACTTTATTAGCTCAAGTAGACTCTTCCATTGGCGGAAAGACTGGAATTAATTCTAGAGAGGGTAAAAATATGATTGGAACATTTTACCAGCCAAAGCTTGTTTTAATTGATCCCCTTACATTAAAAAGTTTACCCCATAGACATTTAGTTGCAGGCTATGCGGAGATTTTAAAATATGCTTTGATTATGAATTCAAGATTTTTTTCCTGGCTAGAAAAAAATTCTCAAGCCATAATTAATTTAACTCACATGGATCAGGTAATGTATGCAATTAAGGAGAGTTGCAAAAGTAAAGTAATTATAGTGCAAAAAGATGAGAAAGAAAAAAACCTAAGAGCGATACTTAATTTTGGTCATACCTTTGCACACGCTTTTGAGGCGGTAAAAAAATATTCAAATGACCTTATTCATGGAGAAGCTGTGTTATGTGGAATGATGATTGCATCTTCATTGTCTGTGAAAATGAAAATGTTAAATATAAACGAACATCAGCGTATCAAACATTTATACAGAAAATTAAATATTAATTATCAAATTAAAGATATTTTTAATAAGAAAGATATAACTGCAATTTTTAATTATATGAAACATGATAAAAAAATATCAGGTTCTAAAATTAACTTAATTTTATTAAACAAAATTGGGAAGGCTAAGATTTTACCTTCTGATTTGAACAAAAATATCAAACCTATTTTAATCGAACAATTTAATTAATCTTTATCTCAAGAGAATGAATAATATTTTTCATCTCTTCATTTAAAATTGCATAAATTTTTTTGTGAGCATCTATTGGCTTTAACTTTTTTAATTCAGTAGAAGAAATAATCAATTCGAAATGACTATTATTATTTTTTGGTGATTGAGCGTGGTGTTGGTGCAGATGTGATTTATTATTCACTGTTACATTTTCGCATACGATATTTTGTTTAATTTTATCTAAGATAATATATTTTAAGTCAGACATAAAATAATTTTAGACAATTTAAAAAAATACGCAAATGAGAAAGATCTGTGAATGGAGTAAATGTAAAGAGTTAGCCTCTGGTCAGGGTCTTATAAAGAAAGATATTAATAAACAGTATAAGTGGTTTTGCGGTGATCATCTTAAAATACATAACAAGACTAACGATAATTCATGCGACTGGAAAAGATGTAAGCAACCAGGGGAGTTTAAAGCACCCTCAAAAAGCGCAGGTGGATACAAATGGTTTTGTTCAGAACATATAAAAATTTATAATCACGAATGGGATTTTTTTTCTGAGATGTCACAAGATAAAATTGAAGAGTTTATTCATTCAGATATTACGTGGCATAAACCAACCTCTAAACTTGGCTCTAAAGATAATTTCTTTAATAAAGTCTGGAGAAATATTTTAGAAGAACAAGATATTTTTCCTGCTGATTATTTTAAACAATTTGAAAAAAAAACAATTTATAGTTCAAAAGAAATAGAGGCTTTAAAAAAACTAGATTTAAAAAGTAATGTAAAATGGAGCGAAATTAGAGAACAATTTAAAAAACTTGTAAAAAAATACCACCCAGATACAAATTCTGGTGATAAAAAATTTGAAAATAAATTAAAAGAAATAACTATCGCTTATACTCTTTTAAGAAATAATCAAAAAAATGTAAATCATGGACAATAATATTTTTGAAAATACCCCTGATATAAAAATTTCTGTTAAACAAACTTTTAATATTGAAACAGATATGACTGTTGAAAGTTTTTCAAAAAAAAATCAATTTGTTCCTGAGTTAGATAGTGCTTATAAATTTGATCGCGATACTACTCTTGCAATTCTTGCTGGTTTTGTTTTTAATAAAAGAGTTTTAATTCAAGGTTTTCATGGAACAGGAAAATCAACACATATTGAACAGGTTGCAGCAAGATTAAATTGGCCTTGCATAAGAGTAAATTTAGACAGTCACATTAGTAGAATTGATCTCTTAGGAAAAGATGCAATCATAATAAAAGATAATAAACAAGTTACTGAATTTAGAGAGGGTATCTTGCCGTGGGCGCTGCAAAATCCTGTAGCGTTAGTATTTGATGAGTACGATGCTGGCAGACCTGATGTTATGTTTGTAATTCAAAGATTACTTGAAAGTGAGGGAAAATTAACTTTGCTTGATAAAAATAAAGTAATTAAACAAAATAAATATTTTAGATTATTTGCAACAGCAAACACTATTGGTCTTGGGGATACTTCGGGACTTTATCATGGAACGCAGCAAATTAATCAGGGACAAATGGATAGATGGAATATTGTGACTACTCTAAATTATCTAAAACAAGAAAACGAACTTGAAATCATACTATCTAAATGCCCTCATCTAAATAATGCTGAAGGAAAAAAAACTGCTCAAAAGATGATCCAGGTTGCCGATTTAACAAGATCTGGCCTTGCTAATGGAGATATTTCGACAGTAATGAGTCCAAGAACAGTAATGACATGGGCAGATAATTATAAAATTTTTAATGATATTGGTTATTCTTTTAGAATATCGTTTTTAAATCGTTGTGATGAATTAGAAAGAACCATTATTGGAGAATACTTTCAAAGATGCTTCGCTAAAGAGCTTACAGAAACATCAGCAAGTGTAAAAATAAATCTCAAAAATGGAAAATGAAAAACAGGCTGAAAATTTCAAAATAGCCATCTCTTCAACCATTAAAGCATTAGCAAAGAAACAAGATCTTAACATTTTATTTTCAGATAGCCCGGTAAAGGAAAGTAATATTATTAACCTTCCTAAAATTAATCTTTTCTCGATAGATGAATATCAAAACATTAGGGCTCTTGCTGATAGCGAAGCTTTAAAAATAAAATATAGTAATTATGAAATTTCGAAAAAATTTGAACCACGAGGCACGATTGCAAAAAATATTTATAAAATTGCTGAAAAAATCCGCTATGAAAAGTTAGGTTCAGAACATTTTGCGGGAATAAATTTAAATTTTAAAAACTATTATCAAAATAAATTTAAAGAGCACAGTGATGATATGTATAATAGTATTGAAAAAGCATTTGATATTATTCTAGCAAATCACCTACTAAATTTAGAATTAGATCTTGGAGAAAATAAAAGTCTAAAAAATTGGAGCAAAATCATTGATGAACATATTATGAATAAATTAGATTTATTAAAAAAAAATATTTCTCATCAAGAAAAGTTCTCTAATATTTTAAACTCTATAATCGAAAATTTAAAATTAGAAGAAAAATTAAGTCCTGATGAAAACGAAAGTAATAATGAAGAAAAAAATGAAAATAAACTAAAAGATCAAAATGATAATCAAATTAATCAAGATAAAAATTCTAATAAACAAGATTTTAGCATTGAAAGTATAATTCCTGATATCGAGATTAATGCAAATCAAAATGAGCAGGAATCCTTAATTGAAGATGAAAATAATTCGAATGATGAAATTAAATCATCTAACTTTAAAAAAAATAATAGCGAAATTAAATATAAAATTTTTACAAATAAATTTGATAAAATTATTAATGCTGAAGAAATGGTTGATCCAAATGAGATGGTGAAGTTTAGAGAAAATTTAGATAATCAGTTAAAATCTTTTCACAACTTTATTTCAAGATTAGCAAATAAATTACAAAGAAAATTACTTGCATTTCAGAATAGGTCATGGGAATTTGATCTTGAAGAGGGAATGCTTGATACGGCAAAACTTACCCGAGTAATTATTGATCCTCACAACTCTCTTTCTTATAAAAAAGAAAAAAATACAATTTTTAAAGATACAGTGGTGACGTTATTGATTGATAACTCTGGATCAATGCGCGGACGTCCCATTTCCATCGCCGCTATCTGTGCTGATATTTTGTCACGAACACTAGAAAGGTGCTCTGTAAAAGTTGAGGTATTAGGATTTACAACTTTAAATTGGAAAGGGGGAAAAAGTCGAGAGCTTTGGTTAAAAAATAAAATGGAAAATCCTGGAAGATTAAATGACCTATCTCATATTATTTATAAGTCAGCCGACACACCATGGAGGAGAGGAAAGAATAATTTAGGGCTAATGTTAAAAGAGGGAATTTTAAAAGAAAATATTGATGGAGAAGCGATCTTATGGGCTTATCAAAGATTAAAAAAAAGAAGCGAAGAAAGAAAAATTTTAATGGTAATTTCTGATGGAGCTCCTGTCGACGACTCAACACTTTCTGTAAATCCAGGAAACTACTTAGAAAAACATTTAAAAAATATAGTGAAGTGGATTGAAAATAAAAAGGATGTAGAAATTAATGCAATTGGAATTGGTCATGATGTTTCTAACTATTATAGTAAAGCTTTAAAAATTGCAGATGTACAAGAACTAGGGGATGCTCTAATTGATCAACTTGCTGATTTATTTATTGAGAAAACTAAAAATAAAAAGATAATTAATTAAATTTAGTAATTAAAATTTTAAAAGGCAATAACATAGCAAAAGCAAAAATAAATTTTATAGTTAAATCTCCAAACGCTAACATAATCCAAGAAGAATCTGTTCCATAAAAAGCTATACCAAAGAAAACTATTGTATCTAAGAGAGAGCTAAAAATTGAAGAAACAAGTGGGGGTATAAACCATGATTTGTTTCTTAATATATTAAACAAAAAAATATCTAGAAATTGACCTGCCAAAAAAGCAGTTGCTGAAGCCAAGACAATTCTTAAAATAATTAAATTAAATTCTTCAAAAGTTAAAATAAAAGAAAAAATAATTCCAAATAAAAATCCGAAAATAACTATTTTTTTGGCAAAATCTTTTCCAAAAAATCTATTTGCAAGATCAGTAATTAGGAAAGTAATTGGATATGAAAAGGCTCCCCAGGTTAAAAATTCTTTAAGTCCTAAATAGTTAAATTGAAATTGTACTAAATAATTTGATAAACAAATAACTGCTGCCATAAAGGCAGAATATAAGAATATATTTTTTGAGTTAACCAAGAAGACTAATTAACTTTAACTTTTGTCTCTTTTTTGGGTTTAATTTCTTTCTTTATTTTTTTAACGAACGGAACAATAGTTAATAATAATTTTCTTATTTTTTTAACTCTAGGAGATAAATTTTTATTTTTTGCTCTTAATAAAAATTCATCGATACCTCCTCTAAAATCCACAGCTTTAATTGCTCTTGTGCAAATTTTGATACGGATATCACGATTCAATTTTTCACTCTTAAAAGAAACCTTTTTTAAATTTGGAAAAAATCTTCTTTTGGTTTTGTTATTAGCATGACTAACATTATGACCTGTTTGCGGTCTCTTGCCTGTTAGTTCACAAAGTTTTGACATAATTTTTCCTGAAAGGGGTATAGTAAGATGATGAATTTACGTCAAGATATATCTTATAAATCCTAAGTTATTTACTGTAATTGATTTCTTGTTTTTACAAGATTAGTCCAATAATTATTAATTAAACTAAAATTTTCATGCTTCAAGTTTACCTGCCCATTGTAGAGGTTCATGTTAACATTTTATATCTATTTTTAATTAGTGGGTTTATTGGCTTTTTAAGTGGATTGCTTGGAATTGGTGGAGGTTTTTTAATGACTCCTGCTCTAATTTTTTTTGGTATTCCTCCAATGCACGCGATTGCAAATGGGTCTAATAATATTTTAGCATCTTCTGTTTCTGGGACATTTGCTCACTGGTATAAAAAACAAGTAGATATAAAAATGGGCCTTTATATCTTAATAGGCGGTTTTTTTGGTGCAACAATAGGAATTTATTTTGTAAAACTATTAATTCAATCAGGAAAAATAAATACCATAACTTCAGTTTTATATTTTGTTTTGTTAACTAGTTTTGGACTTTTGATGTTTATTGAAAGTCTGTCTGAATTAAGAAGAATAAAAAATAAAAAATTTATAAAACGTAAACTTCATGAACATACGTGGATTCATGGTCTTCCTTTTAAAGTAAGATTAAATTCTTCAAGACTTTATATCAGTATTATTCCGCCAATATTTTTTGGTTTTTTAATTGGAATTATTTCATCCATGATGGGTGTGGGTGGAGCATTTATTTTAATTCCAGTAATGATTTATATTCTTGGTATGCCGTCCAAACTTGTACCTGGAACATCTTTATTTGTGATGATTTTTGTCATGGCATTTATAACTTTTTTTCATGCAATAACTAACCATAACATTGATTTGATTTTAGTATCTATTCTAATGATTGGGTCTGTAATTGGAGTGCAGTTTGGTACTAGGCTAGGTATGAATTTAAAAAATGAAGAACTTAGAATTTTAATGTCAATTATCATTATTATTTTTGGATTAAAATTTGGTTATTCATTATTTGTGGAAGAATTAAAATTTAAAATCTTTAAGAAAATCGAAAGTCAAGATCAGCTTAATTTTTTTCAAGATTTTATTTTCCAATTTGTAAATACGAGTCCAATCCTTTATGCGTTAACTGCTGTAGGTCTTGCTCTACTCATTGGGTACTTCAGTTCTTTTATTTTTAAAAAGCTTCAGTATTGATATGGATAAAAAAAAATTAGCCACAATATTAGGATATCTTGGTCTTATCCCCTTTTTTTCACTTACTGTAATTTACTTTATTTCTAATTTTAATAACTATGTTGTAGATGTGTATTTATTTTATGCCAATATAATTCTAGCTTTTATTTGTGGAAGCCATTGGAGTAAGATTTTAAATAGCAATATTATAGATAATAAAAGTTTATTATTAATTTTAAGTGTTTGTATTCCTTTTTTTTCTTTTATTTTAGATTTTTTTTCAAACCAAGATGTGAAAATTGCAATTTACGTTGTTTTATTTTTTGTAACTAATTTCATTGATAAAAAAATATTTTTTGAAACTAATAATTTTTGGTATTTAAATCTTAGGAAAAGATTAACTTTTTTAGTTATCTTCACTTTAGTAATTAACTTATTTGCTATCAACTCCTACCGCTTTTTCTAAAGATGAAAATCCATCTTTTTTTAAAAGCTCGGCTAGTTCTTGTTTAATAGTTTTTACAATAAAAGGTCCTTTGTAAACCAAGCCAGTATAAAGCTGTAATAAAGAGGCTCCTGCTCTTATTTTTTCATAGGCAGAAATTCCTGAACTTATTCCCCCCACACCAATTATTGGCACTTGATTCTTTATAATTTTAAAAAATTTTTTAATTATTAAATTTGAATTTTCCTTAATTGGCGCCCCTGATAAACCACCCAATTCATTTTTTTGAGTGCTCAATAGACTCTCTCTTAACTTTACCGATGTATTAGTTAATACCAATCCATCTAAATTGAATTCTAAAATATTTTTACAAATTACGTCGATATCAACATCATTAATATCTGGTGATATTTTTAAAACGACTGGGATTTTACTATCTAAAATTTTTTTTATTTTTGAAATTTCACTTAATAAACTTTTTAAATTTTCTTGATCGTGAAAATTTCTTAAATTTTCAGTATTAGGGGATGAAATATTAATACATATATAGCTGCACAAATTATGAAAATTTTTAAAACATTCTATGTAATCATCAATGCGCGAGACGCTATCTTTATTAGGTCCTATATTAATTCCTAAAATCCCTTCAGTTTTTTTTGTCTCAATCCTACTTTTTATTTTAATTAAACCCTCATTTGGAAATCCTAAGCGATTAATAATCGCCTCATCTTCTAGTAATCTAAAAACTCTTGGCTTTAAATTTCCTTCTTGAGGTTTAGGTGTAATAGTTCCAACTTCTGCAAAACCAAATCCAAGTGCAATCATTTTATCATATACTTCAGCATTTTTATCAAATCCTGCTGCTAGACCTATTGGGTTTGAAAATTCTTTTCCTAAAATATTAATTTTTAAAATTTCATCGTCCTTCGATGAAAAAATTGGAATATAAAAGTTTTTTAAAAATTGAATAGCTAACGAATGAGAAAGTTCGGGATCAAATTTATTAATAAAAGAATTAATAATCTGATAATTCATTTTTATTATTAATCATTAATAGACTTATTAATTAAATTTACTGTTTCTTTAATACCATAAAAACTTATAAATGAGCCCATTCTAGGACCCTGCTCATCTCCAAAAAGCACTTCGTAAATCATTTTAAACCACTCTCGCAATCTCTCTTTTGAATAATGCGTTTTTCCAACAGAATAAACTATAGTCTGCATCTCTTCTGGCGTAAGATTTGAGCTCATTTTAGAAATTTGCTCAGCAAGATCTTGTAAAGCTTTTTTTTCTGGCGTGTCGGGTTTTTTAAATTTTTTATTTATTTTTACAACATCATTAAAATAATTAATTGCATTTAAGATTAATTTTGCAAGAATTGGATGTTTTTCTTTAACTAAATTTGGATTAAAGTTCTTTATAAATTTCCAAATAACTTCCTCTTTATCCGTATTACTAACGCTGACTAAGTTTAGTAAAATATTAAATGAAATAATTATTTCTTCTTTTGGTGGATTTCCGTTATGAACATGCCAAACTGGGTTTCCAAGTTTTTCCTTTTCTTCTTGTTTTTCAAATTTTTCTAAAAAGGAGAGATACTCATCCACTGCCTTTGGAATTACTTGAAAATATAATTTTTTAGCTCTGGTTGGATTCTGGTACATATATAAAGATAAACTTTCTGGTGACGCATATTTAAGCCATTGTTCAATTGTAATTCCATTTCCTTTTGATTTAGATATCTTTTCTCCATTTTCATCTAAAAATAATTCATAAGCAAAACCTGTGGGCGGGATACCTCCTAAAACTTTGCAAATTTTACTAGATAGTTCTGCACTTGGAATGAGGTCTTTTCCATACATTTCAAAATCAACTCCAAGAGCAACCCAACGCATGGCCCAGTCTACTTTCCACTGTAATTTACATGTTCCTCCTGTAATTTTTGTTTCAATTTTTTTATTTCCATTTTGATAAATAATAGTTTTGGTATCTAAATTCTTCTCTATTATGGCCACCTCTAATACTTTTCCTGTCATAGGGCATATAGGTAAAAATGGACTGTAAGTTTTTCTTCTCTCCGGACCTAAGGTTGGTAAAACAATTTCCATTATTTTATCATAATTTTTTAAAACTAAAGTAAGGGCTTCATCAAATTTACCATTGGTATAAAGTTCGGTAGAACTTTTAAATTCATATTTAAAATTAAATTCATCCAAAAATTTTTTTAACATATTATTATTATGTTCTCCGAAACTGTTGAATTTTTTAAAAGGATCAGGAATTGCTGTTAGTGGCTTATTTAAATTATCTTCTAAGATTGATTTATTTGGAATATTATCTGGAACTTTTCTAAGTCCATCCATATCATCTGAGAATGTAAATAATTTTACTGGTATATTAGATATTTTTTGAAAAGCGTTCATAACCATAGTAGTTCTACAAACCTCTCCAAAAGTTCCAATATGAGGTAGACCACTTGGACCGTAGCCGGTCTGAAACAAAACGTAGCCCTTTTTCTCTATTATTTTCAGTCTTTTTTTTAATATTTCTCTAGCTTCAGCAAAGGGCCAAGCTTCTGACTCCTCAAAAAATCTTTTATCAATTAACATACTTAGATCTTAATTTAATTTGCTGATTAATGATAACCCTTACCTCTTTAAATATTGGATCTTCTAACCTTTTATTAAGTATTGTCCAAGTGTAAGGAATTAATTTTAAATATCCATTTTTTCTATCTCTTTTGAAAAGTCTTGAAAATATTCCAATAATTTTCATAGCTCTTTGTACTGACAGAATGGAAAATTCTTTTTTAAACTGTTTGATATCAAAATTCTTTTCTTTCTTGGCTAATGACAAATAGTAATCTAATAATTTTTCCTTTAAGTCAGGGGTGGTTTTGATCCTAACATCGTCAATTAAAGAAACTATATCATAAGCTCTAGAGCCAATTAGGGCATCTTGAGTATCAATAATTCCAATTTTATTTTTGGATGCCAACCCACATTCCATAAGATTTGAAATATGAAAGTCTCTGTGAACAAAATAATTATTTTTAATAAAATTATTTTTTAAAATTATTAGTAATAATTTCCTTAATCTTATAATTTTAGGACTGCTCTTAATTTTTGCTATATAAGGTAAATACCAGACAAAAAATAAATCTATTTCTTTTTTTAAAATTTTAAAATTATATTTTTGAAATCGAAATATATTTGTTTTAAAATTTATTCTTTGTAATTTAACTAAAAACTTTATTAACGATTTATAAATATATAATTTGTTTTTAGAATTCTTTACTAACTGAAGATACGTTTTATTACCAAAATCTTCTAATAGAGCTAGACCGCTCTTATATTCAAAATCTAATACTATTGGAGCTTTAATGCTCTGTTTGTTTAAAAACTTATTAATAAGAACATAATTTAATATATTAGATTTTTTTTCAGTTTCTGCAGAAGCAAGGATATAAGATTTATTTTTATTATAAATTCTAAAATACTTTCTAAAAGAAGCATCTCCTTTAATTTGTTTTATTTTATAATTTTCTAGATAATTTTTTTTAAGAAAATTTTTTATTATTTTTAATCTATCTTTATTTATCATCAATATTAAAGCCTAACCATTTTCCTTTTCCATTAAACTCTAAAGATCTTAAATCTTTATCAGGGTCATAAGTGAATTTAATTTGTAAAAAGTTACTTAATGAATTCATGGCAATTTCAGGCCACTCAACAATATTTATAAAATCTTTAGCTGTATCAAGTAATCCTATATTTAAAATTTCCCTTTCTTGTTTCAATCTATAAAAATCGTAATGAGCAATTTTCAAATCTTTTCCTAAGTCATAATATTGAACGATATTAAAAGTTGGACTAACTATTTCCTCTAATGGACGATCATTTATTTTCTGTAAATAATTTATTAAAAATCTAGTGAATGTGGTTTTGCCTGTTCCTAAATTTCCACTAAGCAATATAAAATCATTTATTTTTAAATTAATGGCGACTGCCTGGGCTATTTTTTTTGTGGAATCTAATGATTTTAATTCCATTTAATTGAAATTAATAACGATATGTATCTGGTTTAAAAGGTCCTTTTTGAGAAACAGTAATATAATCGGCTTGCTCCTTAGTTAATTTAGTAAGTTTTGCCCCTACTTTGGCAAGATGCAACATCGCAACTTTTTCATCTAAGTGTTTTGGCAAAACGTAAACTTTATTCTGATATTTTCCATTACTATTCCATAACTCTATTTGCGCAATAACCTGATTAGTAAAAGATGCACTCATAACAAAACTTGGGTGTCCTGTTGCGCAACCAAGATTTACTAGTCTTCCTTCAGCTAATAAAATAATTCTTTTTTTATCTGGAAATTCAATTTCATGCACCTGAGGTTTTATTTCATTCCACTTATAATTTTTTAATGCGCTTACCTGAATTTCATTGTCAAAATGACCGATATTACAAAGTATTGATCTATCTTTCATTTTTCTCATATGCTCAATATTTACGATATCTTTGTTACCTGTGGCTGTAACAACAATATCAGCTGATGATATAGCCTCATCCATTAATACAACTTCATAACCCTCCATTGCGGCTTGTAACGCGCAAATTGGATCTGTCTCTGTAACTAAAACTCTCGCTCCACTTTGTCTGAGTGATGCTGCACTACCTTTTCCAACATCTCCAAATCCTGCAACTATTGCGACCTTTCCCGACATCATTACATCTGTTGCTCTTCTAATTGAGTCTACTAAACTTTCTCTACAACCATATAAATTATCAAATTTAGATTTTGTCACTGAGTCATTTACATTAATTGCTGGAATTAATAATTTATTTTCTTTCTCCAATATCTTTAAAGCTTTAACTCCAGTAGTCGTCTCTTCAGAAACCCCCCTAACGTTTTTTAATAAATCTTTGTACTTATCGTGCATTAACATAGTTAAATCTCCTCCATCATCTAACAAGAGATTAGGTTTCCAATCTTTTTTTCCGTTAATAGTTTGTTCAATACACCACCAATACTCTTCCTCCGTTTCGCCCTTCCATGCATAAACTGGTATGCCTTTTGCAGCGATAGCCGCTGCTGCATGATCTTGTGTTGAAAATATATTACAAGATGACCATCTAACTTCAGCTCCAAGCACTATTAATGTTTCTATTAAAACTGCAGTTTGAATTGTCATATGCAAACAACCGATTATCTTAGCTCCCTTTAATGGTTTACTTGCCTGATACTCACTTCTTATTGCCATTAAGCCTGGCATCTCAGTTTCTGCTAAGGAAATTTCTTTGTTTCCAAATTCAGCTAGTTTTAAGTCTTTTACTTTAAAATCTTGGGTCATTTGAAAAGTTAATTAACAACAAAACTTGGCCATATCAAATTTATTTATCGACTTTAGTCAGCTATTGGCAAATCAATCTCTATAACTGCGCCTCTTTTCCCATCCAAATTATAAGCTTTAATATGCCCTTTATGAGATTCGACTATATTTTTAACTATATTTAATCCTAATCCAGAGTGCTGACCGAACATTTCCTTTGGTCTATTGCTATAAAATCTTTCAAAAACTTTTCCAATATTACTTTCATTAAATCCTGGTCCTTCATCAGTTATAATTATTTTTGCATCGTTTTTAATTTTTTCAATTTTTATTTTCAAAATACTTTTATCTGGACTAAAAGAAATAGAGTTTTCTAATATATTTGAAATAACTTGTTGAATCCTACTTTCAAAACCAATAATAAAAGTTTTTTTCTTAATTAAATTATTAATCTCTATTAAAATATTTTTTTTAGTATTATTAATAACCTGTTGATATTCCTCTGCAACTTTGTTTATAAGTCTAATTAAATCAAATCTAGTTAATTGTAATTTGGCTTCCAACGCCTCGCCTTTAAGCATGTTAGAGTAGTCTGTTATTAATCTCTCAATTCTTACAACGTCATCATTTAAAATCCCAAGTAACCTATTTTTTTTTTCAGAATCTTTTGCACTGGGTAATAATTCTGATGCAGCTTTCAATGATGCTAAAGGATTTCTAATTTCATGAGTAAGATCGGATGCAAATCTTTCAGCGAATTCAATTCGTTTATATAAATTATCTGTCATCCCCGAAAGTGATCTTGATAAACTACCAATCTCATCGGGTCTTAGATTAATTCTATTAATAATTTTATTATCAGGATGATCAGAGCTTGCAGAGGTGGTGTAGCGACCAAGGAT
This sequence comes from Candidatus Pelagibacterales bacterium, assembly GCA_947497305.1. Classification (GTDB taxonomy): domain Bacteria; phylum Pseudomonadota; class Alphaproteobacteria; order Pelagibacterales; family Pelagibacteraceae; genus Fontibacterium; species Fontibacterium oligotrophicum. Next base: position 9,385 of record CANMFY010000002.1, on the reverse strand, counting down.
TCTAATTGGTTTAATTATATTTGCATTTAAGAATATTGAAAAAATTAATATGATTGCAGCAACACTGAGTGCTGTCCTAATAACAAAATTTTTTCTCTCAATAACAGCGTTTTGAATGTCGTTTGAGTCCTCTGTAATAACAATAAAGCCCTTATTTTCGTCATTTAAGATCAATGAAGATAAGCTAACAACAATAAAATTATCTTTAATTTTTTTTGAAAAAGTTAAAATCTTATCAGACCCTAATATATTTAAATTATCACTAATAATTTTGTTAAGTAATTTCTCTTCTTGTTGAGTAGTTAGGTCAGATGTATCTGGTATATTATCTGCTGTTAATTTTCTCTCTTGAACTTCTGGTAGTTTATAAAATGGTTTTGCGTTTATATCTAGAGAGTGAACATCTGTTATAATTTGTTTTTTCAAGTCATAAATTCTAATTTGATTAATATTAGGTAATAAATACTTATAATTTGCTAAAAAACTTTTTAAATTATCTCTTTTAAGTGGAGTGCGCTGCAACTCTATATTTAAGGCAATATTTTTAATAAGTTTGGAATGTTCTTTCTTTTTATTATTAACAAGTTCCGGTTCGATGGATTGTAGATATGAATAAGTTGCTAGAGTTAATATTGAAAAGAAAAATAAATTTATAAATAAAAATTTTGCTAATAGTGATTTTAAACTAATAAATCTTTTCATTACATCTAGCTAATATTCCAACGATATCCACTTCCATATCTCGTCTCAATTGCAGAAAATTTTGGATCAATTTTTTTAAATTTTTTACGTATTCTTTTAACGTGGCTATCAATAGTTCTATCTTCAATGTCATTATCTTGTTTATAAGCAATATTCATTAGGTATGCTCTTTCCTTAACAACACCTGGTCTTTTTGCTAATTCATAAATAATTTTAAATTCGGTTGTGGTTAATTTATCAGGCAAAGCTTTTCCACCCCACGCACATTCTAATTGTTCAGAGTCCAAGGTTAATCGGCCAACCGTTAAAATATTTTTTGGTTGCAAGGTGATTTTTGGCTCTAACTTCCTTAATTGAACTCTAATTCTTTCTATGAGTACTTTAATAGAAAAACCTCCAGACTTTTTAACATAATCATCCGCGCCAAGTTTCAATCCTAACAATTCATCAACCTCATCATCTTTAGAGGTTAATAAAATTACAGGGATAGAAGATTTTTTTCTAAGTTTTTCTAATAACTCCTCACCGTTCATCTTCGGCATTTTTAAATCTATGACTGCTAAATCCGGAGGGAAACGGGTCATTCCGATGTATGCACTTTCACCATCTAAATAAGTTTGAACTTTAAATCCCTCATTTTCAAGTGCCATTGAAACACTTGTTAAAATATTTCTATCATCATCAACTAGAGCGATTGTTTTGTTCATATAAATTATTTTATAATAATATTCGTATAATCAAAAGTTTTAATGAGCCGTAGTCCAATTTAATCCTTCTTTAATATCTACGCATAAAGGAATAGAAAATTTATAGTTTGGCTCGGAGGCTTTTGACATTATTTCGACAATATCAATTTTAGATTTTTTAATATTATCAGCAGAAGACTCGAATACTAATTCATCATGAATCTGCAAAAGCATTTTACAGTGTAAATTTTGATCTTGAATTTTTTGATCTATTTTAATCATAGCCAGCCTTAAAAGGTCTGCTGCAGTTCCTTGAATTGGAGCATTAATAGATGCTCTTTCTTGAAAAGTTCTTAAGGTATGATTTTTATCATTGATATTTGGAAAATTACATTTTCTACCAAATAATGTTTTTACATAACCATATTTTCTACAATTTTTAAGCGTTTCATTCATATAATCTTTTATTTCAGGAAATTTTTTAAAATAAGATTTTAAAAAAGTTTCTGCTTCAGTATTAGAAACTGAAATTTGTTTAGCAAGACCATAAGATGAAATTCCGTAAATAATTCCAAAATTTATTGCCTTGGCTTTTCTTCTCATTTCTTCATTAATCTCACTTTGTTTTACTTCAAAGATTTGAGCTGCTGTAATATTATGAATATCTTCAGAATTTAAAAAACCTTTCTTAAGTTCTTTAACGTCAGCCATATGCGCAAGTATCCTCATTTCTATCTGGCTATAATCTGCTGAAATTAAAAAATTACCTTTTTCAGCAATGAACGCTGAGCGTATTTCCTTTCCTTCAGCAGACTTGATTGGAATATTTTGAATATTTGGATCACTAGATGCGAGTCTGCCTGTATTAGTCGCAGCAAGTAAAAAAGATGTGTGAATTCTTTTGGTTTTAGGATCGATAAATTCTTGCAAACTATCAGTGTAGGTATTCTTTAATTTAGATTTTTGTCTCCAGTCTAAAATAAGTTTAGGTAAATCGTGTCCTTGAAAAGCAAGGTCCTCCAAAATATTTACATTTGTTGCGAAATTACCTTTTTTTGTTTTTTTAGTGGCGATAATCTTAAGTTTTTTATAAAGAATTTCTCCAAGTTGTTTTGTAGATGCAATATTAAACTCTTCACCCGCAAGTTCATAAATTTTCTTTTCTAAAACTTTTAAATCTTTATCAAATTTTAATGATAAATTTTTTAAAATTTTTTCATCAATTTTAACTCCATTTTCTTCCATCTGTGACAAAACCTGGACCATTGGTCTTTCAAGCTCATCATAAACCCTTAATACTTCCTCTTTAAAAATTCTATTATTAAAAAAATTGTACAATCTTAAAGTGACATCAGCATCCTCAGCCGCATATTCAGTTGCCTGATCAATATTAACCTTATCGAAAGTAACTTGGGACTTCCCAATGCCGGCGACATCTTTGAATGTAATAGTTTTATGATTTAGATGAACCTCAGAAAGTAAATCCATACCATGACGGTTTATTCCTGCATCTAGAACATAGGACATTAACATAGTGTCCTCTATTGGATTTAGATAAATCCCATATTTTTTTAATATTCTAAAATCATATTTAATATTATGCCCAATTTTTTTTATACTTTTATCCTCAAGAATAGGTTTAATTTTTTTAATAACTAAGTCGGTGCTTAATTGAGATTTAATTTGTTTATCTTCCTTATTAGAATGATTTAAAGGCAAATAATAAGCATTACCCTCTTTAATACATAAAGAAATACCAACTAAATTAGCCTGCCTGATATTTAAAGAGTTTGTTTCAACATCAACAACAATCAAGCCTTTTTTTTCTGCTTCCTCTAAAATTTTTTCTAGTTCAGATAATTTAAATATTGTTTTATAATTTTCTCTAGAAACATCAGCGCTCGAAGAAACGCTATCTTTTGTTTCTTGTAAAAGAATATCTTTTTTATCTATTTGTGCTCCATAAGCCTTTTCAATTCTTTCCACAAGTCTTGTAAATTCCATCTTTTTCAAAAATGAAATAATTTTTCCTTTATCTAAGTCCTTAACTACAAAATCCTCAATTTTTTCAACTGTCGGAACATCATCTTTTAGTGTTACTAATTTTTTACTAATGAGAGCATTTTCTTTATTATCAGAAATTGTTTGTCTTCGTTTCGGTTGTTTAATTTTATCTACATTTTTTAATAAATTTTCTACTGAACCGAATTCATTAATTAACTCCGCTGCAGTTTTAACTCCTATACTTGGAACGCCAGGTATATTATCAGAGCTATCCCCGGCCAATGCTTGTACCTCTATAACTTTATCTGGAGTTACACCAAATTTTTCCTTAACTTCCTCTATGCCAATATCCTTATTCTTCATAGAGTCAAAAAGTGTTGTTTGATCGTCAATTAACTGCATTAAATCTTTATCTGATGAAATAATCTTTACTCTTATATTTTTTTTTAAGGCTTCTTTTTTATATGTGGCTATCAAATCATCTGCCTCATAATTTTCCATCTCAATACTTGGTAAGTTGAATGCTTTTACAGCTTCACGTATAAAACTAAATTGAGGTACTAAATCTTCCGGCGTTTCGGTTCTATTTGCTTTATATTCTGGATAAATATTATTTCTAAAATTTTTTCTAGCACTATCAAATATAACGGCTATGTGAGTAGGTTTTTCATCGCCATCTTTTAATTTTGCATCTTCCAAAAATTTGTAAAGCATATTGCAAAATCCACTGACTGCACCCACAGGCATCCCATCGCTTTTTCTTGTAAGTGGCGGTAGCGCATAAAAAGCTCTAAAAATATAACCAGAACCGTCAATTAAATAAAGAAGGTCTGTTTTTTTAGAATTGGTCATTAAATAAATATTATCCTATAAATAGAAAAATTATATTACATAATATTAATGGAAAATTTTTTAGCACTTGAAATTACTAATCTTTCAAAACAATTTAAAACAAAACAAAATACAATCCATGCTTTAAAAAATATTAATTTAAATGTTCATAAGGGAGAAATATTTGGTTTATTAGGACCAAACGGCGCTGGTAAATCTACATTTATAAATATTCTTGCTGGAACGGTTATAAAATCTTCTGGTTCGGTGAAGGTATGGAACTTCGATCTTGATAAAAATTCCAGGGAAGTAAGAAGCTCGATTGGAATAGTTCCTCAAGAGACAAATCTTGATCCCTTTTTTTCTCCAAGAAAATTACTCGAAATACAAGCGGGTATGTACGGGATAAAGGAAAGCGAAAGAATCACAGATAAAATCTTAGAAATAACCATGCTTAAAGACAAGGCAGATTCTTATGCTCGAAGCTTATCTGGGGGGATGAAGAGAAGGTTATTAGTTGCAAAAGCACTAGTTCACCAGCCTCCTATTTTAATTTTGGACGAACCTACAGCTGGTGTTGATGTGGATCTTAGACAACAACTTTTAGAAAACATTCAACAGCTTAACAAACAAGGAGTAACTATTATTCTAACAACCCATTATCTTCAAGAAGCTCAACAACTATGTAATCGTATTGCAATAATTAATAATGGTGAATTAATAGCATTAGATAAAACTGAAAATTTATTAAATAATATTCTTACTAAAAAAATAATTTTTAAATTAAAGCTGCCTAAAAATATTGGAGAAAAACTTAAGTCTGGTCTTGTAATTAATTATCCAAAACCTGACCTTATTAGCATCACCTATAATAAAAATGAGAATAAAATTGAAGAAATTATCTCTGAAGTTAAGGAAAAAAATCTTGAAATTTTAGATATTTTAACAGAAGATGCTGATTTAGAGGATGTTTTTTTAAAACTGACAAAAAAATGATTAATAATAAAAGTGTTAATAAAAATTATATTTTAATAAAAAAAATTATTTTTTTATTGCCAGTTATACTTTTTTCTACTTTTCTAATTACGTTATCAGCAAAACTTAAGGTTCCTTTTTACCCTGTGCCAATGACAATGCAGCCATTTGTAATTGTATTTATTGGAATAATATTTGGATGGAGAGTAGGCGGAACTATTGTTTTAACATATTTATTACAGGGTGCTTTAGGTTTGCCTGTTTTTGCTGGGACACCTGAAAAAGGGATTGGTTTAAGTTATATTCTGGGTCCAACCTTTGGATATATTCTTGGTTTTTTAGTTTCTGTAGTAATTGCAGGATATCTTAACTTTAAAGTTAATTTTTTTAGAAGAATATTATTAGCAAGTATTTGTATAGCCCCAATTTATATATTAGGAATGATTTGGCTTGGTTCAATTATTGGTTGGGATAAACCGATATTTGATCTAGGTGCAAAGCCATTTTTGCTTGCTGAGTCATTAAAAGTTATATTAATTGCAACTATTTTACCGTCAGTTTTAAAATTTCGAAATAAGCTTAAAAAATTTATTTAGGCGATCTTTTTGAAAGAATTCTTTGTAGAGTTCTTCTGTGCATCTTAAGTCTTCTTGCCGTCTCAGAAACGTTACGGTCGCATAATTCAAATACTCTCTGGATATGTTCCCATTTTACCCTATCAGCAGACATTGGGTTCTCTGGAGGCGCTGCCTTCTTATCCTTGTCTGCTAATAAAGCGGCCTCTAAATCCTCCGCATCAGCAGGCTTTGCAAGGTAGTCTATGGCTCCCGATTTAACTGCTGCAACAGCCGTTGGGATGTTCCCATAGCCCGTTAAAACTATAATTCTGCTATCCGCTTTGACTTTGTGTATCTCTTTAACAATGTCCAGACCGCTCCCATCATTCAGTCTAAGGTCTATAATTGCAAAAGTTGGGGTAGAAATTTTAACTTTTTGGATCCCTTCAGAAACACTTGAAGCTGAAGTGACTAAAAAACCTTTATTTTCCATGGCTTTTGAAAGCCTATTTCGAAATGGATCGTCGTCGTCAACAATGAGCAAAGATTTGTTCTCAAACTGCTCTAGATTTGCTTTTGAGGTTAAAATTTTATTCATCGAGACCTGACTATAGTCCTTCTCGGGCTTTATCACAAGCTAAGGTCACAGTCTGAAAAATTTTTTTCTTACCCAAAATAAATACTTTACAAAAAATAAAATTTACCCTATTCACGACTCAATAAGTTAATTAATAATAATTTTTTTTAACAAAAGGACATAACAAGAATTGAAAAAGTTTAGTTCTGTTTCTGACTTAGTCAGAGAGCTTCAACCAGTAAATCCTGTATATTGTATTCGCCCAGAAAGTATAAAACTGGCCTGCAATTTTTTTGTAAATAATTTTCCCGGGAAACCCCTATACGCTGTAAAAACAAATCCTCACAAAAGTGTTATCAAACACATCTATCAAAATGGAATCACAAATTTTGATGTAGCTTCTCTCGAAGAAATAAAGTTAGTTAAGTCGATCGCAAAAGATGCAAAACTTTATTTCATGCACACAGTAAAAAACAGAAAGAGTATTGAAGAAGCATATTTTAATTTTGGGATAAGAGATTTTTCTTTTGATACAAAAGATGAATTAATAAAAATTTTTGAAGCAACTAAAGATGCAAAAGATTTAACTTTATATTTAAGAATATTTGTTTCGAACGAACACTCTGAAATTGATCTTTCAAAAAAATTTGGAGCTTCTCCTGCCGAAGCCATTAATTTAATAAAGTTAGTAAGACCCCTTGTAAAAAAACTCGGAGTAAGTTTTCATGTCGGATCTCAATGTATGCATCCGATATCTTACTCAAAAGGAATAAAAGAAATAGGAAATATAATTTTAAAATCAGGTATTACACCTGATATTATAAATGTTGGTGGAGGATTTCCTTCTAAGTATCCAGATTTATATCCTCAGCCATTAGAAAACTACATGGATGAAATTAAAAAAGCAGTAAACAAATTAAATTTACTTACTCAGCCAGAATTAATTTGTGAACCAGGGAGAGCTATTGTTGCAGAAAGTGGTTCAACAATTGTTAAGATTGAACTAAGAAAAAAACAAAGTCTTTATATTAATGATGGAACGTACGGGTCTTTATTTGATGCTGGTTTTCCAAATTTTATTTTTCCAACAAAAGTTGTTGATACTGGAAAAGATTTAAGCAGACGCTTAACCCCTTTTAATTTCTACGGACCAACTTGTGATAGTATGGATTTTATGAAAGGTCCTTACATGTTGCCAAATAATTTAAAAGAAGGTGATTACATAGAAATTGGTCAATTAGGTAGTTATGGTTTAACTTTTAGAACTAAATTTAATGGTTTTTACTCAGATGATATTTTCGAAATTGAGGATAAACCAATAATGTCTGTTTATCAAAATGAACAAGATGAGGAATTAAAAAGCAATTATCTTGTTGCTTAATGAACAAATCCTCAAGTCCAACTGTAGGTCACAACAAATCTAGTTTTTTAAATAAAGCAATTGAGCATATAGATATTACATCTTTTGATGCAAGACCCATTATAGATGCTATGTCTAAGATGTCTTTTACATCTAGGGAAACAGCTAATGCAGCCCAAATCTATAATGAAATGTTAAATGATAAAGACTGCACTGTTTTTTTAACTTTGGCTGGATCAACGTCTGCTGCAGGCTGCATGAAAGTTTATGCTGATTTAGTTAAAAATAACATGGTCGATGCCATCGTTTCAACGGGCGCATCTATAGTGGACATGGATTTCTTTGAGGCTTTAGGCTTTAAACACTATCAAGGATCTCAATTTCAAAATGACAATGTATTAAGAGAACATTACATCGATAGAATATACGATACCTATATTGATGAAGACCAGCTTCAAGCCTGCGATAAAACTATTGGTGAAATAGCAGATCAGTTAGAACCTAGGCCTTATACTTCTCGTGAGTTCATAAGAGAAATGGGAAAATATTTAATAAAAAATTCAAAAAAGAAAGAGTCTTTGATCCAGCTTGCTTATGAAAATGATGTGCCAATATTCTGTCCTGCTTTTACTGACTCTAGTGCTGGATTTGGTTTAGTAATGCATCAAGAAAGAAATCCAAAAAAACATTTAACAATTGACTCTGTGAGAGATTTTAGAGAACTTACGGAAATTAAAATTAAATCAAAAACTTCAGGTTTATTAATGATTGGTGGAGGAGTTCCAAAAAACTATATTCAAGACACTGTAATATGTGCTGAACTTTTAGGAAAAGAAGTTGATATGCACAAATACGCCATACAGATTACAGTTGCCGATGTTAGAGATGGAGCGTGTAGTTCTTCTACATTAAAAGAAGCAAGCTCATGGGGAAAAGTAGATACAGCAAGAGAACAAATGGTTTTCGCCGAAGCAACAAGTGTTATACCTCTTATAGCAAGTGATGCATTTCATAGAGGCTACTGGAAAAATAGACCTAAAAGGAGTTTTTCTAAATTATTTAAATAAACAATGTCTTCACTAACTAAAGTAGCTTTGGTGCAGATGAAGATGGACGCTGATCCAAAAAAAAATCTCTCTAAAGCCATTGATAAAATAAAATTAGCTAAAAAAAAAGGCGCACAAATTGTTTGTTTGCCTGAACTATTTCTTACGCATTATTTTTGCCAAGAAGAAAATCACGACAACTTTGCAATAGCAGAAAAAATACCTGGAAAAACTACTAATGCATTATGTGAATTAGCAAAAAAAATAAGTGTAATTATAATCGTTCCTCTTTTTGAAAAGAAAGTTTCAGGTCTTTATCATAACTCATGTGTTGTGATTGATGAAAAAGGAAAGATCTTTGGTCATTATAGAAAAATGCATATTCCTGATGATCCGCAATATTATGAAAAGTTTTATTTCACACCAGGCGATTTAGGTTTTAAAAGTTTCAAGACTAAGCACGGTACGATTGGAACTTTAATATGCTGGGATCAATGGTTTCCAGAAGCAGCCCGTTTAACAGCTCTAAAGGGTGCAGAAATTATATTTTATCCAACAGCAATAGGCTGGCACTTACGTGAGAAAAAAGAATTTGGCAAATCACAATTAAATGCATGGCTTACAATTCAAAGATCACACGCCATAGC
>CANMFY010000001.1 GCA_947497305.1 Candidatus Pelagibacterales bacterium | reverse complement strand
TTATTGGATAAGGAAAGCAAAAATAATATAACCTTATTTCAAAAATAAATATTGGGGCTTAGCCAAGCGGTAAGGCAGCGGGTTTTGATCCCGCCATCCCAGGTTCGAATCCTGGAGCCCCAGCCAAATTTTAAATAAATATTGTGATAAGAGAAGAAAAAAAATCAGATAATAAAAAAATTCTTTTACTTGAAGAAAATGTTTTGGGTCCAGGAAGATACGCTAGACCAAGTTTTAGATTAAGAGAAGGTCTTAAACCTAATATAAAGTATTCAAAAGTTTATTTTAAAGGAAATAAAATAATTGGAAGTATAAGATATTTCAATTGCAGAATAAATAATCAGAACGGTTTAATGTTGGGACCATTAATAGTTGATCAGAGTTTTAAGGGTAATGGAATTGGTCGAGAATTAATGAACCAAAGTATGAGCAGTATTAATTCGAACAGTATTAATTTTATTATTTTAATTGGAGAATTAAATTATTACGGTCAATTTAATTTTGAAGTAAACACTAATATATATTTTGCAATAAACGTAAGACAAGAAAAAATTTTATTTAAGAAATTATTAGATAAAAGTAATACGTTTTCTGGCAAAATAGAATTATACTAATATTCTAAATGAAGAGCACATTTTTATTTTCAAAAGAAAATAAAAAATTAATTTCAGTTTTAAACCCATCTAATCAAAAAATTCAAACACAATTCGTTGGCGGTTGCGTAAGAAAAGCTATTGAAGGAGAAACTACAAGAGATATTGATTTAGCTACTAATTATAAACCAGAGGAAGTTAGGAGTATATTACTTAAAAATAATTATAAAGTTTTAGACTCAGCCATTAAATATGGATCCATTACAGCCATATCTAAAAATTATAAATATGAAATTACATCATTGAGAAAAGATATAAATCCTGATGGAAGACATACGCAAATTAAATTTACTAATAATTGGTTAGAGGATTCTTTAAGAAGAGATTTTACAATTAATGCAATTTATTGCGATAAATTTGGTAAAATCTTTGATCCTGTAAATGGAATAAAAGATTTAAAAAATAAAAAAATTAAATTTATTGGTAGCCCCGATTTAAGAATTAAAGAAGACTATCTAAGAATTATAAGATTTATAAGATTTTCGCTAGCGTACAACCATAACATTAAAGATCAAAATATTATAAAAATTATTAATAAAAATATTAAGTTTTTAAAATTAATCTCACAAGAAAGATTATTCTTAGAGTTAAAAAAAATTTTAGAGATTAAAAATTTTTTTAATATCACTAAGCATATTTATTCTAAAAAAATTATTAACAAAGTATATAAATTAAGATTTTTTGATAGATTAAATAGAGTTGAGATTTTAAATAAAAAATTAAGATTAAACCTTGGTTATTTACAATTACTTTCAATACTATTAATTGGAAATGATAAAAAAATTATACATTTTTTAAGGGAATTTCGGCTATCAAAGAAGGAAAAAAAATATCTAAATTTCATTTATAAAGAGTTTAAGTTATTAAATAAAAATCCCTATAATTATCAGACTATCAAGAGACATATATATTTTTACAAAAAAGATTTAACTTTAGATTTTTTAAATTTTATTTTTTGTTTAAAAAAGGAAATTAATATTAATACTTTAAAGAAGTATAGGCTATTCATTCAAAGGTCAAAAGTTCCAAGATTTCCTATTTCTGGAAATTTTCTAATTGAAAAAGGATTTAAACAAGGAATAAAACTTGGAAGAAAATTAGATTCTCTAAGAAGTAGTTGGATTAAAAATAACTTTAAATTAAATTTAAATAATATTTAATTCGACATTAAATATATTTAACTTCTATAATTTCATAGTTTTTTTCTCCTGCGGGCGTTTTGACAGAGATAAAGTCGCCAGCATGTTTTGAAACTAGTTCTAATGCAATAGGAGATTTATAAAATAATAAACCTTCTTTTGCATCTGCTTCATCTTTACCAACAATTTTATATTTTTTTTTTTCATTGTTTTCCATATCCAATAAAAAAATTGTTGCTCCAAAAATTACTTTGTTATCATTCTTAATTGTTGTAACATCGACAATATTAGCAGTTGCTATTGTCGTTTCGATTTCTTGAATTCTTCTTTCATTATGACCCTGTTCTTCTTTTGCGGCATGGTATTCAGCATTTTCTTTAAGATCACCATGAGCCCTTGCTTCCGAAATAGCACTGACAATTTTTGGTCTGACTACAGAAATTCTTTCTTGTAATTCAAGTTTTATTTTTTCTAGCCCTTGAGGAGTAATTGGTTCTTTTTCCATTCAGAATTTTACCATTTTGCAAGTGGTGGAAGCGACATAAAAATAGCATCAATATTGCCATTAGTATTTAAACCAAATTTTGTACCTCGATCATATAACAAATTAAATTCTACATATCTTCCTCTTTTAATTAATTGTTTTTCTTTATCTTTTTCATTCCATTTTAGAAACATTTTTTCTTGTATTATTCTAGAAGATATTTTTAAAAAAGTTATTCCAACATCTTTTGTATAATTAAAATCTTTATTCCAATTATTAGAATTTAGGTAATCATAAAATATTCCACCATCTCCCCTGGGTTCATTCCTATGGGGAAGATAAAAATATTTATCACAATTTTTTTTATGTTGAGAATAATAATTTTTATTATGAAGATTGCACATTTTTTCAATTTCTTGGTGAAAATATTTTTTTTGTTTTAAGTTTTTTATTGATGGCGTCATATCCATTCCACCACCGAACCAAGATCTTGAAGTAACTATAAATCTTGTATTAAAATGAAATGCAGGAACTTTTGGATTTTTCATGTGGGCTACAATAGATATTCCTGATGCCCAAAAATTAGGATTATTCAAAGCACCAGGAATTTTTTTTCTAAATTGTTTATGAAATTTTCCTGAGATTGTTGAAATATTAACACCTACTTTTTCAAAAACAGACCCATTTTCAATTAATGCAAATGTACCACCACCTTTTGAATTTCCTCCAGCTTTCCAATTATTTTTCTTAAATAATTTTTTTTTGCTAGATTTTATATATTCAATTTTTTCAAATTCTGCGCAAATAGAATTTCTAAGACTTTTAAACCAATTTTCAGCTGCAATTTTTTTTTCTTCAAAATTTAAATTCATTATTAAATATTAGAGTAATTATTCTGCCTCAGTGCCTCAGATAATACAATAGAAACAGAAGTAACAACATTCAAAGATCTAGTATTTTTAGAGATAGGAATTTTTAATCTTTCATCAACAATTTTATGTATTGAGTCTGGTACTCCAGCGCTTTCTCTTCCAAATAATATTGTATCACTTTTTTTAAAATTAAAATTGTAATAACTTTTTTTTGCCTTAGTTGTTAACAAGATTATTCTTTTATTCTTTTTAGTTTTAATAAAATCTTCAAATGATAAATGTCTTATAATCTTGCAATTTTTATAATAGTCCATGTAGATGCTTTTGAGTTTTTTTTCATTAAATTGAAACCCGCAAGGTTCAATAATTTCTAAAGTTATATTTAAACATGCACATAATCTTATGGTTGCTGCTGTATTTTGAGGAATATCTGGTTGAAATAATGCAACATTATACATAGATGAAATTTATTATTTATGCGTCATTGTGGCTATAGAAAACAAAATAGTTTAGAAATATTTAAATCAAATACTTATGCCTGAAAATAACAATAATTCAGATAAAACAAATAGAAGAGATTTTTTGACCGTTGCAACAACTGCTGTTGGAGCAGTCGGAGTAGGAGCAGTGGTTTGGCCAATTGTAAATCAAATGAATCCAGATGCATCAGTAAAAGCCCTAGCTTCTATTGAAGTAGATTTATCTAAAATCAAAGAAGGGCAAGAAATAACTGTTTTGTGGAGAGGAAAACCAGTTTTTGTCAAAAGAAGAACCAAAGAAGAAATTTCAAATGCTGAAAAGGTCGACCTAAAAGAACTTAAAGATCCTCAGCCAGATAATAAAAGAGTAAAAAAATCTGAATGGTTAGTTCTCGTTGGGGTGTGCACACATTTAGGATGTGTTCCTATAAGTGGGAAAGGGGAGTATGCGGGTGGATGGTTCTGTCCTTGTCATGGCTCTCACTACGATAGTTCAGGCAGAATTAGAAAAGGACCTGCGCCAACAAACTTAGAAGTTCCAATTTATGAGTTTGTTGGAGATAATAAGATTAAATTAGGATAATTAAAAGTAATGAGTGATAAAAATTTAGAAAATACAAATACCGAATATAAACCGGTTCATACAAATAAAGTAGGCGGATCCCCATTCAAAGGAGTTACCGGCTGGATAGATAATCGTCTTCCAATTTTTAGAATGTTTAAATATGAATATTTAGATTTTCAGGTTCCTAAAAATTTAAGCTATCTTTGGAGTTTAGGTGGAATACTTATGATCTGCTTAATTTTTTTAATAGTTACAGGTCTGGTTTTGGGTATGCACTATAAGCCGTCTTCATCAGAGGCATTCGAGTCCGTAGAAAAAATAATGAGAGATGTAAACTTTGGTTGGTTAATTAGATATATGCATATGAATTTTGCCTCCTTTTTTTTTATAGCAGTTTATATACATATTTTTAGAGGATTGTATTACGGTTCATATAAAGAACCCAGACAGCTGATGTGGTTAATTGGGATTGTAATATTTTTTTTAATGATGGCTACAGCTTTCCTTGGCTATACATTGCCATGGGGTCAGATGAGTTATTGGGGGGCAACAGTTATAACAAATTTATTTTCAGCAGTGCCTTTCGTAGGAGAGTCAATAGTGACTTGGTTGTGGGGTGACTATGCTGTGGGAGATGCCACGTTAAATCGTTTTTATGTTCTTCACTGGCTAATTGCTTTTGGAATATTAGGAATTGTTATTTTTCACGTTATTGCTTTACATATAGTTGGCTCAAATAATCCCTCTGGCATAGAGCCAAAAGATACAAGGGACACAGTAAGTTTTGCTCCTTTTACAACTAGCAAAGATTTATTTGCAATGTTAATTTTTCTGTTCGCATTCGTGATTATAACAATGTACGCCCCAAATTATCTTGGTCATCCTGATAATTATATTCCAGCAGATCCCTTAGTAACACCAGCGCATATTGTTCCAGAATGGTATTTTTTACCCTTTTATGCAATTTTAAGAAGTATTCCAGATAAATTGATGGGGGTTATTGCCATGGTAAGTAGTATTGCAATATTAGGTTTGTTGCCTTGGCTGGACCTTTCAAAAATTAGATCTTCAGTTTTTAGGCCAATATGGAAACAATTTGTTTTTTTATTTGTTCTAGATTTTTTTATATTAATGTACGTCGGGGGAATGCCTGCTGAAGGAATATATCTTTTGATTGGTAGAGTTGGGACTGCATATTGGTTTTTATTTTTTTTGATTATAGCGCCTTTAGTTTCTTTAATCGAAAAACCCTTACCTATGCCAAACAGTATTCATGAGTTTGAACAATGGAAGAAATTAGGAAAAATAAAAACCTTTAAGCTTTTTTAATGTTTTTGAGGAAGTTAATTTTATCTATTTTTTTATTAAGTTTTTTTACTAACGAGTCATTCTCCGCCGAAAAACAAGAAAAACTTTTAACTCAAGCTTGGTCTTTTAACGGTTTTTTTGGAAAATTTGATAGAGCCTCACTTCAAAGAGGTTATCAGGTTTATGCAGAAGTTTGTGCATCTTGCCATTCAATGAATCTTTTAAGTTATCGAAATTTATCTGAAGTTGGAGGTCCTAGTTTTTCGGAAGAAGAAGTAAAAGCCATAGCATCGAAAGTTGAAGTTTTAGACGGGCCTAACGACAGTGGAGAAATGTTTAAAAGACGTGGAAAACCGTCTGATAAATTTGCAAGTCCTTTTCTTAATGAAAAAGCTGCAAGAGCTGCAAATGGTGGCGCATATCCTCCCGATATGTCAGTTTTAGTGAAGGCTAGAGCAGGTGGTGCAGATTATATTTATTCTGTTTTAATGGGTTATGAAGACAAACCTCCTAAAAATATAAAACTCGAGGATGGGGTTTATTATAATAAATATATGTCAGGTAATAAAATTAAAATGGCAAAGCCTTTAAATAAAGACTCTGTAAATTATTCAGACGGAACGTTAGCAACTGAAGAGCAACTTGCAAAAGATGTGACGACCTTTTTAACCTGGGCATCGGAACCTCATTTAGAAGCTAGAAAAAGACTTGGCTTTAAGACTGTGATTTATTTATTAATTCTTACTGTTTTAGTTTATCTTCTTAAGAAAAAGATTTGGTCACGTATTGAACCTAAAGTGTAAAACATCTCCATCAGCAACCTCATAATCTTTACCTTCAATTTTTAATTTTCCATTATCACGAGCACCAACTTCTCCGGTGTATTGTATATAGTCTACATAGGATATAACCTCAGCTTTAATAAATCCTTTTTTAAAATCAGAGTGAATAACTTCAGCGGCATCAGGAGCTTTACAGTTCTTTTCAATTGTCCATGCATGTGTTTCTTTAGGACCCACTGTAAAATAAGTAGTCAAATTTAAAATTTTATATCCAGCTTTTATTATTTGATCTAATCCAGACTCTTTTATTCCAATTTCTTTCATAAATTCACTTGCCTCAAAATCTTTAAGCTCGGTAATTTGTTGTTCTATTTCAGCGGAAACAATAACCACTGTATCATTATCAAATTTTTCTTTAATTTTTTGAGAGTAAGCATTTCCTAACCGCACACTATCCTCATCTACATTGCAGACCAAGATTCTAGGTTTCGTTGATAAAATGCCTAAATTTTTAATCAACTTTTTATCAAATTTTTTTTCCAATTTTTCGGGACGAATTCCTTTTTTTAAAGATTCGTAAATATTTTCTAAAATTTCAAAAGTATCTTTATTTATTTCATTATTTTTATTTTTTTTTTGAGACAATCTTTTTTCTACAGACTCTAAATCTGAAATCATCATTTCAGTTTCCACTATTTCTAAATCTCTTATAGGATCAACTGTTTTATTAACATTTTGTATTTCACTTGAGTCAAAACATCTCAGCATGTGTATTACGGCATCAACTTCTCTAATATTCGCAAGAAATTTATTTCCTAAACCTTCACCTTTAGAAGCACCAGCCACAAGTCCAGCAATATCTACAAATGTAATGTATGTTGGAATAATTTTTTCTGATTTTGCAATATTTGAAAGTTTTTCCAATCTTTCATCAGGAACCGTAACAACACCAATATTTGGCTCGATTGTACAAAAGGGAAAGTTAGCTGCTTGAGCGTTTTTAGATTTTGTTAGAGCGTTAAATAACGTTGATTTACCAACATTAGGCAAGCCTACAATTCCACATTTAAAACTCATATAGACTTACTGATTACTTTTAGAAGTAAAATCGTCTAATTTTTTTTCTATAAGAAGATTTATATTTTTAAATATTTTCTTTATAACTTGATCTATTATTATTTTTTCTTCTTCTGTGAAATCATTAAGCACGTGTTTATCTACTAATTCTTTATCACCAGGGTGACCTATACCAATCCTAATACGATTGTAATCTGTACCTATAGAGTCATCTATAGACTTAATGCCATTATGCCCGCCGCTAGATCCTCCGTTTTTAGTTTTTATTTTTCCAATTTCTATATCCATGTCATCATGAAATACAAAAATATTATTAGTCTTAATTCTGTGGTAATCAGTTATTTCTCTAATACACATTCCAGAATTATTCATAAAAGTTAATGGCTTTACTACTATAACTTTATTATCTTGTACTTGCCCATTAGTTAGAAGGCCTTTAAATTTTGGTTTTTGTTTTGAAAGTCCAAAATTTTTGTTTAAAGCATCAATAAGTTTAAACCCTACGTTATGTCTGTTATTTGCATGTTTTGGATCTGGATTTCCTAACCCCGCAAATAATAACATTTAGATGTTATTTCTTTTTATCTGCAGGTGCAGCAGCGGCAGCAGGTTTTTTCGCAGCCTCAGGAGATTTTGCTGCTTCTCCCGGTTTAGCTTTTCCATCAGCAGGTTTAGCATCACCCGCAGCAGCAGCTACACCTTCAGCTGTAGTACCAGCATCGCCAGCAGCAGCGTCGCCCGCAGCAGCAGCAGCCGGTTCAGGTTCTTTAACAACTGTAGGAGCGGCAATGGTTGCTATCGTGAAGTCTCTGTCGCTGATTACAGGTTTTGCTCCATCGGGTAATTTTACAGAAGATATGTGAATACTTTCATTCATTTCTTTATTAGCTAAATCAACTACGATTTCAGCAGGAATATTTTCAGCAGCACATCTTAATTCTATTTTTCTTCTTACAATGTTTAAAACCCCACCCATTTTTAATCCTGGACAATTTTCATTGTTTATAAATTTTACAGGAATATTAACAGTTACTTTTGTTCCAGGCTTAATTTTTTGAAAATCTATGTGTATTGGTTCATTATTCAGGGGATGAAAATTGATATCTTTGGTTAAAACTTTATGTTTTGAACCACTTATACTCATTTCAATAACAGAGCTCATGAAATTAGAAGATTCTAACATTTTTTTAATTAATATTTTTTTTACTGATAAAGGTAGGTTTTTTTCTTTATCACCATACAAAATGCCCGGAAGATAGCCTTCCAATCTTAATTTTTTAAGATCACCTTTAGTGTTAATTTTTCTTTCTGATGCTTCGAGCTTTAAGTTTTCCATATAATCAAGAGGGCTTGTTTTATATTAACTTATAAAAAAAAACAAGTTATTGTTATTTATTTGAATAAGCTAGAAACCGAAGTTGATTGAGATATTCGCTTGATAGCTTCAGCAATTAGTGGGGCAATACTTACTACCTCTATTTTCGAAACTCCTTTAATTTTTTTTGTATTATCAATTGTGTCAGTGATAACAATTTTTTTCATTTTAGATTTTTTAATTTTATCAATACACGAACCTGTAAGAACACCATGAACAACATAACAATAGACTTCTTTCGCTCCCTTTTCTATTAAAGCATCAGCGGCGTTACATATTGTTCCTCCACTATCAATTAAATCATCAATTATAATACAAGATTTATTTTTGATCTCTCCAATAACATTCATAACTTCAGATTGTCCCGGACGCTCTCTTCTTTTATCAATAATCGCTAAACCTGCATTCAATCGTTTTCCAATAGCCCTTGCTCTTTCTACCCCACCAACATCAGGTGCCACACAAACGATATTTTTAGTTCCAATATTTTTTAATATATGTTTTAAAAGAACTGGTGCTGCGTATAAATTATCAACTGGAATATCAAAAAACCCTTGAATCTGATTTGCATGAAGGTCCATCGTTAGAACCCTGTTCGCTCCAGCATTGGTAATTAAGTTTGCAACTAATTTTGCGCTTATGGGAGATCTAGGAACAACTTTTCTATCTTGTCTTGCATAACCAAAATAAGGAATGACCGCTGTTACATTTTTTGCAGAAGATCTTCTTAATGAATCGATACATATTAGTAACTCCATAATATTATCGTTAGCAGGGTAAGAAGTTGACTGGATTAAGTATACGTCGTTACCTCTCATATTTTCTTTTATTTCAACATAGACTTCCGAGTCTGCAAATCTTTTAATCTCTCTTTGCGTTGGTTTTGTTTTTAAATATTTACAGATTTGATCACTTAGGGAAATACTGCTCGTTCCAGATACAATCTTCATGAGATCTTTTTATATAATTTTATAATTGTTTAATCAATTAATATCTACAAATTACCGAGATACATCGTCCGTAATCTAATTCATTATTATGTAAAGATCTTCGATAGCTAAAAAAGTTTTTATAATCACCATAAGTATCCTTATTGATATGTTCAATATTAATTTTTGAAATTCCTAATTTCAAAAACTTATCATGTACAAATAATCTCAGATTGAAATAAATCCTCATATTTTTATTTGTAAAATATTTTTTGTAATTTTGATTTCTTAATTTAATTTTATTAATAAAATCTTTTTGTACCTCGTAATTTTTTTTGGCTATACAAGGACCAATGGCAACGATTAGATTTGATATTTTTGATTTTTTTTCTTTAAATTTTTTAATTAAGTTTTCAATAATTCCAGAATTTGCCCCCTTCCATCCAGAGTGTATAGCCGCAATTATTTTATTTTCTTTATCTGCAACTAAAATTGGCACACAATCTGCAGTCAAAATTCCAAGTGAAAATTTTGGAATTGAGGTAATAATTCCATCAGCCTTGTATCTCTTTTTTATTAAAAAATTGTCAAAATTAATTATTTTATTACTATGATGTTGTTTTAGCAAAATTAGGTTGCCAAATTTAGAATTAGTCTTTTTTGCAACGATGTTAATATTTTTTATAACTATTTTTTTTTTATCATTAGACCCCAATCCACAGTTTAAACTTTTATAAATTCCTTTTGATTTTCCGTTTTTTCTTGAGAAAAAAAAACTCTTTATACCATTTATTTTGTTTATTTTTTTTGAATAAAAAATCATTAGATAAAACCAAGATTAAATTTGCAATTTTTATTGCAAAAAGCTAACGCTTTAAAAGTGTTGCCCATTTCTTTTGGATTTATAAGTTTATTTATACTTAGGATTAAATTTTTACTATCAATAACATTTTGCTTTTTTACTATTTGTGATGCTCTCTCCATAATTCCAAGCTTTTGCAAAAAGAAATTTTGCGATACAGCTCCAATAAATCTAACGTTATTTTTTTTAAAAATATTTTTTAGTATATTAAAATTAATATCAAAAGTAATATCGCAATCAGTATATTCTTTTAGTAAATCAACAATCTTATGTTTTTTTATTGCTCGCAAAGTATTTTTTCCAACAATATCAGAATAACCATAATCAAACGTTAGAAAGATTCCATTATTTTTTTTTATAATTTTAGAAATTGAATTAAGATAATTTTCAATTTTAACTGGATACTCAATGATTTTACTTTTATTAATATTAAAAAATTTAGAATATTTTTTAAGATAGTCGTTATTAATCTTATTTTTGCAATAAACAATTTTTTTTATATTATCTTTAAATGAAATACATTGTTCATGCCAGTTACTATTAATTTTAAAAAATTGTTTTATTGGAAAAGCATCAAAAAATTCATTTGCTATAATTATTGTTGGATATTGCTTAATTTTATTAATATTTTTTATCCAGACTATATTTTTAAAATTATTTAAATTCTCTTTCTGAACTTTAATTAATGACTCACTTTTTTCATGTAAATAAATATTAAAATTAGCATCAAAAGTTTTAATTTTTTTTAATGAATTAATTATTTGATTAATCATTAACCCGTTGCCAGGTCCTAATTCCAAAATATTAATTTTTTTTGGTTTTTTTAAATAAATCCAATAAGATACAATCCATATCGATATCATTTCTGAAAAAATACTTGAGATAAAAGGAGATGTTATAAAATCTCCGTCACGACTAAATATCTTTTTATTTTGGTAGTAGCCTAATTGCTTGTTATATAAAGCAATATCTATGAATTTATCGAGAGGAATAATTTTTTTTTTATAAATTAGTTTTTCTAAAAGATTCATTTTTAATTATTTTAAATGCAATTATTCCACAAATTAGAAAGCCAAAACTTATAACCATTCCTAAAGATAGGTTAAAAATAATATATCCAATGTGTTTATCTGGCTCTCTGAATAATTCTGAAATAATTCTAAATATTGAATAAAAAATTAGAAAATAACAAGATAACTCTCCATTAAATAATTTTTTTTTAGATTTTAAAATAATATTAAGTAAAAAAAATAGCATTATACCTTCAAGGGCAGCCTCATAGAGTTGTGAAGGATGTCTGGGTTCCATATCAATTTTGGGAAAAATAACGCCATAATCTGCAAAGGTTTTTTTTCCATATAACTCTCCATTTATAAAATTAGCAATTCTTCCAAGAAATATACCAATTGGTGCCGCACAGACGATTATGTCGGTTAAAACAAATATTTTTATGTTATTTTTTTTTGCAAAAATTATTGAGGCAATTAAAACGCCTATAGCTCCACCGTGAAAAGACATTCCACCCTGCCATAAAAATAATATTTCTAGAGGTTTCTGGTAGTAATAGTAGAAATTGTAAAATAAAATATAACCCAATCTTCCTCCTAAAATAATTCCTAAAATTAAATAAATTAAAAAATTATCTAGATTTTGAGTATTAATATTTTCTTTACCCCAGAATTTTTTAATTACATATTTTGCATAGTAAAAGCCTAAAAATATGCCAAAAATATAGGCTAAAGAGTACCAGCGTATTTCTAGTAAACCAAAATTAATTATGACGGGACTTAGATTGTGAATATACATTTAAATAATCTCAAAATTATTTATAACTATATTACCAGGAAGAATATATGATTAATTATAAAAAAATTATTAATAATTTAACAAATTTATTTCAAATAAGTCTTTTAACTACAAAAGATATCAAGCAAGAAATAAGAAATCTTATTCAGTTTAAAAAAGAAAAAAATATTAATCAATTAAATAATTCACTTAGCAGCGATTTAGAAGAGATAAAAAATAAAATTAATAAGCTAAAACTAGAAATACAAAAATTAAAAAAACTAGTTGGGAAAAGATAAAATAACTCGTAAGCCTTTACCTTTTGGATTATTAAATAATTTCACGGTCCCGCCATGAGAATTAACGATATCTTCCACAATCGAAAGACCTAACCCAAAATTACTGTCCTTAAAAGCTGTTGATTTATCAATTCTATAAAATGGCCGAAATACTTTATCTTTGTGTTCGTCTTCAATTCCCGGACCGTCGTCATCAATAGTAATTAGAGTAGTATTTTTGATTTTTTTACAAGTAATTAAAATATTTTCAGCATATTTTTGAGAGTTATTTATAATATTAGCAATACATCTTCTTATAAGGTTTTTTCTTCCAGAAAATATTAAGTTTTTAGGACTATTTATTTTGATATTTTTTTTAAAACTCTTATCAATTAAATTTTGAATTACTTGAAAAATATTAAATTTTTCCAAAGGTTGTGAATATTGATTACTTGCAAAATCGAGATATTCATTAATCATTTTTTCCATTTCATTGATTTCTTCCTTTAAAGAATTTAATTTTTGATTTTTATTTAAAAGTTCAATTTGTAATTTTAGTCGTGTGAGAGGCGTTTTTAAATCATGGCTAATACCTGATAACATTGCTGTCCTTTGACTAATGTGTTTTAAAATTCTTCTTTTCATTTTTTCAAATTCATAAGAGGCTTGTCTAATTTCAAGAGCACCAGAAATTTTAAAATCAATATCAAATTGTCCCTTACCAAATTTTTCTGCAGCTCGAGATAGGTGAACAATAGGTCTTATTTGATTACGCAAAAATATTATTGAAATAATTAGAAATATAAATGAAGGAATAGTAATCCAAAGCGCAAATATTCTTCCTGATGTCGACCTTATTTTTGATTTAGCTATTAAAAATTCAATAATTTCATTCTTATTTAGCATTACTAATACTTGAATGTTTGAGCTATCAAATCTTACGTTATGCCAATATGGATTTTTTATTTTATCCGAAAACTCTTCCGTAACAATTTTATCATATAAGCTGTACCACTTAACTGCATTTGCAGATGGTAGTTGTTGAGTTTCTTTTTTGATTGAAACTATTAGCCCAGTGTTATTTTTAAATGTGTTAATTAATTCATTAACTTTATTTTTTTGCTTGAATTCAGGATAGAGAGCTAAAAATGTGTTAATTTCGTTTGTGGCGCCTCTTACCAATCCTCTATTGGTTTTAAACCAAATACTATCAAAAAAAACAGCGCCAATTACAACTTGAATAAGTATAATTGGGACCACTATAATTAATAAGGATCTAAAAAGTAAAGTTTTGGGAAATATTTTTCTTAACATTTCAGTCTAGCCATAAAACGTATCCTGTTCCTCTAACTGTTTGAAGGTATTTTGGATTTTTAGGGTCAGGTTCAATCTTTTGTCTAAGTCTTGTAACCAATACATCTATACTTCTTTCTTGGGTTAGATTTGTAATTTTTGATATCTCTTCCCTAGAAAATATTTTTCCTGCAGAACTGATCATATTTTCTAAAAGGATCTTTTCACTAGCATTAATTTTAATTATTTTCTTTTCTTTTTGAATCTCCATTTTCTTAATATTTACGTGGGCCTTTCCTATTTTAATTGAAGTTATTACATGCTTATTTTTTTTTATTCTTTTTATTACATTTTTAATTCTTAATAAAAGTTCTTTAGGTTCAAAAGGTTTGGGCAAATAATCCTCTGCTCCCAATTCTAATCCTCTCACTCTATCCTCAGGCTCGCCTTTTGCGGTAAGAAGAATTATAGGAAGATCAATTTTTTCTCTAATTTCTTTCGTAAGTTGTAAACCGTCCTTGCCAGGCATCATTATATCAATAATTGCTAAATCAAATTTGATAATTTTTAACTTTTCCTCTGCATCAGAAGCGTTGATCGCCGTAGATACGAAAAAATTATTATTTTTTAAATATTGTTTTAATAAATCTCTAATTTTTTCATCATCATCAATAATTAAAATGTGTATTTTTGAATTATCCATAAATTATCTTTTTCATTATTGATTTAAAATTTGAAACTTCATCTGAACTTGAATTTTTAAGGGCATTAATTATTCTTTTTTTTTGCTTATTATATATTTCATGACAAAGCTTAATTCCTTTTTCTGTTAGAACTAATTCTCTTTGTCTAGCGTCCTTTGTGCCTTTTTTTTGTGATATAATATCTTTTTTTATAAGATCTTGAAGAACTCTACTTAAACTTTGTTTAGTAATTTTCAATTTTCTTAATATATCAGCAATAGTAATATTTGGACTTCCTTCTATAATGCAAAGCAACCTGTGATGAGCTCTACCAAATGAATTTTTTTTTAATACCTCGCTAGGATCAGAATAAGAGTCTATGTAAGCTTGAAAAATCAGTTCTAAAATTTCTTTTAAACTTTTTTCTCTTAAATATAAAAGATCTTTCATTTTAAAATTTTATTGTATGTCAGTTTTATTGACATATCTACTTTACTTATTTACCAATACAATTTTAATAATTATTTACTCTAATGGACCTAGTCCCTTTTGATAAAAGATCAGGAAAAATTTGGCACAATGGTAAATTAGTTGATTGGAAAGAAGCTAATTTACATATTCTGAGTCATGGACTTCATTATGCTAGCTGCGTGTTTGAAGGCGAAAGAGTCTATAACGGAGAAATTTTTAAGTTAAGGGAACACACAAATAGATTGATTTATTCAGCAGATAGAATGGGTATGAAGATTCCTTATTCAGCTGAACAAATAGATAATGCATGCAAAGAAATTATTTTTGCACAGAGTGTTCAGAATGGTTACGTGAGACCAGTTGTTTGGAGAGGAAGTGAAATGATGGCAATATCTGCTCAGAAAAGTAAGATTCATTTAGCTATAGCAACTTGGGAGTGGGGTTCTTATTTTGATCCGCAAATTAAAATTAAAGGAATTAGATTGGACATTTCTAAAT
This sequence comes from Candidatus Pelagibacterales bacterium, assembly GCA_947497305.1. Classification (GTDB taxonomy): domain Bacteria; phylum Pseudomonadota; class Alphaproteobacteria; order Pelagibacterales; family Pelagibacteraceae; genus Fontibacterium; species Fontibacterium oligotrophicum. Next base: position 60,150 of record CANMFY010000001.1, on the reverse strand, counting down.
GGAAAAAACCACCACCAGATTGCATACCATGGGATACAAAAGCTTCAGGTCTATATATGATTTCAACTTTATCCAAACATGAGGCAGAAAAAAAAAGTTATCATGATGCTTTAATGATGGATTATCAAGGTAATATTGCAGAAGCCACTGGTGCAAATATTTTTTTTACTAAAACTAATAATAATGAGATTCACACCCCAATAGCAGATTCTTTTTTAGACGGAATTACCAGAAGATCAATTATAGAAATTGCAAAACAACTTCAGATTAAAGTTTTAGAAAGAAAAATAAAACTCGATGAACTTAATACATTTGATGGGTGTTTTTTAACTGGCACTGCAGCCGAAGTGACGCCAGTATCTCAGATTGGAGATATTAAGTTTTCTGTGGTCGATATAATTAAGAAGTTAGATGATAATTATTCAAAACTAGTTAATAAAAATTAACAATAATTAATCAATAAGATCTATTCCCTTTCTTAAGTAAGCATACCCTGTCCAAAGTGTTAATATTGCAGACATCCAAAGTAAATATATTCCTAATTCAATTCCATAATTAAATAAAAATTTATCACCACTGTTACCGGCTAATAAAATAGAAATAGCTACCATTTGTATTACGGTTTTGCCTTTAGATAAGCTCGTTACCGGAATATAAATTTTTGCTTTTGCTAAAAATTCTCTTAACCCTGAAATTAAAATTTCTCTTGTTATTATTATAATTGCCGCAACTACATGAATACCTTTTATAGTTTGACTCATTAATAAAAGCGCAAGGGCTGTTGCAACTAAAACTTTATCTGCAATTGGATCTAGTAATTCGCCAAACTTTGATTGTTGCTTATATAATCTTGCAAACAACCCATCGAGATAATCAGTAAAGGCGGCTATTACAAATACAATGCAAGACAACCAATCACTTAGTTCTCCAGGAAAATAGAAGATAACTACTAATATTGGTGCAATTAGAATTCGACCAATGGTTAAGATGTTAGGAATTTTCATTTTTTTGACATTAAGCTATTTTTATTAAAAAAATTATAAATTTTATTTGCAACAAAATCACTTATTCCACTTATTTTTTTCATATCCTCAATGCTTGCGCTCTCTATTAATTTTACAGATCCAAAGTGATTTAAAAGTAATTTTTTTCTTGTTTTTCCAATCCCCTCAATATTATCAAGTGCAGATTGGCTAAAAGTATTTTTTCTATTAACCCTGTGTGAAAAGATTGCAAATCTGTGAGCTTCATCTCGCAACCTTTGTAGGAAAAATAACAATACGTTATTATGAATTTTTATTTCTCTATTGTTATAATAAAAAGTTTCATCTCCTTGATTTCTTCTTTCACTTTTTGCAATCGCCATCATATTGAGATTGAAATGTCCTAATTCATCTAAAACTTTTCTAGCGGCATTGTAATGACCTTTGCCACCATCAATTATAATTAAATCAGGAGACTCATCTTCATTATTTGATTTAATTTTAGCAAATCTTCTGGAAAGAACCTCTTTTAACATTCCATAATCATCCCCAGGATTAATATTTGTTTTTGTTATGTTAAATTTTCTGTATTTTCTTTTAATAAATCCATTTTTTCCAAATACTACAAAAGACCCAACAGCATTAAGCCCTTGGATATGACTATTATCGTAAACCTCAATCAAGTTCGGATTAAAACCTAAATTAAACTCTTTATTAATTAAGGATAAAAAATGATCATTATTTTCATTCTCTAAAAGTTTTTTATCTAAAGCTAATTGTGCATTTTTAATAGCTAATTTTATTGAAAGTTTTTCAATATTATTTTTTGCAGTTTTTATATTAATTTTTTTATTATATTTTTTTTCTAAAGCTGCTTTTATTAAATCTAAATCCTTAATTTTTTTACTTAAAATAATTTCTGCTGGCGGTATTTTATTTTCATAAAATTGTATTAAAAATGAATAAATAATATCGTCTATATTATCGTCTTTATCGTGTTTAGGAAAAAAAGCTTGATTACCCCAATTTTGTTTCGATCTATAAAAAAATACTTCAATGCACGTAATATTATTTTTTTGAAATTCGACAATTAAATCAGCATTATTAAAATTATTTTTATTTATTTGTTGTGATGATTGAATTTGAGTTAATGCTTTAATTCTATCTCTAATTGTTGCTGCTTTTTCATAGCTAAATTTTTTGCTTTCAATTTCCATCTCTTTAGAAAGTTTTTTTTGTATAAGAGCTGATTTTCCATTTAAAAAATTAATACTGTCTACAACAAGTTTATTGTAATCTTCTTCACTGATTTCGTTTGTACACGGCGCAGAGCATCTTTTAATTTGATGTAAAATACACGGCCTTTTTCTATTGTTAAAAATTGAGTCATCACAAACTCTCAACAAGAATACTTTTTGCAAAGTTTTTATTGCCCATCCAGCTGCTCCAGATGATGCAAAAGGACCAAAAAAAATATCATTTTTATTTTGTTTGCCTCTAAATTTAGTTAATTGTGGAAATTTATGTGATTTTCTTAGCTGAATATAGGGAAAAGATTTATCATCTTTTAATAATATATTATATCGAGGCTGATTTTTTTTTATTAAGTTAGCTTCTAGCAGTAAGGCCTCGGCTTCGTTTTGTGTTGAAATGAATTCTAAATTTTTTGTACTAGAAATCATTCTTTCTGTCCTGATAGGCAAATAAGAAGATGAAATATAACTATTAATTCTATTAGGTAAGTTCTTTGCCTTTCCTACATAAATAATGGTATTTTTGTCATCTAGCATTTTATAAACACCAGGACCATTAGGTAAAAATTGAATTATATTTTTAATGATTTTTCTGCCTTGCTCAAGGTTTTTCATAATCATTTTTTGTTTTAAAAAATTCTATTCCAACAGATTCTGTATTTTTAATGATATTTAGTTTTTCAATTTTTATTTTAATATTAAGAATATTTTGATTTTTAAAAATTTCATAAATAAAGTCATTTGCGAAAGATTCTAGAAAGTTATATTTTTTTTTTAAAAAAAAATTTATTTTGTTAATAATTTCTTCGTAATTAATGACCGAATTAAGTTTCCCATCAATCACTTTTTTTTTTTTACTTAAAATTTCTACATTAAATCTTAACTTTTGAGGTTTTACTTTTTCAAAAGCATGGTAACCTATAATTGCTTTGCAAGTATAGTTTTTGATAAAGATTATTTCTTTAGATTTAATATTTTTTTTATAATCTAAAATTTTTATTATATTTGTCTTATTCATTTATCCCAATAATATCTGGAGTTTTCCAATTCAGACTTTGTCCACTATCTACAGCAATTACTTGACCAGTAATTGTTTCACTATTTGCTAAAAGATAGGCGGTTTTACATATATCTTCAATTTTAACAGACTTGCCTAGCAAAGTATTTTTTGATTGCTTATTAAAATGTTTTTGAGTTTGTCTTTTATTTTTAAAGACAGGACCAGGAGCTATCGCATTCACTCTAATGTTGGGGGCTAATTTCATAGCCGTAGTTTTTGTCAAAGTGTGTAACCCTGTTTTGCTAATAGTATATGAAAAGAAATATGGAGTTAGTTTAAATATTCTTTGATCAAGAATGTTTATAATAGATTTATCTCCAGATAAATTTTTAATTTTAGAAAATTCTTTAATAAGAGTAGCTGGGGCGAAAAGATTAATTTTTAAATGTTCATTCCAACTTTTTTCATTAAAATTTAAAATACTATCATTGTTAAAAATAGAAGCATTGTTAATTATACAATCAATATTGCCCAATTTTTTTTTTACTAAAGTGATTATTTTTTTTATTATTTTTGTGTTTAAAAGATTACCTTGAATATGAATGCATTTTACTCCATAACTTTCAATTTCTTTTTTAAGAACCTCAGCTTGTTTTTTCGATTTATTAAAATGAATAGCAATATTCCATCCCATTTTTGCAAAATATAAACATAGTTCTTTGCCAATTCTTTGTGAGGATCCAGTAATCAAAATATTCTTATTCATTTTACCTTTTCTTTTTTGCAATCATTCCAGCTTTGCCCTGAGTAGATCGTCCAATTAATTCTTTTTTTACATCGTTGTTATAAACTTTTATTTTACTGCTCATATTAATTTCCAATTCTCTTTCTTGAAGTTTTCTAATTTCATCTCTTATTTTTGCTGCTTGCTCAAATTCTAAATTGTCGGCAGCTTTTTTCATTTCTTTTTCTAGCATTTTTAAGTGTTTTTTAAGATTATCGCCTATTGGGATGTCGTTATCAAAAGTAACGTAATCTTTTTCAAAAACACCCTCTAAAATGTCGTTAATTTTTGATTTGATAGACTGAGCAGTTATATTATTTTTTTTATTATATTCTATTTGCTTAGTTCTTCTTCTATTAGTCTCATTGATAGCCTTTTTAATACTTTCCGTTTCTTTATCTGCATATAAAATAACTTTGCCATCAATATTCCTAGCTGCTCTTCCGATTGTTTGTATTAAGGATCTTTCAGATCTTAAGAAACCTTCTTTATCAGCATCTAAAATTGCAACAAGAGCACATTCTGGTATGTCCAGTCCTTCTCTTAAAAGATTAATACCAATCAAAACATCAAATATGCCGAGTCTTAAGTCTCTTATTATTTCTATTCTTTCTAGCGTATCAATATCAGAGTGCATGTAACGAACTTTAATTCCATTTTCATCAAGGTATTCAGTTAAATCCTCAGCCATTTTTTTTGTAAGAGTAGTAACTAATATTCTTTGATTATTTTTAGAAACCGTAATGCACTCATTCAATAAATCATCGACCTGATTTTTTGCAGGACGAATAAAAATTTGAGGATCAATAAGTCCAGTTGGCCTTATAATTTGTTCTGCAAAAACTCCTTTACTTTGTTTTAATTCCCATTCACTTGGAGTTGCAGAAACAAAAATTGTTTGAGGTCTCATCATATCCCATTCTTCAAATTTTAACGGCCTATTATCCATGCATGAAGGAAGTCTAAAACCATAATCAGATAAAGTTTTTTTTCTAGTATAATCTCCTTTGTACATCCCGTTTAATTGGGGAATTGTAACATGGCTTTCATCAACAAATACCAAACAGTTGTCAGGAAGATATTCAAATAATGTTGGAGGGGGCTCGCCGGCATCTCTTCCAGATAAAAATCTAGAATAGTTTTCTATTCCAGCACAACTTCCCGTGGCTTCTATCATTTCAAGATCGTATCTAGTTCTTTCCTCTAGTCTTTGGGCTTCTAAAAGTTTTTTTTCATTTCTAAATTTTTCTAGAGTAACAATTAATTCTTTTTTTATTTCTTTAATTGCTTTTTCTACCGTTGGTCTTGGAGTAATATAGTGGCTATTTCCGTATAATTTTATTAAATTAATTTCTTTATTGTCAGCTCCAGTTAATGGATCAAAAGATTTTATTTGAGTTATTTTATTATCCTCAATTGTAATTCTCCATGCTTCGTCCTCATAATGAGATGGAAAAATTTCTATATTTTCACCTCTGACTCTAAAAGTTCCTCTATAAAAATTTTGGTCATTTCTTTTATATTGTAGTTCAACTAGTCCTTTAATAATTTTTTCTCTTTCATAACTCTCGTTTTTTTTAAAAACTAAAGTCATTTTACTATAAGAGTCGACAGATCCTAATCCGTAAATACAAGAAACACTTGAAACAATAATTACATCATCTCTTTCCAAGAGCGATCTGGTAGCCGAATGTCTCATTCTATCTATCTGTTCATTTATAGAAGCTTCTTTTTCTATATAAGTGTCCGATCTTGGAACGTAAGCTTCGGGCGTGTAGTAATCATAATAAGAAACAAAATATTCAACTGCATTATTGGGAAAAAAATTTTTCATTTCCCCATATAATTGTGCAGCTAAAGTTTTGTTTGGAGCAAGTATTAAAGCTGGACGATTTAACTCTTCAATGATTTTAGCCATTGTGAAAGTTTTTCCAGAACCAGTCACGCCAAGTAAAACTTGATTTTTTTTCTTGTTTAATATTTCTGTTTTTAAAAAAGAGATAGCCTTTGGCTGGTCGCCAGCGGGAGTGTATTCAGTTATTAGTTGAAATTTTTTTCCCCCTTCTAATTTATTAGAAGAAAGTTCTTTTGCATTTGATTTATCTAATATATTAGTTTGTAAAAGATTTTGCATATTCCAAAATATAATTAATTTAGATGTCTATATTATCAACTTCTTTATCGAGAATAAAAGAATCTCCTACAATTGCAATTACGCAGAAAGCCAGATTGTTAAAAGAAAGTGGAAGAGAAGTGATTGCTTTAGCATCTGGGGAACCAGATTTTGACACTCCAGACAATATTAAGAGTGCGGCAATTAAAGCAATTAGAGATGGCCAGACCAAATATACCACCGTCGATGGTACGCCTGAGTTAAAAAAAGCTGTTATTAAAAAATTTAAAAGAGAAAACAATTTAAATTTTGATCTAGACAATATTACAGTCGGTACCGGCGGAAAGCAGGTAATTTATAATTCTATAATTGCTACTATAAATCCTGGAGATGAAGTTATAATTCCAGCGCCTTATTGGGTTTCTTATCCAGATATAGTTTTGTTGGCTGGGGGAACACCAAAATTTGTAGAGTGCGACGAGCAAAGTAATTTTAAAATTTCACCGGAACAACTTGATAAATCTATCACCAAGAATACGAAATGGTTTATTTTAAATTCTCCAGGTAATCCAACCGGGATGTGTTATTCAAGATCAGAATTAAATGAACTGGCTGTAATTTTAAAAAAATACCAACATGTAAATATTTTAAGTGATGATATTTACGAGCATATTTATTATCAGGAGAAAAATAAAAATGACTCAAAATTCATTAGTATTCTTGAAATTGAAAATTCTTTAAAAGACAGAACTTTAATAGTTAATGGCGTTAGCAAATCCTATGCGATGACAGGATGGAGAATTGGATATGGTGCTGGACCAAAAAATTTAATAAAAGCAATCCAAAAGATTCAATCACAATCAACAACAAACCCATCTTCCATAAGTCAGGCAGCTGCAGTTGAGGCCCTCAATGGAGATCAAAGCTTTATAAATCCTAGGGCTCTTGAATTTAAAAAGAGAAGAGATTTTGTCGTTAATGCATTTAATAATATCAAAGGATTAACATGTGTTAATCCACAAGGAGCATTTTATGTCTTTCCAAATTGTAAAAAATTAATGTTTAAAAAAACTTTAAGTGGACAAATTATTAAAGATGACACTGATTTTGCAACTTTCTTATTAGAAGAAACGGGCGTTGCAATTGTTCAGGGCTCGGCATTTGGTCTTGAAGGTTATTTTAGAGTTTCCTATGCGACCTCAATGCAAATTTTAGAGAAGGCGTTATTAAAAATTAAAAGTTTTTGTGAAAGTTTAAAATAATATTAATGATTAGATAAATATTTTTCAGCCTCTAATGCGGCCATGCAACCTGTTCCAGCCGCAGTGACAGCCTGCCTAAAAATTTTATCTTTAACATCACCAGCAGCGAATACTCCGGGCACATTTGTTTTGGTAGAGTCAGGCTGAGTTATTATATAACCACCATTATCCATATTAATTTGCCCCTTGAATAACCCTGTTGCTGGATCGTGTCCTATTGCAACAAAAAGACCATGTGTTTGTAATTCTGTTACTGAATTATTTTTTAGATTTTTTAATTTCACAGCGGTTACACCTTTAGGGTTCTCTGTTCCGATGATTTCTGAAATAACGCTATCAAAAATGACATTAATTTTAGGATTTGAAAATAATTTTTTTTGTAATAGTTTTTCAGCCCTTAATTCACTTTTTCTATGAACAAGAGTGATTTTTTTTGCAAAATTGGTTAAAAACAATGACTCTTCGACCGCAGAGTTTCCTCCGCCAACTACTACGACGTCTTTATTTTTGTAAAAAAAGCCATCACAAGTTGCGCATGCAGATACTCCAAATCCTTTATATTTTTCCTCAGACTCCAAATTAAGCCATCTTGCTTGAGCGCCAGTTGAAATAATTATACTTTCCGAAAAATAATGTGTTCCCGAGTCTCCAATTATTTCAAAAGGTTTTTTATTTAAATTAACTTTAGAAATATGATCTTCAATAAATTTTGTTCCAACTTTCGTGGCTTGTTCTTTCATTTGTTCCATTAACCATGGCCCTTGAACGACATCTGCAAATCCTGGAAAATTTTCAACATCTGTAGTGATGGTTAATTGACCACCTGGTTGTGAGCCTGCAATTAAAATTGGCTCAAGCATAGCTCTTGCAGCATAAATAGCCGCCGTATAACCAGCTGGCCCGGATCCAATAATAACTAGTTTATGAGTCTTATGAACATTCATTGTAGATTTTAACTAATAATACTTATATTTAATTATTGTTTTAAACAATGAGATATTTTAAAGCATTATTATTAACCGAAGGCGCTCATGGTATGGTGAGCCAAGCAGAAGGTTTAGCTAAAGCTCTAAAATTAGATTTTAATCATTGTTTTGTAAGTTTAAAAAGACCATGGAGATATTTTCCTATAAATTTAGTTCCTGTTAGCAGGTCTGTAATAGACGGAAAAATTCCAGATCAAATAGAAAATCAAGTTCTTATTTCATGTGGGAAAAATAGCGTTATTTCCTCTTTGTTTTTAAAAAGAAATAATAAAAATTTATTTAGTATTCATATTCAAAATCCTAAGATAAATTTTTCAAATTTTGATTTAATTGTTGCTCCAGAGCATGATCAAATAAATGGAAAAAACGTATTAAGTACATTTGGAGCCCTTCATTATATTACAAAACAAGAGGTAGATAATAGTAATAATTTTTTTTCGAAATATAATTTATCAGAAAAAGATAAGATTGTTTCTTTAATCTTAGGAGGTCCTAATAGGTATTATGATTTTAATGAGATTGATCTTGGGAATATTTTTTTATTAATAAAGAGTAGTTTTTTAGACAAAGGTTTTAAACTAATTCTTATTAGATCAAGAAGAACGCCGGATAATATTATTGATTTTGCAAAAAAGTTTTTTTTAAATTCTGCAGTCATTATTGATTTTGTGAGCAAAGAATTTTATTTATCAGCTCTTAAGCTATCTAGAATAATTGTTGTAACTTGCGACTCTACTTCAATGATTTCTGAGTGTGCAATCACACAAAAGCCAATATTTGTGGCTAAAATGAATGCAAAGAGAAAGAATAATCGATTTAAGTATTTTCTTAATAGCTTTAGAGAAAAAGGAATTATTAGATTTCTTGGTGAAAATACAGATTATTGGCAATATCCAGTTTTAGATGAGACTAATCGGATTGCAACAATAATAAAAGAAAGGTTAAATTAAATTTAATGAGTTTTTTAAAATCATTTCAAAATAATTCAGCACATTCAACCTACCCATTTGATCATTGGGAATTAACAGAACCTTTAACGGACCAACAAATAAGAGAGATTTGTGAGGCAAAAGTACCAGAAGTAAAAATTGATTTTGACGGTACCAGAGCAGTAGATGGAGGTGCGGGAGCATATAGATCTGGGGATCCAACAGGTGGCAAAGCAGGGAAGATAAGAGAATTTGTTACAAAGGATAATTATAAAGACTACCCACATTTAAAAAAATTTATTGATGAACTATGTAAGATGGAAACAGCAAAATATGTAGGTTCCAAAATCAAAAAAGATTTAACAAAAGCTTACGTGCGAGTTGAGATTATTGCTGATAGAGTTGGTTTTTGGCTTAAGCCTCATTGTGATATTAAAGAAAAATTAATGTCCTGCCTATTATTTGCAAATCCAAATAATTATGAGTCTGAAGAGTTAGGCACAGATTTTTATGATAAGAATTTAAAGTTAGTAAAAACTGTTCCTTATAAAAATAATTATGGATATGTTTTTACAAGCGGCCCTGACACTTGGCATGGATTAGAAAAAAAAGAGATAAAAAGAGACAGAAGATGTCTTCAAGTAAATTATGTAACATTTGAGACTGATTGGAAAGTAAATTAATTAATATCCTGTAAAGCAAGAACTTCAAATTTAGAATTTTTTAAAGATTTAATAGCTTCAGTAATTGCATTGGCTCCAGCAATGGTCGTGTAGTAGGGGGTGCCACTTGTGAGCGCCGCTCTTCTAAGTGAAAAAGAATCTTTAATAGATTGCTTACCTTGAGATGTATTTATGACTAAAGAAATTTTTTTTTCATTAAGAGAGTCCTCGATATGAGGTTTTCCTTCCATAACTTTATTTATCTTTTTACAATCAACTCCTGATGAATTTAAAAAATCAGAAGTTCCTGAGGTTCCTAGAATAGTAAATCCTAATTTTTTAAGTTCTTGTGCAATTTTTAAAATATATTTTCTATCTTCTTTTTTCACAGATAAAAAAGCAATGCCAGATTTTGGTATTTTATTACCAGTTGCAAATTGACTTTTGGCAAAAGCAAGGCCAAAGGTTTTATCAATCCCCATAACCTCTCCAGTTGATTTCATTTCAGGTCCCAATAACGTATCTACATTTGGAAACTTGTTAAAAGGAAACACAGCTTCTTTAACAGAATATAACTTATGGTTTTTTTTATTTAAATTTAGATCTTTTAATTTTAAACCGGTCATTACTTTAGTTGCAATTTTTGCAACTGCAATTCCAATAGATTTAGCAACAAAGGGAACAGTTCTGCTAGCCCTTGGATTTACTTCTAGGACATAAACTCGATCATCTTTTATGGCAAATTGAATGTTTAAAAGTCCTAAGACTTTTAAACCAAAGGCAATTTTTTTTGTTTGTTTTGAAATTTCATCAATAATATTCTGTTTAAGTGAATATGGAGGAATGCAGCATGCAGAATCTCCAGAATGAATTCCTGCTTCTTCAATATGTTCCATTATACCTGCAATAAATACTTCCGAACCATCGCAAATAGCATCAACATCAACTTCAATCGCATCATTAATAAACTTATCTATTAGAACAGGATCTTTTCCTGAAACTTTTACTGCTTCTTTTATATATTTTTTAAGATGATCTTCATCGTACACAATTTCCATTGCTCTGCCGCCTAAAACATAAGAAGGCCTGATTACAACTGGAAAATTTATTTTTTTTGCGATTTCAATTGCCTCAGACTCAGATCTTGCAAGTCCACTTTCAGCTTGAAGCAACTCTTCTTTGATTACAAAATTTTTAAATTTTTCTCTATCCTCAGCAAGATCAATAGATTCTAGTTGTGTACCTAAAATCGGAATATTATTTTCATGAATAAATTTTGCAAGTTTTAATGGAGTCTGGCCTCCAAATTGAACTATAACCCCAAAAAGGAAACCGTTACTTTTTTCTTTATTAATTATTTCAATGACGTGCTCTTCAGTTAAAGGTTCAAAATACAATCTATCGCTTGTGTCATAATCTGTTGAAACTGTTTCGGGATTACAGTTAATCATAATAGTCTCATAATTAATTTCTTTTAAGGCATAACTTGCTTGACAGCAGCAGTAATCAAATTCTACCCCTTGTCCTATTCTATTTGGTCCACTACCTAGAATAATAACTTTTTTTTTATTTGTAGGTTCAGATTCGCATGTACTTAGATCGTTACTTCCATAAGTAGAGTACATGTAAGGAGTTTTAGATTCAAATTCTCCAGCACATGTATCTATTTTTTTATATATAGGGTGAATTTTAAATTTATTCCTAGCAGACCTGACATCATTACTTTTTATTTTTAAAATCTTTGCAATTTTTTTATCTGAAAAACCTATTGATTTAATATATTGTAGTTTTTCTTTACTATTTAGAACCTCCTCATCTTTAATATTATTTTCTACAATAATGAGTTGTTGAATTTGCTCTAAAAACTATTTATCTATTTTTGTCATTTGATAAATTTCTTCAAGCTTTAATTTTCTTCTAAAGGCCTCTGCTACAAAAAGTATTTTTTGAGGAGTCCTTTCTATAAGTTTTTTTTTTAAATCCTGTATATTTATTTCCTCATATTGATCAAAACCATCAAGTCCAATCTCTAATGAACACAATGCTTTTTGTATGGACTCTTTAAAGTTTCCTCCTATAGACATTACTTCACCAACAGATTTCATCGACGTTCCTAATATTGCCTCAGTATTTTTGAATTTTTCAAATGCAAATCTTGGAATTTTAGTTACTACATAATCAATAGTCGGTTCGAATGAGGCAGGGGTTGTTCCCGTGATTTCATTTTTTAACTCATCTAAAGTATAGCCAACAGCAAGTTTTGCCGCCACTTTTGCTATTGGAAATCCAGTTGCCTTTGAAGCTAGTGCAGAAGATCTAGAAACCCTTGGATTCATCTCAATAATAATCATTCTTCCATTTTTTGGATTGATTGCGAACTGAACATTAGAACCTCCTGTTTCAACTCCAATTTTTCTAATACATTTAAAAGAAGCATCTCTCATGATTTGATATTCTTTATCAGTCAAAGTTAATGCTGGAGCTACAGTAATAGAATCACCAGTGTGAATCCCCATTGGGTCTACATTTTCAATGGAACAAATAATAATACAGTTATCGTTTTTATCTCTAACGACCTCCATCTCAAATTCTTTCCATCCTAATAAAGACTCTTCAATTAAAACTTCTTTTGTTGGAGAAAGATCAAGACCATTTGCTATAATTTTTAAATACTCTTCTTCTGTATAGGCAATTCCACCCCCAGATCCTCCAAGTGTAAAAGAAGGCCTGATAATTGCGGGCAGTCCAATTAATTTTAAACTTTTTTTTGCATCTTCAATTGATCTACAAATGATAGACTTTGCACACTCAAGACCAATATCAGTCATATTTTTTTTAAACTTTTCCCGATCCTCAGCATTCTCTATCGCTTCAGAGTTTGCTCCTATTAATTCAATATTATATTTTTTTAGTATTCCTTCTTTTTTTAGTGCCATGGCCGCATTAAGTGCAGTTTGCCCCCCCATAGTTGGTAGTATTGCGTCCGGTTTTTCTTTTTTAATAATTTCTTCAATAATTTCAGTAGTGATAGGCTCAATATAAGTTTTATCAGCAACGTCAGGATCAGTCATAATAGTTGCTGGGTTTGAATTGATTAGGATAATTTTATATCCATCAGATCTCAATGCTTTACATGCTTGCGTTCCTGAATAATCGAACTCGCATGCTTGACCAATAATTATTGGACCAGCACCGATAACTAAAATTGATTTTATATCTTTTCTTCTAGGCATTAATTTTATTTTTTTTTATTAAATCTATAAAATCTTTAAAAAGATAATTGCTATCATGGGGTCCAGGAGATGCTTCTGGATGATATTGTACAGAAAATACCGGTTTGATTTTTGATTTTATACCTTCAATGGAAGTATCAAAAAGAGATACATGAGTAACCTCAACATCTTTAGGTAAACTGTTTTTTGTAACTTCAAAGCCATGATTTTGACTTGTGATTTCTACTTTATTATTCATCAAATTTTTAACTGGATGATTTGCGCCTCTGTGTCCTTGGTGCATTCTTTTTGTTTTTGCACCAAGGCTTAAAGCAAGCAATTGATGACCTAAGCATATTCCAAATACTGGAATATCTGCGGATATTATTTCTTGAATGGTTTTAATTGCATATTTTCCTGTAAGATCAGGATCTCCAGGCCCATTAGATAAAAAAACTCCATCTGGTTTTAAAGCAAGTATATCCTTAGACGAAGTTATAGAGGGAACAACTATTACTTTACAACCTAGTTCAGAAAAGTTTCTTAAAATATTAGTTTTGATTCCATAATCAATTGCGACAATATTATATTTTTGATTTTTTTGAATTTCGTAACCTTTAGTATTCCATAATTTATTACCAACCCATTGATAAGATTTTTTACAGGTAACTTCTTGTGTAAGATCTAAGTTTTCTAAACTTGGTAATTTTTTCGTAATATCCAAAAGGTGTTTGACGTTATGATTATTATTTTCATTAAAAGCTATTGTTGCTTTTTTTGGACCAAATTTTCTTATTTTTAAAGTAAGTTTTCTAGTGTCAATCCCATAAATTGCAGTGATACTATTTCTTTTTAACCAATCATCTAAATTTTCCAAAGCTCGGTAATTTGATGAATGAGATACTTCCGCGCTAAATATTGCACCTTTAACCCAGGCTTTTTCAGCTTCAAAATCTTCATTATTAGTACCTACATTACCGATGTGTGGAAAAGTAAAATTTATAATTTGTCCAGAGTAAGAGGGGTCAGTTAATATTTCTTGGTAGCCGGTAATTGAAGTGTTAAAACATATTTCACCAGAAGAAATTCCGTAAGCACCAATTCCAAATCCATAAAATTCCTCTCCATCTTCAAGAATTAAAATAGCATTAGTATCAATTGAATTTTTAATTTTGTATTTATTTTCTAAATTAGTTTCTTTAGACAAATACAACCCATGAGTTAAGAGCTTTTAAGTTATTTAAAAGTTGGCGAACATTATGAAAAAGTTAAACGCCAGTCAAGTTGCTAATATTTTCTTTTGAGCAATTGAATTATTTAGAGTAATTTAAACTTATGAATTTATTAGATAAGATAAATGCTCAATTGAAAGAATCGGCACTTAAACAAGACAAAGACAAGGTTCTTACTCTAAGACTTATTATATCTGCCCTTAAAGATAAAGAAATTGAAAAAAGAGGAGCTGGTGTAAAAGATACTTCAATTAAAGACGACGATGTAATTACGGTCTTCAATAAAATGTTAAAACAGAGAAGAGAGTCATTGGAGATTTATAAAAAAGCTTCCAGGGATGATTTGGCTGAAAAAGAAAGTAAAGAAATAAATATTATTCAAGAATTTCTTCCAAAACAATTAGATGATAACGATACAAAGAAAGCATGCGAAAGTGCAATCAAGGAAACCGGAGCAGCTTCAATTAAGGATATGGGAAAAGCAATGGCCATTTTAAAGTCTAAATATTCTGGCAGCATAGACTTTTCTAAGGCTGGGGCTTTTCTAAAAGAATTACTAAGCAAATGAAATTTCCAAAAGAGTATTTAGAAGAAATTAAACAAAGAGTAAAAGTTTCCGATGTAGTAGGAGCTGCAGTTCAATTAAAAAGAAGAGGAAAAGAATTCGTTGGCTTATCTCCTTTTTCTACAGAAAAGACACCATCATTTACTATTAATGATGAAAAGGGGTTTTATCATTGTTTTAGTTCAGGAGAGCATGGAAATATTTTCGATTTTTTAGTTAAAGTTGAAAAATTAAATTTTGGTGACGCTGTTAGAAAATTAGCAGCTAAAGCTGGAATGCCAGCATTTAAATTTACGAAAGAAAATATTGAAGTAGAAAATAAAAGAAAAAAATATGACGAAATATTAACAATTGCTTTACAAAATTATCAGAAAAACTTTTTTGAAAATCAATTTGTTAAAAAATATGTTCTTGATAGAGGCTTGACCCAGGAAATATTGTCCATATTCAAAATAGGATATTCGGGAGAATATGGTTTGAATGTTTCGTTATTTAGTAATTTTAATCAAAAAGAGCTTATTGAAAGTGGAGTATTTTTCCATGATGAAAAAAATAATAAACTTATTGATAGATTTAAAAACAGACTAATTTTTCCAATTTTTGATTATAACAATAAAGTTATTGGATTTGGAGGAAGAGCTTTGGGCCAAAATTATTTAGCAAAATATATTAATTCTCCAGAAACTGAATTTTTTAAGAAAGGTTTTAATTTATATAACTTGAATAATGCCAAAAGTGAAAACAAACAAAGTGGGATTATTTTTGTTGTTGAGGGGTATATGGATGCGATTAGTCTTTATCAGGCTGGTTTTAAAAATGTAGTCGCAACACTTGGTACTGCAATGACAGAATCTCATCTAAATTTAGTATGGCGCTATTTTAATGACCCAGTAGTTTGTTTTGATGGGGATAGAAGCGGACAAAATGCTGCTCAAAAAATTTCTGAAAAATTAATTGCTTTTATGAAGCCAGGTTATTCTTTGTCATTTTTAATTTTACCAAATGGGTTTGATCCAGATTCTTTTATAAGAAAAAATGGTAAAAATAACTTTGAAAGTCTTTTAGATCAAAAAATTGATATTGGTAATTTTATTTTTGAAAACAATTTACAAAATTTACAATCTACGCAACCTGAAGAAAGAGCTGGATTTGAAAAAAAATTGATCGATACATGTTTATTGATCCAAGATTCCACGGTAAAAAAATACTATGTTAGTTTCTTTAAAAATAAAATTTTTGAACAATTTTCAAATAGAAAAAATAAAAATATTAAACCATTAAACAAAACTAAAGAGCTTACTAGAAAAATTACTAGATATTCTTCATTTGAACTTAAGGAATTTTCTCTAATGTATCTTTTTTTAAATAATTTTACAATTTTAAGAAATCAATTTGAAAAAGTTTTGTTAATAAATTTTCACAATAAAAATTTAGAAGAATTAAGAAAAGTTTTGATAAATATTTTAGGAAAGATTCAAACATTTAAAGATTTTAATTTATTAAAACATTTAGAAGAAAATAATTTTGGACAAGTTATTAAAGATATAAATGAATTTTCTTCGATAAAGGGAATTTCAGAGAATTTAAATGATGAAAAGTTTGATAATTTTTTAAAAGATTTAATTGAACAAGTTAATAATTTGAAACTTCAGAGTAAATTGCAAGATGCCGAAGAATCATTGTCTAAAAATATGAATGAGGCCCACTATAATGAACTTTTATCCTTAAAAGATCAGATTGTAGCTTCAAAAAAAGTCTAGTAATTTTGCATCCTAGTAAATATATATACTGCTTCAATAAACAGATATTTAAAAGTGAAAGCAGACAAGCTTATTTCAAAATCATTTGAAAAACTACTTGAGCGTGGAAAAGCTCGAGGATTTATTACTCACGAAGAGTTAAAAAAATCTTTAGGAAAAAGAAATAGTAATCCTGAAAGCTTGGAAAAAGCCGTTTTAAATATTTTTGATAACCTTATTACGCTAGTTAAGCAAAAATCTGACTTTAAAGTTAAGACAAAAGAGGAGGCCCCTAAAGCTGAAAAAACTTCTGAAAGAAGTGATGATCCAATTAGAATGTATCTTAGAGAGATGGGTGGAGTTGAGCTTCTATCCAGAGAAGGTGAAATTGCAATTGCTAAGAGAATAGAGTCTGGAAAATATGTAATGGTTTCCGCCTTGGCGGAAAGCCCATTGATGGCAAAAAAAATATTTGAGTGGAAAGACAAGTTAAACGCTAACGAGATGTTAGTTAGAGATATTATTGATCTTGATAGTAACTACTTAGAGGATGAGAATTTTACAAAAGCTTTAGCTGCAAAATCTGTAGAGAAAACTGTTAAAGAAACTAAAACAAAAAAAGATAAAGAGGAAGATCCAGATAATAAAAGTGTTGAAGTCATTGAGGAAGAGAATGATGAATATAACATCTCTTTAGCCGCTCTTGAAATAGAGCTTAAGCCAAAAATTTTAAAAACTTTTGAAAAACTATCAAAAAATTACAAAAAACTTATCTCTTATCAAAAAGAAAAGCTCGACACTGTACTCGCTAGATCAAAATTTAGTCCAAGCAAAGAAAAAAATTACCAATTAATTAAAGAGGAAATCAGCCAGGATATTCTGCAATTGCAATTAAATCCAGCAACTCAAGAAGAGTTGGTGCAGCTGAATTATGTTGAGAATAAAAAATTAATTAATTTTGATGGAGAACTTTTGAGACTTTCTTCTAAGCATGGCATTCCTCGAGAAGAATTTATAAAATTTTACGTAGGAAATGAAATTAATCCAAATTTTGAAAGTTTTTTAGGAGAAAATAAAAAATGGCATAATTTTTTTACGAAAGAAAAGAAAGAATACGAAAATATTAAAATTAAATTAATTCAGATTAGCAAAGATATTGGATTACCAGTATCGGATTTTAAAATTCTAGTTAATAAAATTAAAAAAGGCGAGAGAGAATCTAGAATTGCTAAAAAAGAAATGATCGAGGCTAATTTAAGATTAGTTATTTCAATTGCAAAAAAATATACAAACAGAGGACTGCAGTTTTTAGATTTAATTCAAGAGGGTAATATTGGTCTTATGAAAGCAGTTGATAAATTTGAATATAGAAGAGGTTATAAATTTTCAACGTATGCCACATGGTGGATTAGACAAGCTATTACAAGATCAATAGCTGACCAAGCCAGAACTATTAGAATACCTGTGCACATGATCGAAACAATTAATAAAATTGTAAGAACATCTAGACAAATGCTCAGTGAGTTTGGAAGAGAACCTACTCCTGAGGAATTAGCTAAAAAATTAGCTATGCCTTTAGATAAAGTAAGAAAAGTATTAAAAATTGCAAAAGAGCCCGTATCTTTGGAGACACCGGTTGGAGATGAGGAGGATAGTAACTTAGGAGATTTTATAGAAGATAAAAATGCATTAATTCCTGTTGATGCTGCAATCCAAAGTGGACTTAGAAATACAACTACAAAGATTCTTGCAACATTAACTCCAAGAGAAGAAAGAGTATTAAGAATGCGTTTTGGAATTGGTATGAATACCGATCACACTTTAGAAGAAGTGGGGCAGCAGTTTTCAGTCACGCGCGAAAGGATAAGACAAATCGAAGCAAAGGCTTTAAGAAAATTAAAGCATCCTAGTAGATCAAGACAGTTAAAAAGTTTCTTTGATAGTTAGAATTTAGTTAATAAACTATATTTTTAATGTTATATCCCATTAAAAAGGGCCTGTAGCTCAGCTGGTTAGAGCCCCCCGCTCATAACGGGGTTGTCCGGGGTTCAAATCCCTGCGGGCCCACCAATTTAATCTAATTTGATTTATTGAAATTCTCCAAGGCGTTTATTAGACCCACAAAACCTTTGCTAGCAATAATTGATGCAAATTCTTCTTTTTGAGTTCTTGCTAAACTCAATCCCTCAACAACTAAATCTCTTGCAAGAAATTTAGATTCTTTTGTGTAAATTCTCCATTCAACCTTAATTTCTTGGGCATCTTTTTTGGAAAATATTTTAGTGCTAACAATAATGTTATTTTCATTAATTTTTTTTGAATCTAAAATTTTTAGTTCTTGGTCTGCAAAATCATTTAATTTTGAAGACATATTTTTTATAAAATATTCTCTAAACAATTTATTAAAATTATCTTTTTCAGAAGCTGTTGCTTTATCTCGGTAATCACCTAGTGTATAACCAGCAAGCGCATCCAAATCCAAATAGCTTTGTGAAAGATCATTAAGCTTTTTTAGTCTTGAGTCGGTATTAAGAGATTTATCATTGAATATTAATTTTGCTTCATTAGTTAATTTAAGAACAAAAGCCTCGGCACTAGTCTCTGAAGAATATGAATTTGTGTAAGTAAATAGAATTAAACCAATATAAAAAAATATTTTTTTAAAAATAGCTGTCATTATTTGAAATTAGAAAGATTATCTAATTTTTTTCCACTCGTCTTCACTTGCTCCGTATTGAGTATCCGATCTTTTGATGTTTTTAACTAAGTTTTCTCTTCTTTGTAAATATAAACTTTTATATGCAGAATAAAGATCTAAAGAATTCTTTTCTAAATTTTCTGAACTTTTAATATTTTGTGATCTAAAGTTAACTATTTCCGTACCCTTTGTTGACCAGTAAACTGTATCACCAAGATTTTCTCCAAAAGCGGTTTTATCTCCAGCTGATATCATATAAAAGTAGTCTCCATAAACTCCAAGAACTCTTCCGACTAAATCTCTAGGACTTGTTGGTCCAAAAAATGGTGCTACAGCATAACAACCATGATCAACACCCCAAACAGCAAGAGTTTGACCAAAGTCTTCTCTATTTGTTTTTTCAATCCCAAGAGCTGTGGCCGGATCAAACAATCCAAGAATTCCAACAGTAGAATTTATTGCAAATCGTGAAATAGATACTGCTGCTTCACTAAAGTTTCCTTGTAAAATTTGGTTTGGAACAGAAAGAGTGGAGTCAATATTTAATAAGGCATTATTTATTCCGCTTCTTACTTCTACTGGTAATACATTATAAACTTCAGCGACTGGTTTAAATAAATATTTATCAACCGTCATGTTAAAACTAAAAATAGATCTATTAATATTTTCGTTGCAATCGGGTAGATTGGCTGCGTAAATAGTTTTTGAATTAAATAGAACTAAAAAAGTTATAGCTAATAATGTTTTTTTCATAATATTAAAATTGTCTATATATACATATTTCCAATAATTATATACTAAAAATGCTTGATAAATTTGACGTTTTTAATTGTATTTTTTATAAATATTAATGAGAATTAGGCAATTAAAGTCGGAAAATTATACATCCCCCAGTACAAAAAAAAGAAGAATTCAGTCGATTATTATCCATTATACAGGAATGAAGACCTTGCAATCAGCGGTAGAAAGACTTTTATTTAATAAATACAAAGTAAGCAGTCACTATGTAATTAGTCGAACTGGAAAAATTCTACAATTAGTTAAAGATAACAATATTGCTTGGCATGCGGGAATTTCAAATTGGTTTAATTTTAAAAATTTAAATAATAATTCTATTGGTATCGAGCTTGAAAACAAAGGGCATCAGCATGGGTATCAAAATTTTACTAATAAACAAATAAATCAACTTATTAAATTATTAAGAGTATTAAAAAAAAAATTTAAGATTCAAAATATTAATATTACTGGCCATTCAGATATCGCGCCAAATAGAAAAAAAGATCCTGGAGAAAAGTTTCCTTGGAATAAACTTTATAAAAATCATTTAGCAATTGGGCATTCACTTAATGAAAAATTTATAAGTAATTTTAGATCTAAAAAATTAATCAATTTTAATAAGGAAAATATTGTTAAAATGATCAAAAAATTAGGATATTCAAAGATTTTTTCAGTAAATTATCTAGATAAAAATTTTATTAAGGCTTTTCAAAGAAGATATAGGCAGCAGTTGATCAATGGTATTTTTGATCAAGAATGTTACTTAATACTAAGAAATTTACAAAAATTCATTTAATAGTTGAATTTTGATTTAGTCTAATATAATATTTTATTGCCAGTTAGTTGAATGGTAGCTTTGATATTTTCAAAGAGGAAAGTCTGGGCTCCACAAGATGACAGTGCCAGCTAATAGCTGGCGAGGGTAACCTCAGGGATAGTGCCACAGAAAATAAACCGCCTTATCAAGGCAAGGGTGAAAAGGTGTGGTAAGAGCACACCGGGTTTTTGGTAACAAAAACCGCATGGAAAACCCCACTGGGAGCAAGACCAAATAGAAGCAACATGATTTAAATTTATTTAAATCTAGCCTAATCTTGGGTGAGTTGTTTGGGTTGGTTGCTCGAGTCTATTGGCGACAATAGACCTAGATAAATTACCGTTTTCAATGACAGAACCCAGCTTACAGACTAACTGGCAATTAAATAACTTTCCTTAGATTTTTATCTAATTATTTTAATTGATATTTAATAATTTTTATTAGAACAAAATAAGAACAACGTTATTAAATTAATTATACTTTTAAAGCGTTTCTCCATTGACTTACTATTATATACCATGCTATCCCATAGTAACCCATAAATGATAAATATTAACTATTTTATGAATAAATTTAGTGGGAATTTTTTTTTAAAAAAAACAAATGTTTATATCAACTTACGAAAACAAGTTAGACAAGAAAGGCAGAGTGTCTGTGCCAGCTAGCTTTAGAGCTCATTTATCATCCTTAGGATATAATAGTGTTGTTTGTTACCCTTCATTTACAAATTCATCAATTGAATTTTGTCCTCAAAGCAGAATTGAAAAATTAAGCGATAGCATAGATAGCCTCAGTCCATTTGAAGAAAATAGAGATACATTTGCAACGTCAATTCTTGCAGATAGTTTTCAATTAAATTTTGACTCTGATGGAAGAGTAGTTCTTCCAAAAAAACTTTTAGATCATTCTGGAATTAAAGAAACAGTTGTCTTTGTTGGACAGGGAAAAACATTTCAAATGTGGGAACCTTATAAGTTCTCAAAATTTAGAGACGAGGCAAGAAAAAAAGCTAAGACATTAAGATCAGATTTAAAATGGTCTTAATGAAAATTAATAAATAACAATAAAGGGAGAAACAAATGGCAATAAAAATAAACGTACCAGAATTAAGAGAGTTAAAACCTAGAATAGTTGTTCTAGGAGTTGGAGGAGCAGGCGGTAACGCGATTAATAACATGATAGATTGCGGAGTTCAGGGTGTTGAATTCGTTGCAGCCAATACTGACGCGCAAGCTTTAAAATATAATAAAGCTTCATGCAAAATACAACTTGGAACAAACCTAACTAGAGGACTTGGAGCTGGAGCAAAATCTGATATTGGACAAGCAGCAGCGGAAGAGTCTTTAAATGAATTAATAAATCTTTTACAAGGCGCTAATATGGTTTTCATCACTGCTGGAATGGGTGGTGGGACAGGAACAGGTGCTGCACCCGTAATTGCTCGAGCAGCTAAAGATTTAAATTTATTAACAGTAGCGGTGGTAACAAAGCCTTTTATTTTTGAAGGCCCTGGAAGACTAAAGGCTGCTGAAAGAGGCTTAGAGGAATTAAAAAGATATGTTGATACCAGTATTATAATTCCTAATCAAAATTTATTTAAAGTTGCTAATGAGAAAACTACTTTTCCTCAAGCATTTAAAATGGCGGATAATGTTCTAATGCAAGGCGTTAGAGGAATAACGGATTTAATTGTTAAGCCAGGTCTTATCAATCTTGATTTTGCAGATATCGAAACAGTAATGAAAGGTATGGGCAAAGCTATGATGGGAACTGGAGAAGCAGAGGGAGATAAGAGAGCAATAATGTCTGCAGAAGCAGCATTGGCTAATCCTTTGATTGACGAGTATTCATTAAAAGGAGCAAGAGGTCTTCTTATTAATATTACTGGTGGTAATGACATTACACTTTTCGAAGTCGATGAAGCAGCTAATAAAATAAGAGCGGAAGTTGATCCTTCAGCTGAAATTTTAGTAGGTTCTACTTTTGAAGATGCTTTAGATGGAAAAATGAGAGTGTCAATTGTTGCAACCGGTCTAGGTGGAGAAGCTGCTATTAATAATAAGCCAGTAGTTAGTATGATGAGACATATTAATAACAGAAACAATGGGTACAGCACTGTTTTCAATAAACCCCAACAATCTTTTGTTCCAAATTATGTAGCTCAATCAACTCCGCAAGCAATGACTAATGGGGCAACAGCTCTTGATATGTTTCAGGAACCGTCCCATGTAGCTGAGATAAATAATCAAGCATTGAATCATATGAATGTTCAACAGGAGGCAGCTAGTTCTAGTGCTACCAAAGAACAGAATATTTCTTCTCAGGATTTAAGCGCATTAAACAAGATAGAAAATACTCAAATAGTTGAAGAGGTCACATCCTTTCCAAAATTATTTTCTGAGGATGAAAATTTAAAAGATATTTCTAATAACAAAGAAGGTTCCTCTCAGTTTTTTAAAGACTTGGGACACGATCTTACAGATGAAGAAAAAGTAGATTTAGAAATTCCTGCTTTTTTAAGACGTCAAACTAATTAGAGATTAATTAAAGAAAAAATTCTTCTTATGTCACTGGAATTGAATCACATTCCAGTGATGTCGGAAGAAATAGATAATATATTAGCCCCTTATAAATCCGGTCTATATATCGATTGCACGTTTGGTGGCGGAGGAGTTACTAGAAGAATATTATCTAAAAAAAATACAAAAATTATTTCTATAGATCGAGATAATTTTGTCGATTCTTTTTCTAAAGAAATAAGTAAAGAATATAATAATAGATTTGAATTTATAGTTGATAAGTTTAGTAATTTACAAAATATTTTAAAAGAAAGAAATTTACAGAAAATTCCTGTTGCAATAATTTTTGATCTTGGTCTTTCTTCTTTTCAAATTGATGACCCTGAAAGAGGCTTTTCATATCGACAAGATGGATTATTAAAAATGACTATGGGAAAAAATAATATTTCAGCTCACGATATTGTAAATAAACTTGATCAAAAAGATTTAAAAAATATTTTCAATTTATTTGGAGAAGATAAAGATTCAGCATTAATTGCAAAACTAATAATACAAAAAAGACAAGACAAACAAATAAGTTCAACACATGAATTAGCAGAGATTATTTTGAGAGCAAAAAGATATAAAAATAATAAATATAACAAAATTGATTCTTGTGCAAAAATATTTCAATCAATTATAATGATTGTAAACCAGGAATTAACTTAGCTTTATGAAGGTTTGATTTTTGCTATCAAAAACTTATCTATTAATGGAAAGATCATTGTTATCACCTTTCATTCTTTAGAAGATAAAATAGTTAAAAAAATCTTTGATTTTTTTTCAAATAAAAAAAAAGGAACTTCTAGATATTTGCCCGAAAATAAGCAAAATGAAAATTTTAATATATTAGAGATTAAAAGTAGAAAGCCTATTGTTGCATCTGAAAAAGAAGTAAACAAAAATAATAGAGCAAGATCTGCTAAATTAAGATTCGCAATTAAAATTAAAGATAATTCTTTTGAATTTAAAAGATCATATTTAAATCTTGAAAAATATTTTCAATTAGAGGAAGCAATATATGCGTGAAAAAATAGCCATTATATTGTTTATTGTTATTTTTGGAACAGTCTGCGTTTCTTACATAAAAAATAAAACGCGTGATGTCGAAAAAGAAATATTAAAATTAAAGGAGGAACAGGAAAATTTAGTTGAGAAATTAAAAAACGAAAAATTGGAGAATAATTACCTTGCTTCCCCAGAAAGAGTAAAAAAGTTAGCCAAATTACACTTATCCACAGACTATATTTAAATGGATAAAAATAATTATAGATATATGAATGAAAAATAAAATTACCAATATGCAAAAAAATTTTTATTTTCAAAATTTTACCAATGACGACAAAATTAATATAAATACTAGTAATTCGCTTTTTAATTCGAGAGCAAATTTTGTATTTAAAATATTTTTTTTAGTTTTCTTGATTATTTTATTAAAGCTTTTGTATCTTGGCTTTAATAAGAGTAGTGAAATTAATTTTGAAGATTCAATTATTAATAAAGATTATAATCAAAGAAAAGATATTTTTGACAGAGCAAATTTATTAATAGCAAAAAATATAGATATTTATGATCTTGTTTTAAAAGTCGATAAGGTAAAAAATTTGCCTGAACTTTTAATTAAATTAAAGACGCAATTTCCAGGATTAAATGTAAACGAAATTCAAAGAGAGAGCGTGGATAAAAAAAGATTAGTACTAAAAAAAAAACTTGATCATATTGAATATAAAAAAGCAATTATGCTTGGGGAGCCTGCTATAGAATTAAGTCGTAGGCAGGTTAGAATTTACCCTCAAAGAAATTTATTTAGTCATGTGCTGGGCCAAACAGATGAAGATAATAAAGGAGTTTCAGGAGTTGAGAATTATTTTAATAATCAAATTTTAAATACAAAATTTTCACAAAGTTCATTCCAAATTTCACTTGATACTTTGATACAATCACAAGTTAGAGATACTCTGGAGAAAGCCATTGAAGATTATTCAGCAAAAGGGGCTGCGTCGTTATTAATGAATGTTAATTCAGGAGAAATAATTTCATTAGTTTCTCTGCCTGATTTTGACATTAACAGAAGAACTTTAGTAAATGATGAGAAATATTTAAATAAAATTACACTTGGTGTTTATGAATTAGGCTCTGTATTTAAAACTTTTACCATTGCTAATGCATTAGAACTAAAACTTATTGATGAAAATACACTATTTAAAAATCTTGAAAAACAAGTTTATAATTGTGGTTATTCACAGCCTATCGATGAACATGATAAAAATTTAAAAAGGGATTTAACTACTTCAGAAATTTTAGTTAAATCATCAAATATTGGAACAATAAAAATAATAGAAAAGATTGGTATTGAAAATTATAAAAATTTCTTAACCAAACTAGGTATATTTGAAAAAACATCTATTGAACTTCCAGAAAAGGGAAAATCTTTACCAATGAAATGGGATAATTGTACTTTAGCAACGGCCTCTTATGGACACGGAGTTAGCACGACTCCAATTCAATTAGCGTCTGCTTATGCAACCTTAGTAAATGGTGGATATAAAATTTATCCAACTTTAATTAAACAAAGTCAGAATATAAAAAAAGAGAGAGTTATTAGTGAGGAAACAAGTAAAAAAATGGTAAAAATGCTTAGAAAAGTAGTAGATAAAGATGATCCTATGCAAGGGACTGCCAAAAAAGCAGATATTGGTGGTTATGGGGTTATTGGAAAAACTGGAACTGCTATCAAAGCCTCTAAAACATCAAAAGGTTATTCCAAAGAAGTAATGACTGTTTTTGTATCCGCGTATCCAGAGGAAAAGCCAGAATATTTATTATTAGTTATGATTGATGAACCAAAAGTTATTCCTAGTAAGGGTTTATATAGATCAGACTCAGGTTGGAATGCTGTTCCAACTGCAGGGAGTATTATAAAAAGGATTGGCCCTATTTTAGCTTCAAAGAATTATAATATTGCTTTCAATGCTAAGTAAAAAAATTAAATCTTTAAAATATCAAAATAGAAATTTTTCTATCAATTCTAAAAAAATAAAAAAAAATGATATTTTTTTTGCAATTAATGGTTTAACGGAATCAGGAAACTTATATAGTTCAGAGGCATTAAGCAAAGGTGCTTCTAAAGTTGTAACAAGTAAAAATATTAAAAATAAAAATTATTTAAAAGTCAGCAATGTTAGAAAATTTTTAGCAGAAGCTTGTTCTATTAAATATAAAAAAAAGCCAAATAATATAATTGCGGTCACTGGAACAAATGGAAAATCATCAGTTGCTAATTTTTACTACCAGATTTTGAATAATCTTAAAATAAATTCAGCAGCAATTGGGACACTTGGTATTAATTTTAAGAATAAATTTAAAAAAACTAATCTTACAACTCCAGATACTATTACCGTTCATAAAGAATTATATTTATTAAAAAAAAAAAGAATTGAAAATGTGTGCTTAGAAGCCTCAAGCCATGGGCTTCATCAAAATCGATTAGATAATATTAATTTCAGCGCAGGAATATTTACTAATTTTACACAAGATCATTTAGATTATCATAAAAATTTAAAAAATTATTTAAATGCCAAACTTTATCTTTTTAAAAACTTGTTAAAAAAAAATTCTTTTGCGATTATAGATACAGATATTCCTGAATATTTATTACTAAAAAAAATTTGCAATAAAAGAAAAATAAAAATTCTATCCTTTGGATCAAGAGGAAATACCATTAAATTAATTTCACATTTTTTTTTAGGAAAACGACAAGCAATAAAAATTAATTTTTTAAATAAAATATATAATATTAGTGTTAATCTAATAGGAGACTTTCAAATCAAAAATTTATTTGCAGCAATGTTAGCCTCATATTTAACTATTAAAAATCCTGATAAGATTATTAATACTTTAATAAAAATAAAAACTGCAACTGGACGAATGCAGTATGTGGGTAATAAAAAAAAATCTGCTGTAGTAGTTGATTATGCTCATACTCCAGATGCTTTAAAAAAAAGTCTTCAAACTTTAACAAAACAGTTTAATAAGAAAGTAGATGTCGTATTTGGTTGTGGTGGTGGTCGGGATAAAGGAAAAAGATATAAAATGGGCAAAATAGCTAATCAATTTGCCTCAAAAATATATTTAACAAATGATAATCCTAGACATGAAAATCCTACTTCAATTATTAAACAAATTAAAAAAGGGTGTTTAAGATCAAAGATTATATTAGATAGAAAAATGGCAATTAAATTGGCCATTAAAAATCTTAAAAACGATTGTACTTTACTGATTGCTGGCAAAGGACATGAAAATTATCAGATTATAAATGATCAAAAAAAATATTTTTCCGATCAAAAAGTATCTAAATTTTTCTTAAAATAAAATGGCATCAAAGCTTTATACAAGCGAAGAAATTAATTTAGTTTTTAATTCAAATATAAATAAAAAGTTATTTTTTAATAAAGTTGCAATAGATAGCAGAGAGGTTTCAAATAGAGGAATTTTTTTTGCTATAAAAGGAGTTAATGATGATGGCCATAGATATGTTAAAACAGTATTAAAAAAAAAAAATAATTTAGCCGTCATTAGTACAAAGTCTAATAATTTAAGATCGATAAGGACCAAAAATACTTTAGAAAGTTTAATAAATTTAGCATCTTACGCAAGACAGAGAAGCAAAGCTAAAATTATAGCTGTGACCGGTAGCTGTGGAAAAACCTCATTGAAAAATTTATTAAAAAGTTCATTAAGTAGATTTGGAAAAACACACTCCTCACCTAAATCTTTTAATAATCATTTTGGAGTTCCATACTCCTTAGCAAACCTAAGCTCTGATAATAAATATGGAGTTTTTGAACTAGGAATGAGTTTTAAAGGTGAAATTGATAAACTTGTTAATGTAGTAAGACCGCACATTGCAATAATAACCAATATTGGCCCAGCGCATTTAGAAAATTTTAATAATATAGATGGTATTTGTAAGGCAAAAGCGGAGATTATGAATAGGATTTGCCAGAATGGAATTATTATTTTGAATAAAGATGATAAATTTTTTAATTCTTTAAAAAAAATTGCGAATCAAAAAAATATTAAAATTATAACTTTTGGTTTTTTAAAGTCAGATATTCAAATTATAAAAAGTTCAGCAAAAGTATCTTTTAAAATAAAGAATAAAATATTTAATTTTAAAATAAATAATTTGAATAAGTCTTATTTATATAATGTAGCAGCAACATTATGCGTTCATTATTATTTAAATCATAATATTAATCTTTTAAAAAATAAATTTAATAATTTTAAAATTCCTGAAGGCAGGGGAAATGAAAAAAATATTAGAATTAAAAATAAAAGAATTCTTCTAGTTAATGATAGTTATAATTCCAATCCAGCATCTCTTGAGCAGTCAATTTTTAATTTCTCATTAAGAAAAAAAAAAGGTTATAGAAAAATTTTAATTATGGGAGATATGCTAGAGCTTGGTAAAAAATCAAAATATTATCATCAGCAAGTAGCAAAAATATTAAACAAAACTAATATAGATAAAGTTTTTTGCGTAGGTTCGGAGGTTAGATATACTTATCAAAAGCTAAACCACAGCAAAAAAGGCCTATTGATTAAAAATATTAGTCTGCTCAAACAAAATCTTTTCAAACTTGTTGAGAATAATGATATTTTGTTAGTCAAATCATCCAATAGAATTGGGTTATTTAATTTTTTCAAGAAATTTTAGTAATGCTTTATTTTTTTTTTAAATATTTTTCCTCAGACGTTAGTGTTTTGAATGTTTTTAAATATATTACTTTTAGAACAGGTATTTCAGTTGTAACTTCACTAGCATTTATACTTTTAGTCGGAGAAAGTTTAATAGCTAAATTAAAAACATTTCAAAAATACGGCCAGCCTATTCGTGATGACGGGCCTTTATCCCATATTATAAAAAAATCAGGAACTCCTACTATGGGAGGATTAATAATTATTTTAAGTATTTTATTTTCGACTTTATTATGGGCTGATCTTACGAATAAATATGTTTTGATATTAATTTTTTGTTTATTAAGTTTTGGAGCAATAGGTTTTGTTGATGATTATTTAAAAGTCATAAAAAATAATTCCAAAGGTATTAGTGCGAAATTGAAATTATTCTTGCAATTTTTAAGCGGTATAATTGTTATATATTTAGTAATTTTAAATACTGGACCAGAACTTAATTATAAAGTTTACTTTCCATTGTTTAAGAATTTTGTTTTAAACTTTGGGATTTTTTATTTTATATTTGGGTTAGTGGTTATTGTTGGAACTTCTAATGCTGTTAATTTAACAGATGGGCTTGATGGACTTGCAATTGTTCCAGTTATTCTTGTTGCGTTAACTTTTGCATTTATAGCTTATGTTTCGGGTAATATCGTTTTTTCAAAATATCTTCAGATAGCTTATATTAAAAATACAGGTGAAATTTGTATTTTTCTAGGAGCAATGATCGGAGCTGGTTTAGGATTTTTATGGTTTAATTCTCCTCCAGCTAAAGTTTTTATGGGAGATACAGGTTCTTTATCTTTAGGTGCAGCACTTGGAACAATTGGAATTATAACCAAACATGAAATAGTTTTAGCAATTGTGAGTGGACTTTTTGTGTTAGAGGCTTTGTCAGTTATTATTCAAGTTATGTCATTTAAATTAACAGGAAAAAGAGTTTTTCAAATGGCACCTTTACATCATCATTTTGAAAAAAAGGGTTGGAGCGAGTCTACAGTTGTAATTCGATTTTGGATCATAGCGATAGTTTTTGCTTTAGTAGGTCTTGCATCTCTTAAATTAAGATAATGCTCTCACTAGAACAGTGTAGCCAAAAAAAATTTTTAGTTTTTGGACTTGGCATAAGTGGCAATGCAACTTTATCTCAATTAAAAAAAAATAAAGCTAATATCGAATGCTGGGATGATAATAAAAGGTTAAGAGAAAAATTCAAAAAAAAATATCGAGTAAATAAGAATTGGTTTGATTGTAGTTATGATTTTATAGTTTTGTCCCCAGGAATTAATATTTACACACATTCTAAAAAATTTTTTTTTGAGAAAAACAAAAATAAAATTATTACAGATTTAGATTTATTTTGTAGCTCCATTACCAATCAAAAAGTTATTATGGTTACAGGCACAAATGGTAAATCCACAATGTGCAAATTGATTTATGAATTATTAAAAAATGCAAAAAAAGATGTTTTTATTGGAGGCAATTATGGAACACCTGTCTTAGATTTACCATATAAACAAAAATCTGCTATTTTTGTACTGGAGTTATCCTCTTATCAACTAGATTACTCCTCGCGGTTACCAAGTACAGTTTCAGTTTTATTAAATGTAAGCCCAGATCATATTGAAAGGCATGTAAATATTAATAATTATATTTCAGCAAAACTAAAAATTTTTAAGGGATTAACTAAAGAAGGCGTTGGTTTTTTAGATCTGAGTAATAATCAACAATCTAAAATATTAAGAGTTATTAAATTTAAGAAATATAATTTAAAAAATATTAAATTAATCAAAAGAAATTTTCATTTTAATATTAGAGATAATTTAATTAGTAATTCACTTAAAGGAAGTCATTTTAAGAATTGTCTTTATATTTTATCAAAAATTGCGAAACATTTTAAAATTCCAACCAATATTTATTTGAATACAATAAAAAACTTTAAAGGGCTTCCGCATCGACAAGAAATTATCAAGATAAAAAATAACTTAACTTTTATAAACGACTCTAAGGCAACAAATTTTTCCTCAACTGAAGTTGCCTTAAGTAATTATAAAAATATTCATTGGATTGTTGGAGGACTTGCCAAAGAAAAAGATAAGATAATTATTAATAAATTTAAAAAATCTATTTTAAAAGCTTATATTATAGGAAAAAAAATCAAATTTTTTTTAAATCAAATTAAAAGCATTATAAAATATAATACTAGTCACTCTCTAAAAAATGCTTTGTTATCGGCTTTGAGTGAGGCAAAAAAAAATCCAGGACTAAAACAAGTTATATTATTAAGTCCTTCAGCTGCTTCCTTCGATCAATACAAAAATTTCGAACATCGAGGTAATATTTTTAAGAAATTGGTAAAGAAATACGCATGATTAATTTTGGCAGAACCAATACAGATCAATTTGCCTTGTGGTGGAGAAATATTGATAAGCTTCTTTTTATATCAATAATTTTTTTAATGTTTCTAGGTATATTTTTTGCTTATACCTCAACTTCTAATATTGCCTCTGAAAGAATATATAAAACAGATTACCTTTTAATTATAAAGCATATTTTATTTGCACTCCTTAGCTTTTTAATTTTAACTTTATTATCTTTTTTAGATGCAAAACAAATTGAGAAATATTGTATTTTAGGTTTTATTATTACAGCTTTTTTATTGTTATTAGTCTTAATCTTAGGAGTCGAGGTTAAAGGCTCCAAGAGATGGATAAATTTAATTTTTTTTAGATTTCAACCTGTTGAAATTTATAAGCCTTTTTTTGTATTACTATGTTCTTTAATTATTTCTAATTCACAAATAGGAGATCTTAAATTAAGAATTTTTTATTCTTTTTGTATACTGTTTTTTTCTTTATTATTATTACTAAATCAACCTGACGTTGGTCAGAGTTTATTAATTTTCTCTGTCTGGTTAATTTTAATATTTGTTTCGGGGATTAGTATTGCTCTAATTATTTCTTTAGGTCTTGCTATCTTTATAGGAATAGCTTCAACATTATTGTTATTTAATGAACGATTTTCATATATTTTTAGAAGATTAAAAACTTTTATTGATCCAAGTAAGGGAGATAATTTACAAACTCAAAAAGCTCTAGAGTCAATTAAGCAAGGTGGATTTACAGGAAGAGGGATAGGAGAGGGAGTATTAAAAGAAAGAGTTCCTGAAGCGCATACAGATTTTGTTTTAGCAGTCATAGGAGAGGAGTTCGGGATTTTGATGATATTAATAATCTTTTTAACAATAACTTTTATCTTTTTAAGAATTTTTACACAATTTAGTATTGAAAATAATTCTTTTAGGAAACTAGCTTTAGTAGGATTGTCATGCCTGGTTTATTTGCAATCTATTATTAATTTAGGAGTTACATTAAATATTCTTCCAAATAAAGGAATGACATTTCCTTTTATAAGTTACGGTGGATCATCCATGATTGGTTGTGGAATAATATGTGGAATATTACTTGGTTTTACCAAAAGAAAATTATCATAATGAAAAAAATTTTTATTTGCACTGGAGGAACAGGAGGTCACATATTTCCAGCTGTAGCATTAGTAGAATATCTTAAAAAAAAAAACTTTGACATTGATCTTATTACCGATTTTAGAGCAAAAAAATTTATAAATAATAATAATTTAAAAAATTTAACTTTTATAAATGTTAAAACACCCACAGGAAAAAAAGGATTAAAATTAATTTATTCACTTTTTTTAATATTAATTTCATTTTTATATTCAATTGTTCTTATTATAACAAAAAAACCACAATTAATTATAGGTTCTGGTGGTTATGCTTCTTTTCCAATTTTATTAGCAGCAAGATTACTTGGTAAAAAATTTATTATTTATGAGACTAATTCTGTAGTAGGTAGGGTAAATAAATTTTTTTTAAATAGTTCGATAAAAGTATTAACGGGATATCCTTTAAAAAATATTGATAAAGATAAAAGTACTTTTGTTGGTCAGTTAGTAAGAGAGCAAATTTATTTAGCTAAAAATAATAATTATTTTAAAAAAGATTATAATTTCGATTTCACCCTACTTGTTATAGGTGGAAGTCAAGGGGCTGAGAGTTTTATTCAACAATTACCACAGTAATTAAATAAATTATTTAAACTTAATAAAAAGATAAGAATTATTCATCAAGTTGGCAATAAAGAACAAGAACTGAAAATAGATCCCTTTTATAAAAATAATTCTAATGTTACTATTTTTAATTTTGAACCAAATATTGAAAAATATATGATGATATCAGATTTAGTTATTACAAGAGCTGGTTCCTCAACATTAGCAGAGTTGGCTTTTCTAGAAATACCATTCATAGCTATTCCATTTAAAGATTCTTTGGACAATCATCAATTTTACAATGCAGATTATTTTTTTAGAATGAAGGCTTGTTGGCTTATTGAACAACAAGATCTAAACAGTGAAAAATTATTTGGTTTAGTAAATGAACTTATACTTAATAAAGAAAAATTACTTGAAAAAAAGGCCAAATTAAAAGAACTAATCAATACAAACGTTAATGAAATTTTTGAAAGAGAAATTAATGAGATTTTATCATGACTTTTAAAATCACAACTAGCGATCAAGTTCACTTTATAGGCATAGGGGGAATAGGCATGAGCGGTATTGCAGAAATTATGCACAATATTGGTTTTAAAGTTCAAGGAAGCGATACTTCAAGAAATAATAAAAATATAAAAAGATTACAAAAGCATGGTTTAAAAATTTTTTTTAATCATGAAAAAAAAAATATAGGTAACTCCAAATTAGTTGTATTTTCATCGGCAATACATAAAGATAATCCGGAGCTACGTGAGGCAAAAAGAAAAAAAATACCAGCAATGCAGAGAGTAGAGATGCTTTCTGAGATTGTAAGGTTAAAAAAAAATATAGTTATAAGTGGAGCCCATGGCAAAACTACAATTACTTCACTGATATCAACCATTTTATCTAAAGCAAAACTTGATCCAATGATTATTAATGGGGGTATATTGAACTCTATTAATTCAAATGCATTATTTGGAAAAGGAGATTGGGCAGTTGTTGAGGCTGACGAATCTGATGGTAGCTTTTTAAAAATACCAATTACCTATTCCGTTGTGAGTAATATTGATAAGGAACATTTAGATTATTATAAAAATTTCAATAATTTATATAAAAGTTTTGAAACTTTTATAAATAAAACACCTTTAATTGGTAAATCATTTGTTTGTACAGACGATAAATTTTTAAAAAAGATTTTAAAAAAAAGAAATAAGTCTAACATAATTACCTATGGTTTCGAAAATGGATCAAACCTTCGTCCTTACAATGTGAAAAACTTAGAAAAAATGATGAGCTTTAATATCTCTATAAAACTAAATGATAAAGTTGAGTACATTAAAAATATTGAGTTAAATTTATTAGGCAAACACAATGTGCTTAATGCAACTGCTGCAATAGGGGTTGCTAAAAGTTTAGGAATTAAAAACAATGTTATAAAAACAACTTTAAAAAATTTTTCAGGTATACAAAGAAGATTAACTAAAATTAGTAATTTTAGAGGAAGTATAATTTATGACGATTACGCACACCATCCAACAGAAATTGTCTCAGTTTTAAGTGCAATCAAATCCTGCTTTATTAACAAAAAAATTGTAACAGTGTTCCAGCCTCATAGATATTCAAGAGTCGCTTCATTAAAAAAAGAATTTGCAAATGCTTTTAAAGACAGTGATTTAGTTGTTTTATGTCCTATTTATGCGGCAAGTGAAAAACCAATTAAAAATATTAATCATTATGAGTTGGCTAAGCTTATTAAAAAGAATTCAAAAAAAGATGTTATATGCATAGAAAATCAATTTGATTTAGAAAGATTTATAAAACGTCATACATATGGAAATGAGATTATTGTTTGTATGGGTGCCGGAAGTATTAGTGGCTGGATTAGAGATATTGCTGTTAATTTAAAAAATGAGCATTAATTTTTATTCACAACTTAAAAAAGATCTTCAAGGAGAATTAAGAGAAAATTTTGATTTATCTAAATCTAATTGGCTTGGAATTGGAGGAAAAGCAAATTTTTTTTTTAAACCAAATGATTTAAATGATTTACAAATTTTTTTAAGAAATAATAACCAACATTTTCCAATTATTATAATCGGCTCTGGCTCAAATTTATTGATTAGAGACAAAGGTTTTGAAGGAGTAGTTATTAAATTTGGAAAAAATTTTGATTTTATAAAAATTAAAAATGATATTGTAAATTGTGGACCTGCTACGCAAAAATCGCTTTTGGCAGAAACTGCAGCCAATAACAATTTATCTGGTTTTGAATTTTTATATTGTATCCCAGGCACAATTGCAGGAGGAATTGTTATGAATTCTGGATGCTATGGAAGTGATATATCGAAAATAGTATTGAGCATCACAGTCATTGATATGAACGGAGAAATTAAAATTATTAATAATGAAGATATTAATTTTTCTTATAGAAAAAGTTCACTCACTAAAAATCAGATTATCACTAATATTGAAATGAAAGGATCTTTTCTTAAAAAAGATAAAGTTATTGAAATTATGAGAAATTTAAAAAATAAAAAAGATATCGAGCAGCCACAGAAAATTAAAACAGGAGGTAGTACCTTTAAAAATCCAAGGAATTCAAATAAAAAAGCTTGGGAATTAATTAAAGAGTCCGGTTGTGCTGATTTACGAGTTGGTGGGATTAAACTATCCAAATTACATTGTAATTTTTTAGAGAATTTAGATGGGGCAACTTCAGAGGACGCCGAAAATCTAATTGAAAATATAAAACAGCAAGTTTTTAAAAAAACTAATATAAACTTAGAACTTGAATTAGAAGTAGTGGGAAAAAGATGAAAAGAGAAAAAGTTACAGTTTTAATGGGCGGAACATCAGCTGAAAGGGACGTGAGCTTAGATAGCGGCAAGGCCTGCGCGAAAGCGCTCACAGAAATTGGTTTTGATGTGACAAGTTTAGATGCAAAAGATGATTTTATTAAAAAGTTAATTAAGAATAAACCAGATAAAGTTTTTAATGCTCTTCATGGAAGATTCGGAGAGGATGGTTCCATTCAGGGTTTATTGGAACATTTAAAAATACCTTATACTCATTCTGGAATTTTATCCTCAGCAATTGCTATGGATAAACTAATTTCAAAAAAAATTTTTAAGAGCGCTAAAATCAGTTCACCGGACTACCAAGTTGTTAGAACTTTGCAAGATTTTCAAAATTCAAATATTGGGTATCCTTGTGTTATTAAACCAAATAATGAAGGGTCAAGTGTAGGTGTTTACATTTTTACTAAACCTAAAAAATCTGATGAAAAAATAGTCATTTCTTTATTAAAAAAATTTAAATTATTGATTCTAGAAAAATATATTCCAGGTAGAGAAGTGCAAGTTGCAGTTATGGGCCCCAAGGCCTTAGGCGCAATAGAAATTGTGCCAACAAGATCATTTTATGATTACGAGGCCAAATATTCAGCTAAAGCTAAAACAAAACATATTATGCCAGTAAAAATAAATGAAACTGATTATAAAAAGATTTTAGATATGGCTTTGCAGGCCCATAATATTTTAGGTTGTAGGGGAGTAACGAGGTCAGACTTTAGATACAATGAATTTGAAAAAATTAATAAAATTTATATTCTCGAAGTAAATACACAACCAGGCATGACAAGTTTATCTTTAGTTCCAGAGATTGCAAATTATTATGGAATATCTTTTAATCAATTAGTTAAATGGATAATTAATGATGCTTCTATTAATAGATGATCAAAACAAAGAGATATATTTTTCTCGCTTTATTTATTTTTCTAACAACATTTAATCCACAACTCCCTTTATTAAAACTTGGTTTTTTTGTTATTAAGACAGTTAATGTTTCTGGCTCAAAAAATACTGATCAAGAAAAACTTAAAAAACAATTTAACATTTTAGTTAACTCTAGCATCTTAAGTTTAAATGACAAAAAGATGAATGAAATCGTAATACAAAATGAATGGATACATTTTGTGAATATTTATAAAAAATTTCCATCAACAATTAATATTGCGGTGGTTGAACATGAGCCTTTAATAATTTGGAGGAAAGGCAATAATAATTTAATAATTACTAAGGAATTTACATTGATAGAAAAGTATAATTTAAACAATTTTTCTAATCAAATATCTGCAAAAGGAAATTTTAATATTGAGGATCTTAGAGAACTTTATAAAGCCCTAAACAATAACAATTTTGATTTATCAAATATTGCTAGTTTTGAATTTATAAATTCTGATAGATGGGACTTATTTTTAAAAGGTAATAAAAAAATTATGCTTGGCAGATATGATTATAATCAACAGATTAATAATCTAACTAAACTACTTATTCAGTCAAAAGATGAAAAATATACGTATGTCGACTTAAGACTTAAGAATAAAATATTTATCAAATAATGATTCAAAAAAAAGAATTAATTGCGTCGATCGATATTGGTTCTTCAAAAATAAAGTGCCTAATTACAAAATTAAAAAATAATAAAATTGAAATCTTAGGAAAATCTATTGTTACATCAAAAGGAATTGATAAGGGATTAGTTACGAATTTTCATGAAGCAAATTTAGCTATCCGTGAATGTTTAGAAATTGCTGAAAAACAGGCTAATATTTCGTTAGATAATATTATTGTAAGCGCAGAATTTGAAAATATTTCCAGTAATTTATTAACAGAATATAAAAGTGTACAGGGCGATCAAGTAGAACAGGAGAAAGATATTCAGGGTTTGATACATATCGCTGTAGATGAAATCATCAAGAATAATAAAGATAAAGGGATTTTACATATTTTCACGTCTAATTATAAAATTGATAAAAAAATAAATGTTGAAAGTCCCGTTGGTTTTAAGGCAAATATATTTTCATTAGATATTCATGCTGTTTTAGCAGATCACACAGCCATTAATAATCTTAAGAATATTATAAATTCTTGCGAATTGTCAGTCGAGAATTATATTTTTGGCACATATGCTTTAGCTTTATCTTTTATAAATTTAGAAGATTTAAATGAAGATTTTATTTGCATTGATTTTGGAAAAGATAAAACAAGCTTTGCTATTCTTACAGATAGTACACTCTCATATGTTGGTACTATTCCTTATGGTTCAAATCAAATCTCTAAAGATTTAGCTAAAGTTTTAGATATTACAATGGATGTAGCTGAAAAAATTAAAGTTGAAAGTGGGGAATGTGTATTAAAAGAAAATATCAAGGATAAAATTGAATATTTGCCAGTGCATTTATTTCCAGATGATGATTTTAGAAAGATTTCTAAAACGATGGTTAATACTATAATTAATTCCAGAATTGAGGAAATTTTGCAATTAATTTACAAAAAAATTAAATCTTATAATTTAATAGATATAAAAAGTAAAAAAATTTATATTTCGGGTAGAGGATCTAATTTAGTCGGCTTGACAAATCTAATAAAAAAATATTTTTCACCAAGAACGGAACTTATTTTGCAAAAAAAACATGAGGATCAAAACTTAGTTAATAATTTGTCGCAAGATTTTCTAGTTTGTTATGGAATGGCTAAAAACTATTTTTATGGGTTTCCTTCAGAAGCTTTGCCAATTAAATTTAAAAATACAGGCTTTTTCTCAAGAATTTTATCTATCTTTCAAAAGTAGAAATCGTAACAAAAGGTGATTAGCTATTGTCATCAATTTTACTAAATATTTGATGCTTAGAATATATGTATCAAAAGACTTTAAAGTCAAAAATCAATTTCAAAGGCATTGGTCTACATAGCGGATTAGTTGCCAATCTTGTAATTAAGCCATCAACAGCTAATTCTGGAATAAATTTTGTAAGAACAGACCATAAAGGTAAAGAAAAAATTATCAAAGCTCATATTAGTAATGCCTTACCAGCAAAATTATGCACAACTATTTCCAATAAATATGTTTCAGTTTCAACTATTGAACATTTAATGTCGGCTTTATCAGGAATGGGCATTGATAACGCAACGGTTGAAGTCGATTCCCAGGAGTTGCCGATATTAGATGGAAGTTCAAAAGAGTTTGTGATTGCTATTCAGAATTCTGGAATTGCAGTCCAAAGTTATGAGAAGAAATATATTAGAATTCTAAAAAAAATTACTGTTAAAGATAAAGAAAAAACAATTTCAATTGAACCTACAAATAAAAATAAATTAGAAATTGATTATGAAATTGATTTTCATGATCGTGTTATTAAAAAACAAAGTAAAAAAATAGATCTAGAGAAAAATGGATTTATGGAAGTTCATGACTCCAGAACATTTTGCTTACAAAAAGATCTTGAAAATATATTTAAGATGGGACTTGCAAAAGGTGGCTCTTTAGACAATGCAATTGTTGTCTCTGAAGATAAAGTTTTAAATCAAGATGGATTAAGACATAAAGATGAGTTTGTAAGACATAAAATTCTAGACTGTATAGGTGATTTATATTTAGCTGGTTACTCTCTCATTGGAAAAGTAAAATGTTATCAAGGAGGTCATGATATGACGCGTAAATTATTAGAAGCCTTAATAAAAAATAAAAGTGCGTGGAATTTAACTTCTCAGAAATCAAAAAATTTATCGCCTGTAACTTCTTATTTACCAAATCAACTTGTAGTGAATTTATAATTTTAGTGATAAAACTTAATTAAAAGAAATAATAAAACTTTTAATTTTAATGTTTAAACTAAAAAAAATATTTTCGATTTTATTAGTTTTTTTACTTATTTTAAGCTGTTCCTCATCAAAGGATAAACCTTTAGTTCCGCCACCAAAAGAAAAAATCAGTCTGCCAAAGTTATGGAGTTTTGCTATGGAGGATTTTAATAATGGCAATGCAGAAGGAGCAATCGAAAAATTTAAGATGGTAGAAAAAGATTATTCTTATACCGAGTGGGCGCCCAAATCTTTATTAATGACAGCATATGTTTATTATGAGGCAAATCGTTGTACGGATACACTATCTATACTCGAACGGTATGTAAAATTTTATCCAAGTAATCCTGAAAGAGTTTACGTAGAGTATTTAAAAGGTGTTTGTTATTTTGAAGAGGTTAGTGAATTTTCTAAAGATCAAGAAAAAACAGTTAAAGCAATTAATCAATTTAAATCTCTAATAAATAATTATCCAAATACTGAATATGCAGAGGATGCAAAATATAAATTAGATCTGCTAAATGATTTAATGGCAGGAAAAGAAATGTACGTTGCAAGATATTATATGAATAAACGAAAATGGGCGGCTGCAATTAGTAGATTAAAAACAATTGTAGATAAGTATCAAACAACAATTTATATCGAAGAGGCTTTATATAGACTGGTTGAAATTTACCATAAATTAGGATTGGAAGAAGACGCTAGTAAAGCTGCAGCAATTTTAGGTTATAATTTTAATTCAAGTGAGTGGTATAAAAAAAGTTACTTATTAGTGTCAACAAATCAGACAGCTTTGCCTAAAAAAAATAAATCTCTTTTAGATGGTTTTAAAAAAATACTTAATTAATTTTTAATGAAGTCTTTATCTTTAAAAGAGTACAAGGAAAAAATTACTTTAATTGAAAAACTAAATAAAGCTTATTATCATAATGATAAACCATTAGTTTCAGATGCAGAGTATGACAGAATTAAAAAAGATATTTTAGATTTTGAGAAAAAAAATCCTAAAATTATAAGCAAAGATTCTCCCACAAAAAAAGTAGGTTTTGCTCCTTCGGAAAAATTTTCAAAGGTCAAACATCTTATTCCAATGTTATCTTTAGATAATGCTTTTACAAAAGATGATGTAGAAGATTTTTTAAAAAAAATTAGAAATTATTTAAATTTTGAAAAAGATGCTCCCGTAGA
Source organism: Candidatus Pelagibacterales bacterium (assembly GCA_947497305.1). GTDB lineage: Bacteria > Pseudomonadota > Alphaproteobacteria > Pelagibacterales > Pelagibacteraceae > Fontibacterium > Fontibacterium oligotrophicum. The sequence goes on along the minus strand of CANMFY010000001.1, from coordinate 18,962 downwards.
GTTAACAGCAGAACCTAAAATTGATGGAATTTCCGCCTCTTTAATTTATAAAAATAATAAGATTATTCGGGGGCTTTCGAGAGGAGATGGTGAGTACGGAGAAGATATAACAGAAAATTTATTAACTATTAAAGATATTCCAAAAATTCTTGATGGAGAGAACATAGATAAAGAATTTGAAATTAGAGGTGAGGTTTATATTGGAAAAAAAGATTTTGAAAAAATTAAAAATGATTTTGCAAATCCAAGAAATGCAGCAGGAGGGTCATTAAGGCAAAAAGACTCAAAAAAAACAGCCTTAATACCTTTGAAATTTTTTGCTCATAGTATTGGTGATATTGATGAAAAAAAGTTTAAAACACATTTAAATTTTTTAAATTTTTGCAAGAAAGTTGGTTTTAAAATAAATCCTCTTACACAAACTTTTACTTCAATAGATGAACTAATTAAAGGCTATCATCATATAGAAGAAATAAGATCTTCGTTGGATTATGATATTGATGGAATCGTTTATAAAGTGAATGACTTAACACTACAAAAGAGACTTGGAAGTTTATCATCATCACCAAGATGGGCTATCGCTCATAAATTTTCATCGGAAAAAGCTACAACTGTTATTCGAAAAATTGAAATCCAAGTTGGAAGAACAGGAGCACTTACTCCAGTTGCAAAATTAGATCCAGTTAATGTGGGTGGAGTGTTAGTGTCTAATGCGACATTACATAACGAAGATGAAATTATTAGAAAAGATATCAGATTAAACGATACAGTAATTATTCAAAGAGCAGGGGATGTTATTCCCCAAGTAGTCGAAGTTATCAAATCTAAAAGAGATAAAAACAGTAAAAAATTTGTATTTACGGACAAATGTCTTTGCGGCAGACCTGCAGTTAAAGATTATAACGAAACTTCAAAAAAATTAGATGTAGTTAAAAGATGTACAGATACAGGATTTAATTGTGAATTTATGGCAAGAGAAAAAATTAAACACTTTGTGTCTAAAGAAGCTCTTAATATAGATGGTTTTGGAAAAAAAATTGTTGAAGATTTCTGGTCATTAAATTTTATTCGCTTACCTCAAGATATTTTTACTCTTGATTATAAAAAAATAGAGAAATTTGAGGGCTGGGGAGAATTATCGGTTAGTAATTTAAAGACAGCAATTGAAAAAAGCAAAGATATAAGTCTTGCAAAATTTATATACAGTCTTGGTATACGTCATATCGGTCAAGAAAATGCTAAAAATTTATCACGTTACTTTATTTCTATAAAAAATTTTTTAAAGCTCTGTAATCCAGATCTGTTAATGAATGAAATTAATAGTTTAGATGAAATCGATGGAATCGGGGAAACTCAAGTTGAGTCTTTAATAAACTTTTTTAAGGATAAGAAAAATAACAAAGTAGTTTATGAATTGAGTAAAATTTTAAATATTCAAGATTTTATAGAAAAGAAAATTGATAGTTTTTTCTCAGGAAAGAATATTATGTTTACAGGAGGATTTTCTACCATGAGCAGATCTGAAGCTAAGTCATTAGCGGAGACTTTGGGGGCGAAAATATTAAGTTCTGTTAATAAAAAATTAGATTATTTAGTTATTGGTTTATCTAAACCAACAAAGAACAAAGTAGATAAGGCTAAAGAATTAGGGGTTAAAATTATTGAGGAAAAAGAGTGGCTAAAGTTATCAAGAAATAGCTGAACAAGCTTTAGTCAGTAATTTAAGTTCAGTGCTATTCATAAAGGGTTTTAATATGTAAAAAATTTTTTGATGATAATTATTAATCCAATTTATTTCATTATTATTTAAAAGTTTTTTGTCGATACATTCTTTATCAATTGGAACCATTGTAAGATTTGTAAATTTTGAATGACTGTTATTAATTTTCTCACAATAAATTAAATTTTCAATTCTTACTCCAAAATCATTTTCTTTATAAAATCCAGGTTCATTAGAGAGGATCATTCCTGGTAAAATTTTATGATTATTAAAAGGAGATAGTCCTTGCGGTCCTTCATGTACATTTAAAAAATAACCAACTCCATGACCTGTGCCATGTGAATAATTGTGACTAAGTTTTAGTAAAGGGGCTCTCGCAACCCTATCTATATGTTTTCCTAGTGTAGATTTTTTTAATTTATATAAGGCAACTGCAATATGACCTTTGAGAACATTTGAATAAATTTTTTTTTTAAAATTTGATATTTTTCCAATAGCTATTGTTCGAGTCACATCAGTAGTCCCGTAAAAATACTGACTGCCAGAATCTAAAAGATATAAATTATTTCCTTTTATAGCTTTGTTAGTTTTATTATTTGATCTGTAATGAATAATAGCTCCATTCCCAGCAAATCCTGAAATGGTAGAAAAACTTGGATATAAATAATCTTCGTTCTGTTTTTTATAATTTTCTAATTTATCCTGTGCAGAGATTTCCGTTATTTTTATTTTTTTGTAACTATTTTTTAGCCAAAAGATAAATTTAGTTAAAGCAATCCCATCAAATAAATGAGCAATTTTTGTATTACTAATCTCAGTTTTATTTTTAACAGCTTTTAATAAATAGATAGGATCCTCAATATTAACCAGTTTGTTTGAAGAATGGATATTCTTTTCATAATAAAAACTGCATGTTTTTTTATCTATTAAAATTTTAGAATTTTTAATTTTCCTTAAGTAGTTAATAAAAAATTCTTCTTTAATAAAAATTACTTTCCTTTTAAAAGATCTTTTAATTTGAGGCGTAATTTTATTAATATTTGTAAAAAATATTATTTTACCATTTTTATTAAATAAAATTTTTCCATTTGTAAGTGGACTGGATAAAGCATCATATCCTCTAATATTTAATAACCATGAAATATTTTCAACAGCCGTTGATAGTAAATAATGAATATCTTTCAACTTAAGAAATTTACATACTTTGCTAATTTTGTTTAAATAGTTTTCACCATGATATTTTTCTTCTAAAAGATAAAATTTATTATTACTAACTTTTGTTGTATTTTTCCAAATCGTATCAATTAAGTTATTATTAATAGGTTTTAGATTAATTAAACTATTTGCGACAATATTTTTTAACATTTTTGAGGTAAAAAGTTTTGGATCAAATCCTAACGTAATTTTTTTATTTAAATTTTTAAAAATATTATGGGGTTTAATTTTTGGAATTTCGCAAATTTGAAAATCTTTAGTAACTTCAGTCTTTGCTTGCAAAGTATACCGACCATCAACAAATAAATAAGATTTATTTTTTAAAATTAATGCAAGTCCTGCTGATCCACTAAATCCAGATATAAATTTTAATCTGTCTTTACTTTTAGGAACATATTCTCCAAAATATTCGTCATTCTTTGGAATTATATAAGCATCACAGTTTTGTTGATTTAAAATATTTCTTAATTGATTAATTTTGTTCATTACTTTTTTTTATAAATTTATCAATTATTTTTTTTTCGCCGTATTTTTTAAAAATAATAATAAGTTTATTATCTTCAATATGAATTACTTTTCCATTACCAAAATCATCATGCGTTACGCTTTCCCCTACTTTAAAAATAGTATTATTATTACTGTAACTAATTTTATTAAAATTATTTTTATTTTTCCTTGCTTGTTTTAATCTTTCCCAGCCAGGACTTCTTGAGGGTTCGTCATAGTCAATCTCCTGATTAAACTCAAAATCATTTTTTTTATACTCTGAAAAATGATTTTTCATGTTGATGTTATCTTTAGGAAGTTCTTCAATAAATCGAGAGGGAAGTGTTGGCATCCAATCTATGTCTCTATCCCTTTTGCCTCCATAAATTCTTCTATTATTTACAAAGGAAATAAATAATTTTTTCTTTGCTCTGGTAATTGCAACATAGGCAAGCCTTCTTTCCTCCTCAATTGCTTGATGGCCTTTTTCATCAATTGATTTTTGATGCGGAAATAATCCCTCCTCCCAACCAGGTAAAAAAACAACATCAAACTCCAATCCTTTAGCGGCATGCATCGTCATTAAATTAATTTTCTCTCCATTCCAGTCTTCATCTATGGAGGTTTGTAATGAGATATTTTCAAGAAAATCTTGAAGGTTACTATAATTTTTCATTGATAATATTAATTCCTTTAAGTTTTCTAATTTACTGTCAGCCTCTGGCGTTTTCTCATTCATAAGCATTTGGGAATAGCCAGATTCATCTAAGACTCTTTCTGTTAGTTCATAATGAGTTATTTCTTTTGATAATTTTCTCCATAACTGAATATCGGTAATAATTTTTTTTAAACTTAGTATAGTTTTACCGGTTGGATTTTCTTGTTCGCAATATATAAGTGAAGCTTGTTCTAAATTAATATTTTTTTCCTTAGCAATTTTATGAATTTCTTTTAAGGTAGCATCTCCAATTGCACGTTTTGGAGTATTGATAATTCTTTCAAAAGCAAGATCATCATTTTCTTGATAAATAATTCTAATATAACATATAGCATCTTTTATTTCAGCTCGATCATAAAATTTTAATCCTCCAATAACTCTGTAAGGTAGATTAATTTTTATAAATCGGTCTTCAAACTCTCTTGTTTGAAAAGCGGCTCTAACTAATATGGATATTTGATTAAGCGAATGTTCTTTTGATAAATTCTTTTCAATCTCATCTGCAACCGAAACTGCTTCGTCATATCCATTATTGTAGCAATTCACTTCTATCAAATCACCTTTAGAATTTTCAGACCATAGTTTTTTACCAAGTCTATCTTCATTATTAGAAATTAAAGAAGAAGCCGTATCTAGAATATTTTGTGTTGATCTATAATTTTGTTCTAGTTTAATAACTTTTGTATTAGCGTTTAATTTATCAAAATTTAAAATGTTTTTAACTTCAGCGCCGCGCCAACTATAAATAGACTGATCGTCATCTCCTACGCAGCATAAATTATTATTTTTTTTAGATAATAAATTTAACCAAATGTTTTGAATAAAGTTTGTATCCTGATATTCGTCTACAAGAATATACTTAAAATTGTTATGAAATAATTCTAAAATTTCAGGCATAGTTTTAAATATTGTTACGCAATGTAAGATTAGATCCCCAAAATCTACGCAGTTCATAATCTTTAATCTTTGTTGATAAATTTTATATATTTTTAATGCAGTATCTTTAATGTAGTTCTCTTTGTTAGTTTTAACTTCACTAGGAATAAGACCTTTATTTTTCCAATCATCTATAAAGGCAGCAACTAATTTTGGCGGTATTTTTTTTATATCAATGTTCTCTGATTCAATTATATTTTTTATTAACCTTAATTGATCAAGAGTATCTAAAATTGTAAAATTAGATTTAAGGCCCACAGCCTCTGCATGACGCCTTAAGATTTTATTGCTAATCGAGTGAAAGGTTCCAAGCCAAGGCAGAGAAGAAGATTGAGCGACAAGAAGTTTTAATATGCGCTCTCGCATTTCATTTGCAGCTTTATTTGTAAAAGTTACGCAAAGAATTTGATTAGGCCAACACTTTTTGGTTTCGATAAGATGAACAACACGAGTTGTTAGAACTTTAGTCTTACCCGAACCTGCTCCTGCTAAAATTAATAACGGTCCGTCCGTATGAATAACAGCTTCTTTTTGTTGATTATTGAGGTTTAATAAGTAATTTTGGTTAGTGGAATTCATAAAATCAAATAGATCAAGTAGTTAACATAATATACCAAAAATTAAATGATTCTTAAGAAATTACAGTCTTCAAGGTTATTAAACTCCTTACAGTCTTTTTATAATCATAAAATCTATAGCATAGCGATGGTTGCTTTTGCGCTCATAGTTTTTATTATTTTTCTATTACCATTCTTCATTAATCTTGAACGATATAAACCTGAGATAGAAAATCAGTTTCAGGAGAAATTTACTTTAAAAATAAAAATTAATGAAAAGATTTCTTATAAACCATTTTTAAGACCTCATATTGAATTACCTTCAGTAGATATTTTTGAAGATAATAAAAAAGAAGATGTTTATATTGGTAATATTTATAAAATAAATCTTCGCATAAATATTTTTAATATACTTTTTAGAAACTTTAATATTTCAGATGTTGAGTTTGTTGATGGAATTATTGAAGTAGAAAAAAAAAATTTTGATAATTTTTTCAAGAACATTGATTTGATTAAAAATCTTAAAGTAATTAGAATTCATAATTTAGATTTAAAATATTCCATAAATAAAAAAACTATTGAGATTAGCGATATTAATATTGATATTATTTTTAAGAAAGGGAAATTAAGAAGTTTCGATTTTACCGGAAGTCTTTTTAATTTACCTTTTACAAGTAGGTTTCAAAGCTCATTAAATCAAAACAGAAGAATTGGTAATTTATCAATTAAGTCTAATGCTCTTAAGTTTTATTTTGAAGCAGATTTAACTGATATTAATTTTTTAAAAAATGAATTTTTAGGAAATGCAAAAATTAGATTTGTAAATTCTTTAAGTACAATTGGATTAAATAGTTTAATTTTGCAATTTAATTTTGACTTAAAGGATGAATATGTAGATTTAAAAGATATTTTTATTAATTCTTTTCTTTATAAAGGAGAGGGTTCTGCAAGAATTGACTTTAAACCAAGATTTGCATTTGTTAGTGAGTTTAATTTTATTGATACAAATTTTAAAAAATTACCAAACGACAATCTTAAAGATTTTTTAGTAAATAATAAATTATTTGATATTCATGAGGATTTTTATGGTGTTTTTAAATTAAATTTTAAAAATATGATTACTAATCATAATCTTTTTTCTGATGCTAACGCTATTATTATTGTTGAGGGTGGAGATGTGAACATTAAAGAATTGAATTTAATTTCTAAATTTAATGATTTATTAAAAATAAATGGTCGTTTTATTACGCAAAATAAAGAAACAATTTTCTTCTTTAGTTCCCAAATTGATCTCGTAAATATTAAAAATTTTTATAAAAATACCAATGGAACAAGAGAAAAGATAGCGCTTTTACCAAATGATAGTTTCTCTGGAAAAATGAAGGGAGATTTAAATATGAGAAAGGGTCGAGTAGTTTTGAGTGAAATTGTTGCAAATAGTAATAAAAAATTTAATAAAAATAGTCTTAATGCTGCTCAAGAGGAACTTAATCTTCGCTTAAATAAAGATATTATGAATATTTTAGATCCAAGAATTTATAGTTTCTTGTTCTAGTTTGGATGTGTCATTTTTCTTGGGTTAATTAATCGATTATATTCTTTTTCATTAACTAACCCACTTTTTAGAGCTTCTTCTTTTAATGATGTTCCATTCTTATGAGCTTTTTTAGCAATCATTGAAGCATTGTCGTAACCAATCTTTGGAGCAAGTGCGGTTACTAGCATCAATGAACTATTTAATAATTGAGAAATTCTTTTTGTATCTGCTTTAAGGCCTTTAAGGCAATATTTAACAAAGCACTCTATAGAGTCAGATAATAACTCAATTGATTGAATCATACTGTGACTAATTAGTGGTTTAAAAACATTTAATTCAAAATGTCCATTTGATCCGGCAATGGTAATTGTTGCGTGATTTCCAATTACTCTTGTACAAACCATAGTAACAGCTTCGCACTGGGTTGGGTTCACTTTGCCAGGCATGATTGACGATCCTGGTTCATTTTCTGGAAGAATAAGTTCCCCATAACCAGCTCTAGGACCTGAGCCAAGAAATCTTATATCATTTGAAATTTTCATCAAAGCAACAGCTAGAGTATTAAATGCACCAGATAAATTTACTATCGGTTCATGACTTGCAAGTGCCTCAAATTTGTTTGGAGCAGTTTTAAAGGGTAGTTTAGTAATTTTTTTAATCTCTAATGCAATTTTTTTATCAAACCCTTTTTTAGTATTAATGCCAGTACCAACCGCTGTCCCTCCTTGAGCAAGAAAATACATTTCTTTTAAAGCTATCTCTATACGTTTAATGCAATTTTTAATTTGCATATGATAGCCAGAAAATTGCTGTCCTAAAGTTAACGGAGTTGCATCCTGAAGATGAGTTCTTCCAATCTTAACTATATTTTTAAATTTTTTTACTTTTACGGATAATTCTCTCTCTAATAATTGTAGAGAAGGAAGAAGTCTTTTCTTTACGTCAATAGCAACAGCGATATGAATTGCGCTCGGATACGTGTCATTAGTAGATTGAGATTTATTTACATGATCATTTGGATGAACAGGTTTTTTTGATCCTATTTTTCCGCCTAAAATTTGTATTGCTCGATTAGAAATAACTTCATTTACATTCATATTAGTTTGAGTTCCTGAGCCAGTTTGCCAAACTTTTAGTGGGAAATGATCATTAAATTTTCCCTTAATTACCTCATCTGAGGCTTTAACAATTGCTTGAGAAATTTTTTTATCTAAAGACTTTGATTTAAAATTAACAATGGCAGCGGCTTTTTTGATTATGGCTATGGCTTTTATTATCTCAAGCGGAACTAATATTTTCCCAATTTTAAAGTATTTTAACGAACGTTCTGTTTGTGCTCCCCAATATTTATCCGCTGGGACTTTGATTTTACCAAAACTATCAGATTCAATTCTTGATGCCATATCTGTATTATCTTATATCACTTAAAGTGATTTTTAATAGTTGCTAATAAAATTTTAGTTATGAATATTATAATTATAGGAGCTACTTTTGGCATAGGTTATGAACTATCTAAGAAATACTTAGATCAGTGTGATAATTTAATTTTATTAGCAAGAACTCAAGAAAAATTACAAAATTTAAAATTAGAATTTAATTCAAATAGAACAAAAATATCAACTTTTTCATTAGATGTTACCGATAAAGAAAATTGTCAAAGAATTTTAAGGGAAATTGTAAAAGAATTTAAAACAATCGATCTTACAGTCTATTGCTCAGGTTATTATGAGCCCCATGATACTTTTGATATTAAGTTAGAGTTATTTGAGAAAACATTCGCAGTAAATTTTTTTGGAATGGTAAACTGTTTCTCAATTTTATTACCTCATTTAAAATCTCAAAATTCTGGTCATCTTGCTGCTATTAGTTCTCTTGCTGGGTTTGGAGGACTTCCAAACTCATCATCCTATGGACCCTCTAAAGCTGCGATGATAAATTATTTCGAGTCTATCAAAATTGACTGCGATAAAAATAATATTTATTTGAGTATTATTAATCCTGGTTTTGTTAAGTCTAGACTTACAGACAAAAATACCTTCGATATGCCTTTTATTATGGAGGCAGATAAAGCCGCTGAAGTTATTTTTGAAGGGCTGATGCAAAAAAAGTATGACATCACTTTTCCATTTCAAATGAAGTTTCTTTTCAAATTTTTAAAAATTTTACCAAGACCTATATATTTTTTATTAGTAAAAATTTTAACTAAAAATATTTAAATGTTTTTTGAGAAGCATGTTTTTTGCTGTATTAATAAAAGACCAGAATCTAATCCGAAAGGTTGTTGTAGTCTAAAAGACTCAGAGAAATTACAGACAGAATTAAAAATAAAAATTAAGAGTTTGAAATTAAATAAAAAAATAAGAATTAATAAATCTGGCTGTTTAGATCGGTGTGAGCTTGGACCGGTCATGGTGATTTATCCAGAGGGGATATGGTATTCATATAAAAATTTAGACGATATTAATGAGATTTTAGAGTCTCATCTGATAAATAATAAGGTTGTTGAGAGATTAAAAATATAATTCTAAATTTATGATCCCAAATAACTACGTCTTATTTCTCCAAGTAATTACTGTTCTTTTAATAACACCAGGGCCCCAGAGAATTTTAATTATTACCAATTCCATGAACTATGGATTTAGCAAAAGTTTATGGACAGGTTTAGGGGATGTTTCTGCCAATATAATCCAAATGATTTGCGCAACATTTGGAATGTATGCTTTAATGAAAGCATATCCGCAAATTTTAGATATTTTTAAATGGATTGGAGGACTTTACTTAATATATTTAGCCATAAATTTTTTAAAAAGAAAAACAAGTATTGATGTTAATCAAAATATCAATACTCGTTCTTCTTATAACTTGTTTAAAGACGGGTTTATTTCAGCATTATTTAGTCCAGGTGCCTTAGTTTTCTTTTTGGTGATGTTTCCAACTTTTTTAGATCCAAATAATAATTTTTTAATTCATTTTATAATCTTATTAATTACTCATGTGAGTTTAGATTTTTTCTTTTTGGCTACTTATGCTGGTATTGCAAGCAAAATTTCTAATTTCCTAAAAAATTATCCAAACCTTATAAGTAGGTTATCCGGATGTATTTTGATGTTATTAGCATATAAAATTTTAAGCACAAAAATTAATTTGTGATTAAAACTTTTGATAATAACTTTAAAAGAGGTTGTCTTGCTGGTTTTGGAATACCAGGGATAAGTCTTGCTGCAAGTTTCTTTGCATTAGGAGCACTTTTTAAAAATACAGGTTTAAATGTTACACAAAGTTTTCTATCTACACTTATTGGTTTTGCTCTTCCCGGACAAGTAGTGATGGCAGAAACTTTAATTGTAAATGGCACCTTATTAAATATTTTAATTGCTGTCTTTTTAACAAATGCAAGATTATATCCAATGACAGTAAATCTTGTTCCAGTGATCAGGCAAAAGAATAGACCTAGGTGGCATTATTATTTTTTAGCACATTTTATAGCTGTAACTAGTTGGGTTTACATGCTTTCAAATTACAATCGCATTACTAAAGAAAATAGATTTAACTTTTTTTTAGGACTGGGATCAACTCTTTGGATCTTATCAACGATTTCAACTGTTATTGGTTTTTTTTCAGCTGAGATTATAAGCAAAGAAATTTTTGTTGCAGTGATATTTCTTAATCCAATTTATTTCATGTGTATGATTGTTTCGGTTTTAAACAAGCCACATATTGTTTTAACAGTTTTTTTGTCAGCTATTTTGGCTCCAATTCTTTTTCTGTTAACACCAGATTGGTCAGTACTTTTTGCAGGAATTATTGGAGGTAGTATTTCTTACTGGTTTTTTATTAGATAAATGATGTTCGATACTTATATTTATTCAGCAATTGTAATTTCGGCTTTAGCAACCTATTTACCAAGATTTTTGGGAGTGTTCTCATCAGAATTTGTTAATGAAGAGGGGAAAATATTTAAATTTGTATCCTGTATCTCATACGGCATTTTAGCCGCTTTAATTGCACGAATATTTATTCACCCAGTAGGAGCATTAGAGGAAACATCAACATTAGTAAGGCTTCTGGTTGCTGCAATTACAATTTTAGTACTTTTTGCAAGTAAAAAAAATGTACTTTTTTCCTCTTTATTCGGAGTAATTTTATTTGGTATACTAAATTTATATTTTAATTAAATGACATTTGAAAATATAAAAGGATTAGAAATTTCCACTCACTCTCAAAGTAAAAGACTCGTTTCAATAAATATTTCACAATCCGCAATTGAGGAACTTGTGAAAAAATTTACTCCCATTGACATTCAAGATCTTGAACTTAAGCCATTCCTAAGATTTTTCGTCGCTGATGAATTTAATAAAATTTTTGAAAATAAAATTAGAAATTTATTTAAAAAAATATTAATAGATAGAGATTACGGAGCGTTTGTTGTGGGTCCTGAAAAATTTAATTCAGATGTTACAGATGATAAATTTTTAGTAAAACTTTCAACAGCGCTTACCCATTTGGTGGGTCTACCAAATTTTGATGCAATGACTGGAAAGTATTATGCGCGTTTTGAAGTAAAACATGTAGATAGTAGCGACTCCTATTTAAGAAAAGCTTACAAAAGATTAGATCTTCATACAGACGGAACGTACGTTAAAGAAAAAACAGATTGGTTGTTAATGACTAAAATCAAAGAAAAAAACGTCCAAGGAGGTGAAAGCGTATTACTTCATTTGGATGATTGGGAAGATTGCAATAAATTTTTTAACCATCCTGTTGGGCAAAGTGATTTTATTTGGGGTTCACCAAAAAGTAAAAACGTAGATTATAAAGTAACTCATCCAGTTTTTTTTAAAGATAGCAATGGAAAGCCAGTGATTTCTTATATTGATCAATTCCCCGAGCCCCAAAATATGGACCAAGGCTTATTTTTAAATAATCTTTCACAATCTTTAGAAAATAGTAAACATAAAATTATATTTAAGCTTCCTCCAGGTTGCTCAATCTTTTCAAATAATTATTTTATGCTTCATGGACGACAACCTTTTGTTGAAAACAAAGATTTACAGAGAGAACTTTTGCGCCAACGCGGAGTTTTTTATAATTGAAAAAACTATTAATAATATTTCTTATATTTTTTTTTAATCAAAATAGTTTTTCTAAAGAGAAGCTAGCTTATTTTGCAGGTGGCTGTTTTTGGTGCATGGAACCTGTTTTTGACAAACTAGAAGGAGTTAATAAAGTTGTTTCTGGTTATAGTGGAGGTACAGTTGTAAATCCAACTTACCAACAAGTTGTCTCCGGCCGCACAGGTCATATAGAAACTGTAAAAGTTTCTTACGACCCAAACAAAATTACTTATTTAGAATTACTTAGGAATTTCTGGATAAATATAGACCCTTATGACGGAAGTGGGCAATTTTGCGATCGCGGCAAATCTTACTCATCAGCTATATTTTATCAAAACAATTCTGAGCGAAGATTTATTGATCAGTCTATTAAAGAATTTAAATCTTTAAAAGTTGATAAGATTAAAACATCATTCACAGAATTTAAAAATTTCTATCCTGCGGAAGAATATCATCAACAATATTATAAAAAAAACCCGTCCCAATATTTTGCATATGTTAAGGGTTGCAGACGTTTAGAGAGATTAAAAGAAGTTTGGAATTAATTTATTTTAAAATTTTCCAAATACCAGATGCAGAAGCAATAATATTTTCAGATTTAAATAAATCGGCTTTTACAAAAACTAGAGATTGAGTTTTTTTAGTAATTAGTACCTTGCCAACTAAAATATCATTTTCTTTAGACCCTCCTATAAATTTTATATCTAATGATATTGTGACGCAATTTTTACCCTCACCAATTACCATATGTGCTGCTGACCCCATTCCACTATCGAGAATAGTTGCTAAGTAACCTCCGTGACTTATGCCTTGAGAATTTAAATTAAATTCTTTTACTAAAGTTTTAAATTCAAAATTATTCTCTGATATTTTTTTAAATTCAATTCCTCCAATATGTTTTATAAAACCTTTTTTACTAACTTCTGATTTTATATTCATAATTAATCTAAGTTTTCCGGAACAAATCTTAATGCAGTTCCGTTATTGCAGTATCTTTTATTTGTAGGTTCTGGGCCATCATTAAATAAATGTCCGTGATGTCCACCACACTTTGCACAATGATATTCTGTCCTTGGATAGATCAATTTATAATCTGTGCTTGTCTCGAAAGCATCTTTGTATGAATCAAAAAAAGAAGGCCAGCCTGTGCCACTATCAAATTTCATTTTAGAGCTGAATAGTTTTGAGTTACAGCCCTTGCAATAATAATTTCCCTCTCTATGTTCGTTGTAAAGTTTATTCGTAAACGCCCGCTCTGTTCCCTCTTCACGTAAAATTTTATATTCATTTTCAGATAGAATTGTCTGCCATTCTGAATTTGATTTACTAATTTTTTCTTTGGTCATATTTTTTATAGTTTAATATATTATATCTCATTTAATTTCATTTTTTACGACTTAAGGTTGTATGTTTTCTATAAGATTGCCTTTTTAAACCTTTTATAATTTAATAACTGTATTAACAAATTTCAAAGGATCAATATGTTAAAAAAAATATCAGCTTTAATAGCTGCTTTATTATTAACCTCAAATGCTGCTAAGGCGCAGTCAGCGGAATTTATAAATATTCTTACTGGTGGAACCGCAGGTGTTTACTATCCTCTTGGTTCGGCATTAACTAAGATTTACGGTGATAATATCAAAGGTTCTAAAGTGCAAGTTCAAGTTACTAAGGCATCTGTAGAAAATTTAAATTTACTACAAGAAGGCAAAGGAGAAATAGCTTTCGTTTTGGGTGATTCAGCAAAAGATGCTTGGGCAGGTAATGAAGATGCAGGTTTTAAAAACAAATTGGACAAATTGAGAATTATTGGAGCTATTTATCCAAATTACGTTCAAATAGTTGCTTCAAAAGGATCTAATATAAAAACTTTAGCAGATTTAAAAGGAAAAAGAATTTCTGTTGGTGCCGCAAAATCTGGAACTGAATTAAATGCACGCGCAGTTCTTGCTGCTGCAGGCATGAGTTATAAAGATTTAGGTAAAGTTGAGTATTTACCTTTTGCTGAATCAGTTGAGCTTATTAAAAATAGGCAATTAGATGCAACTTTACAATCAGCCGGACTGGGTGTTGCTTCACTTAAAGATTTAGCAAACTCTGTTGAAATAAATGTTGTAGCCGTCCCTGCGGATGTTGTTAAAAAAATGGGAGCTCCATTTATTCCAGGAACAATTCCTGCCGAAACTTATAAAGGACAAACTGCAGCTGTAAGCACAACAGCAATTGTAAATTATTTGGTTACAAGAAAAGATGTATCTGATGCAACAGCTTACCAAATGACTAAGTTGTTTTATGAGAATCTTCCAGCTTTAGTAGCAGCACATTCTGCAGCTAAAGATATCAATGTGAAAGATGCGGCAAGTAATCCGCCACTACCTCTTCATCCTGGCGCTACAAAATATTACAAGGAAAAGGGGTTAATTAAGTAGTACCAAAAAATAAACTAATTATTTCTATTGGTTTAGATTGGAAGAGTGAATAAAAACCAAAATACCACTAAAGACTCAGCCGAGTTTAGCTCGGCTGAATATTACGATCCTTCTATTGCAAGTTTTCCAAGCTCTTTTGAGGGAAAAGTATTATTTTATATTGCTATCACGTTTTCAGTTTTTCAAGTTGTAACCGCTGCACATTTATTAGATTTACCAAGTCAAATATTAAGAGCAGTGCATGTAGGTTTTTTAGGGTTATTGGCATTACCGTTAGTTTGTGCACTTAAAAAAAATAATAAATTTTTAAAAATTATTTCTTGGGCAGGGGGACTTTTAAGTTTGTTTGTTGCAATTTATCAAACTGTTCAGTATGACGCTCTTCTTATTCGTACTACTGACTTACTGTTAATAGATATAATTTTTGGTGTAACAGCAGTTATTCTTGTTTTTATCGCCGCATGGTTAGTTATGGGCTATGCCCTTTCGTTAATCGCAGGAATTTTTTTATTATATTGTTTTTTTGGCAACTACTTGACTGGGATGCTTCAGCATCGTGGCTATGATTTTAGACAAATCGTTGAACATATGAGCTATGGAACAGAGGGTATTTATGGAATTCCAACTTATGTTTCGAGCACTTTTGTCTTTTTATTTATTTTGTTTGGCTCATTTATGGAGCGTGCTGGAATGATAAAATTATTTAATGATGTCGCCTTAGGTTTGTTTGGTCATACAAGGGGCGGTCCAGCTCAAGTATGCGTTGCATCTTCTGCGTTAATGGGAACAATTTCAGGATCAGGAATCGCAAATGTTGTAACATCAGGTCAATTTACAATACCTTTAATGAAAAAGTATGGCTACTCATCGGCTTTTGCGGGAGGCGTAGAGGCAACTTCATCCATGGGGGGACAAATTATGCCTCCGGTTATGGGGGCAGTTGCCTTCATTATGGCAGAAACTTTAGGCGTAAAATATATAGAAATAGTAAAAGCTGCAATTATACCTGCAATTCTTTATTATATAGCATGCTGGTGGATGGTTTATTTAGAGGCAGGTAAGAAAAATTTACTTGGAATTCCCAAAGATCAACTTCCCTCTGCTTATCAAGCTTTAAAAAAAAATTGGTATTTAACTATTCCTTTAATCATATTAGTTTATTTACTTTTTTCAGGTTTTACTCCTTTATATGCTGGGACTATTGGTCTAGCTTTTGTAGTTTTTTTAATTCTCGGAGCTCCGATAGCGGGTAAGCTTTCGAGTTACAAAAGAGTACTGTTCTGGATTATATTAGGTTTAGTCTCCGCATCATTTTTTG
The DNA here is from genome assembly GCA_947497305.1 of Candidatus Pelagibacterales bacterium. Classification (GTDB taxonomy): domain Bacteria; phylum Pseudomonadota; class Alphaproteobacteria; order Pelagibacterales; family Pelagibacteraceae; genus Fontibacterium; species Fontibacterium oligotrophicum. The sequence continues at coordinate 2,932 of CANMFY010000001.1, read as the reverse complement.
AAATTGGAATAAAAGTTATCGTAATTTCAATATCAATATTAGTTTTTATTAATTTTGTATTTAAAGGTGGCAGAGAAACATTACTTTCGTGTAGAGACGCTCTTGCTGAAGGTGGAAAAGCTGCTTTACCAGTTGGCGTTGCATGTGCAGTAATAGGAGTGGTGATTGGTACATTAACACTAACAGGTGCAGCAAATACTTTTGGTCAGTACATAATAAAAGTCGGAGAAAACAGTTTGTTATTATCCTTAATCTTAACAATGATTGTTTGTCTTATTCTTGGAATGGGAATTCCAACTATACCAAATTATATAATAACATCTGCGATCGCTGGACCAGCTTTATTAAAATTAGGCGTTCCGCTTCTTGTTAGTCATATGTTCGTATTTTATTTTGGTATTATGGCTGATCTGACACCTCCAGTTGCTTTGGCATGTTTTGCTGCAGCTCCGTTCGCAAAGGAAAGTGGTTTTAAGATTTCTTTACAAGCAGTAAAATTAGCAGTGGCAGGATTTGTTGTACCTTTTATGGCGGTTTATAGTCCAGAATTGATGTTGCAGGGACTTGAAAACAAAGATGTTTTTACTATTATAACTTCCGTCAGCTATATTTCAATTAAAGCTCTTATCGCAATGTTATTTTTAGGGATGTGCGCCGTTGGTTATATGAACGCGCCACTAAATATACTTGAGAGAATTATTTGTCTTTGTGTTTCCATACTACTGATAGCTGCAATTCCAATTACTGATGAATTAGGCTTTGGGTTAATGATATTATTTATAATTTACAGATGGCTAAAATTTAGAAGGGTAAATTCAAAAACTTAATGAGTCTTTGTGTTTTAGCAGGAACCAAAATAACAACTTTTGCAGTTTCTTTTTTTACTTTGACATGGTTTCATTCTGTTGAAAAAACTGAGTGGCAGGAAGACTGGAAAATTATTAATTCCAAACTTAAAATTGTTGAAGCTCGCATTAAAGGTTCTGGTGCCGGCATGGAACCGCCTGAGAATTCAAAATTAGTAAAAGGATGGTATGTTTATAGTCCAAAAGTAAGCACAAAGGATGAAATTCTACTTGCGACATCTGAGACGAATATAAAGAATTGGAGTGTGTGTTTTAATGGTAAGTGCCAAGAGTTACCAAAAAATGAAAATAAACCGTTGAAGTTATATGTTTGCGATAGTAAAAAATTCAAAATTTTCTAATGAGCGAAATAAATTCTTTTAAATCAAAAAAAAAAATAAAAGTTAATGGAAAAGATTATGTTATTTATAGTTTAACACAGGCTGAGAACAATGGCCTTAAAGATATAAGCAAACTTCCAAAATCCCTTAAAGTTTTATTAGAAAATTTACTTCGATATGAGGATAACAAGACAGTTGATAAGACACAGATTAATGCCATTCAAAGTTGGTTAAATACTAAAACATCAGATACTGAAATTGCATATCGTCCAGCTCGAGTTTTAATGCAGGACTATACAGGAATTCCAGCGGTTGCAGATTTAGCTGCAATGCGTGATGCAGTAAAAGCAAAAAATAAAGATCCAAAAAAAATTAATCCATTATCTCAAGTAGATTTAGTCATCGATCACTCAGTAATGGTTGATAATTATGCAAACAAAGATTCATTTGACTTAAACGTTGAAAAAGAATTTTCAAGAAATGGTGAAAGATATTCGTTTTTAAAATGGGGTCAGCAAGCATTTGATAATTTTAAAGTGGTTCCTCCAGGAACAGGAATTTGTCACCAGGTTAATTTAGAATACTTATCAAAAGTAGTTTGGTCTTCAGAAGTAAACGGAGAATTAACCGCTTATCCAGATACTTTAGTAGGCACTGATAGTCACACAACAATGGTCAATGGTCTTTCAGTTTTAGGTTGGGGGGTTGGTGGAATTGAAGCTGAAGCTGTAATGTTAGGACAACCCATTTCAATGTTAATTCCAGAAGTTATTGGGTTTGAAGTTACAGGAAAATTACCAGAAGGCACAACTGCAACAGATTTAGTTTTAACAGTTACACAAATGTTAAGACAAAAAGGCGTAGTTGGAAAATTTGTAGAATTTTATGGCGAAGGTTTAAAAAATTTATCCCTTGCAGACAGAGCAACTATTGCAAATATGGCGCCAGAATATGGAGCGACATGCGGATTTTTTCCAATTGATGAAGAGACATTAAAATATTTACAATTTACTGGAAGAGATAAAGACTTAATTAAACTTATAGAGGTTTATGCGAAAGAGCAGGGGCTATGGACTAGTTCTGGCATGGTATTTACGGATACTTTAAGTTTAGATGTGAGCACAGTAGTTCCAACAATCGCAGGACCAAAGCGTCCACAAGATAAAGTTTTATTAACGGATGCTGCAAAAGATTTTAATAGAAACTTTAAAGAAACAATAAAAAGAACTGCGTTAAAAGAATATGCAGTTGAAAATGCAAATTATAAATTAAAAGATGGAAATATTGTCATTGCTGCAATCACATCTTGCACAAATACTTCCAACCCTAGTGTTTTAATTGCTGCAGGACTTCTTGCTAAAAAAGCAATTGAAAAAGGATTGTCTTCAAAGCCTTGGGTTAAAACTTCACTAGCGCCAGGTTCAAAAGTAGTTACAGATTATTTAGAAAAAGCAGGACTTGATACTTATCTAAATCAATTAGGTTTTAATTTAGTTGGATATGGTTGTACGACTTGTATTGGAAACTCTGGACCATTGAATGATAATATTAGTAATGCAATTATAAAGGGTGAATTATATGTTGCCTCAGTCCTTTCAGGAAATAGAAATTTTGAAGGACGAGTGCACCCTCAAGTTAAGGCAAATTATTTAGCATCACCTCCACTTGTTGTAGCTTACGCTATCGCAGGTTCAATGACGTTTGATCTTTATAAGGATGCGCTTGGTAAAGACAAAAATGGTAAAG